>DAOUDJ010000120.1:0-32478 GCA_034430795.1 Anaerolineales bacterium | reverse complement strand
AAATGACGGCAGGCTTACAGTTAATAACAGCCTCGCGCGATGAGTTAGACAAGGAAGTGACCAACCGTAAGCAAGCCCAAGAAGAATTAATAAAGGAGAGGGATAAGGCGCAGCAGTACCTCGATGTGGCCGGGACGATCTTCGTCGTCATCGACGCTGATGAAAAGATCACGTTAATCAACAACGCCGGTTGCAGAATGCTTGGCATAGAAGAGGACGAGATCGTCGGTCAGAATTGGTTTGATACTTATATTCCTGAGAGGAATAGGCTTGAAATTCGCGCGGTTTATAAACTCTTGATGGCAGGAGAAATGGAGCCAACCGAATACTACGAGAATCCGGTGCTCTCGAAAGATGGCTCAGAGAGAATAATCGCCTGGCACAATACGTTATTGGTCGATGAAGAAGGCAAGATCCAGGGCACGCTCAGTTCAGGCGAGGACATTTCCGAGCGCAGGGAGGCGGAGGGGAAACTTCGCATCAAAGATTTTGCCTTCGAATCCTCATCGAGCGCTGACAGTATCGGCAGTAATGATGGGTTCCTCACTCACGCTAACCCCGCCTTTGCCAGGCTATGGGGGTACGAGAATGTGAATGAAGTAATCGGTAAACCGATCCTTGATTTTATTGCCGACAAGGATGAAGCTCAAAAAATTGTTGAATCCATAACGAATACTGGAAAATGGTCCGGAGAATACACAGCACTCAAGAAAGATGGCTCGACGTTTATTGCGCTATCTTATGCTAATGCGGTGCAAGATGCAGAAGGCAACCAGACTGCTCTGTATTCCAGTGTCGTTGACGTCACCGATCGCAAGAAGGCGGAGATCGAGATTCAAAAACTTAATGAAGAACTCGAGGAGAGGGTTCTTCAGCGAACAGCCCAGCTTGAAGCTGCAAATGAAGAACTCGAGGCTTTCGCTTACTCTGTTTCCCACGACCTGCGTTCCCCATTACGCGCCATCGACGGTTTTTCACGAATACTCATGGATGAGCATCTTTCCGACCTTTCCAGCGAGGCCCAACGCTACCTTAGCCTGGTGCGGAATAATACCCGTGATATGGATGAACTGATCGACAATCTGTTGGCGTTTTCCCGCCTGGCGCGGCAAGAACTGGTCACGCAACGCGTATCCCCAAACAAAATCGTCGATCTTGCCCTGGCAGAATTGGAAGGTGACATGGCGGGACGCGCGGTTGAGCTGGCGATCGCCGATCTGCCAGATTGCCAGGCTGATCCCTCGTTGATAAAGTTGATTTACACCAACTTACTAGACAATGCCCTTAAATTCACGCGCGGCAGGGATCCGGCCGTGATCGAAATCGGTCATCTTGAACTGGACGGCGAACAGGTTTATTTCGTAAAAGATAACGGTGTCGGTTTTGACATGCAGTACGCCGATAAGCTCTTTGGCGTGTTCCAGAGGCTCCACAGGGCCGAGGAATTTGAAGGCACGGGTGTCGGCTTGGCTAACGTACAGCGCATCATTCGCCGCCACGGTGGACGTGTATGGGCCGAGGCCGAGGTGGACCAGGGTGCAACTTTCTACTTTACATGCAGAGGAGGTAATCATGGTGACTAAAAATGCGGTCGAGATCTTGCTTGTCGAGGATAACCCCAACGACGTGGAGCTGACCCTGCATGCCTTTAAGAGCCATAAGGTCAGCAATCACATACTTGTCGTTCGCGATGGGGCTGAAGCGCTGGAGTTTATCTTTTGTGAGGGTGAATACGCTGAACAAAACATCGAGAATTCCCCCAAGCTGATCCTGCTCGATTTGAAATTGCCCAAAGTAGATGGATTGGAGGTCTTGCGGCGTATCCGGGCTGACGAGCGGACAAAAACCATACCGGTAGTCATCCTCACTTCATCGGATGAGGAGCGAGATGTTATCGAAAGTTACAAATTAGGCGTCAACAGCTACATCAGAAAACCTGTGGATTTCGATAAGTTTTCGGACATCGTCAGCGAGTTGGGATTTTACTGGCTCCTGCTCAACATTGCCCCACCTTAAACGACGTGGTCGATGTTTATTAGCAAGTAAAAGACTGTGCTTGTCTGCCTGAAACCGGGAGACGAAGGCGATGGGAACACCGCTCAACGTATTGATACTTGAGGATCTGCCGGCTGATGCCGAACTCATGGCACACGAGCTGCGCAAAGCGGGCTATGACCCGAGCTGGCAGCGGGTTGAGACTGAGGACGATTTCAGGCAGCACCTCGATCCGGCTCTCGACATCATCCTGGCGGATTACAACCTCCCTCAATTCACCGGTCTCCAGGCGCTCGAAATCCTCTCGGAAACTGATTTGGATATCCCATTCATCGTTGTGACCGGAACGATCGAAGAAGCCGCGCTCGAATGCATGCGCAGGGGAGCGGTCGACTATCTACTTAAAGATAGATTGGGACGTCTGGGTCCTGCTGTTAAAAAAGCTCTGGAAGAGAGGATGATCCGCGAGGATAATAAACTCGCAAATGAAGCGTTACGCGCAAGCGAGCAGCGCTATCGTGGGGTAGCGGAGACAGCTTTAACAGGTATAGCGACCGTGGATTCAGAGGAGCGTATCACCTACACAAACCCGGCTTTCGCTGAAATGCTCGGTTACTCCTCCATCGAGCTGCTGGGGATGTCGCTCAACGAGATCGTTGAACCTGAAGAATTCAGTGCGATTAAAATCCAGACAAGCATTCGAAAAAAAGGCGTGCGAACGCAATATGAGACCACTCTGAAGCGAAAGGATGGCGACTCGCGCACCGTCATCGTGTCTTCCACCCCGCTTACCTCCAAGGATGGTGCATATGAAGGTGCTCAAGCGGTAATCACGGACATCACCGAGCGGGTGCGGGCGGAGCGAGAGGTCCAGCAGCGCACCGAGGATCTGACGCTGATTAATACGATTAACACCGCTATCAACCGCGGTGAGAATCTCCCAGAGATCATGCAATTGCTCACCGAGGAGGCCAAGCGCGTTTTCAACAGCCAAAGCACCACGGTCTATCTGGTTAGTGAGGATCAAAAGTACTTGGAGATGCAAAATCTCGCCCTTCAGCCGGCAGTGGCGAAACGGGTTGAAAAACTTATCGGTACACGCATCCCAGATATTCGCATCCCTTTGACGGAAGGGAGTTTGTCCCAGGAGTTCCTTCTGGCCGATGGGCCACGGCTCATCAACGATGCGGAGTTCATACAAAGTTGGATGATGGAATTCACGCAAACCCCCCTCCTTTCAGGAAAATCGCGGCGCGTGATAAGGAAATTAATTTCGAAAATTTTCAAACTTGTGGGTGTCCAATCTATTATAGTTGTCCCCCTTGTATCGGCTGGAAAGCCGATCGGTCTGATGGATTTCTCTCGCCGTGAGCCTTTTATCGAGGAGGACACAAAGCGAGTTGCCGACATTGCCGGGCAGGTGACAGCAGCTATTAGGCGGGTGCAGGTTGAGGATGAGAAATCCCGCAGCCAGCGCCTGCTGTTGGCCCTCAGCCAGGCTGCACCAGCCGTACAGCGGGCAAGCACTCCTGAGGAAGTGTACCGTGCCATCGGCGAGCAAGCAGGCAAGATGGGTTTTGATGCTACGGTCTTCACCCTGAGCGAAGACCAAGCGCAGCTGATCATCTCCTATTACAACCTCAATTTGGACCTATTACGGGCTATCACAAAACTAACCGGCCTCTCGCCGGAGGGTTACCGTTTCTCTCTGATTCCGGATGGGTATTTCCACAATCTTATCACCAGTCGAGAGACGATATTCAGTATTTTTGACATCAAACCCATTGAAGAGATCTTACCCCGTCCGATACGCTCACTGGCAAGCCGGATGCTGGATTTATTGGAGACGCGGCAGACCATCATTGCCCCCTTGGTCATTGGCGGCGAGGTTCAGGGTTTGCTGACCTTCACCGGCTCCGACCTGAGCGAGTCCGATGTGCCCGCCATCACGACCTTTGCCAATCAGGCTGCCATCGCCATCGAAAACACCCGGCTTTTCAGTGAGACACAAGAGTTGGCCGCCTTCAACGAAGACATCGTCCAGAGCATGGCTGAAGGCATCGTCTTGGAGGATGCTGAAGGCTTCCTAACCTTCGTCAATCCTGCGGCGGCGAGCTTGCTTGGCTACACGTTTGAAGAATTGGTGGGAATGCACTGGAAAGAGATTGTCTTTCCCGGTCAAGAGCCCATTGTCCGGGCAGCCATCGAAAGACGAATGCTCGGCCAGGCTGACCACTACGCGTTGGAACTGGTATGTAAGGATGGCAGGCGGGTTTCCGCCCTGGTGAGTGGCAATCCTCGTATCGATAAGGAGGGTAATTTCACCGGCACCATGGCTGTCTTTACCGACATTACAGATATTAAGCGTGCTGAGGAACAAATCGCACGTTTTGGCCGTATCTTCGAAGACTCACATAATGAAATATTTATGTTCGAAACAGATACCTTGAAATTTACTCAGGTGAATAGCGCCGCCCAGAAAAACCTGGGTTATTCGATGGAAGAATTGCAGGAACTAACACCGATCGATATTAAACCTGAGTTTACAGCTGAATTATTTGAAAAGGTGATAGCACCCCTACGTAAAGGTGAAACAGGAAACATAACTTTTGAGACTGTTCACAAACGAAAGGATCAATCACTTTATGATGTGGAAGTTCATCTGCAGCTCCTGAAATATGAACACGAAACCTTATTCGTCGCGATTATCATGGATATCACCGAGCGCAAGAGAGCACAGGAACAGAGAGCCATCCATCTTGAGCGAATGGAAATCCTCCGCCAGATAGACCTGGCGATCTCCGACAGCCTGGATCTCTCTACTACCCTGGAGGTTCTGCTCGATCAAATTACACAGCGATTGGGTATCGACGCCGCCGATGTTCTGCTCTTTGACCCGGATCAACAGCACCTTCTGCGCGCTGCGGGCCGGGGGTTTAAGACCGAGGCACTCCAGCACACAAAGCTTGAGTTTGGAGAAGGCTATGCAGGGCAGACCGCGGAGAATCGATGGACACTCTTCGTTCCCGATCTCCGCCAGGAGCCGGGAGCTCTTCTTCAGTCCCCACTATTTGAGTCCGAAGGATTTATTTCATATATCAGCGCTCCACTGATCGCTAAGGGCGAAGTAAAGGGTGTAATCGAGTTTTTCCAACGCTCGGAATTTACACCTGATGAGGAGTGGTTCGAATTCGTAGACATGCTAGCAACGCAAGCTGCGATTGCGATCGATAACGCCACAATGTACCAGGAACTCGAGCAGCACAGCGCTTCCCTCGAGCAAGCAGTTGAGGAAGCCACCGATGAACTTCGACACTCAGCGGAACAATTGGAGACGATTCTGAACAACAGCCCCAATACTGTACTTCTTCTGACTCCTGAGGGGATAATCCGGCTCTGCAATTCTTCGATCACACATACGTTCGGCTACATGAGGGATGAGATCCAATCAGAGCATGTACGTGATCTCGTTGACGATTCTATGGCCGATTCGATGAGTTTGGCCTTAGAAGATGTTCTCACTGCGGACAATGCAAGACGGATAGAGATCCTGGCGATACGCAAAGACAAGACGACTTTCGACGCCGTGATACACCTGGCGGCAATCCGCCACGACGATGAGGTGAATGCTATTGTCTGCACAATAATGGACATCAGTCCACTTAAGGCGGCCGAGAGAGCCAAGGATGCCTTCGTCTCGAACGTCTCGCATGAACTGCGAACACCGATCACCTCGCTGCGACTGAATCACAGCCTGTTAAAGAGGGATCCGGAGGAGCCTAAATACCTCGACCGCTTCGACCGGGATATTACTCGTCTGAATCAATTGATCGAGGATTTGTTGCGGCTTTCGCGCCTGGATCAAGGCCAGGTTGAACTCAAAATAGAACCGGTCGATTTGAACGACCTGTTGGCCGAAACCGCTCAAGACCGGGTGGTCATGGCCGAATCGCACGAGCTGGAGCTGGTGGTTGTCCGGCAGGAGGCCCACATCCCGCTCGTGCAGGCAGACATAAACCTGCTCGGTCATGTGCTGAGTGTGCTGCTCACCAATGCCATCCATTACACGCCCGCAGGTGGCCACATCGAGGTGCGTGCCGTTCATGAAGAACGAGACGGGGCGAGCTGGGCTGGTTTTCACGTTCGGGATGACGGTTTGGGTATCTCTTCAAATGACCTGCCCCATCTCTTCGAACGGTTTTATCGGGGAACTGTCGGGCGTAAATCGGGGGCTCCGGGTACCGGGCTTGGCCTTTCTATCGCTTCCGAGATCGTGAAGCGCCACCATGGTCATATCGATGTTGAGAGCACGGGTATTCCAGCTGAGGGGACGACCTTCACGGTCTGGCTGCCTGCGGTTCATGACAGCGACAGATCAGAGAAATGAGGCAGGATCCATGAACGAAACGGTGCTGATCCTCGATGACGACAGTTCCCTTCTTGAGAGCCTTGCAGATTGTCTTGAGATCGCCGATTTCTCGGTGATGACGGGAACCAATGGAATCGAGGGCTTAGCCAGGATGGACGAGCAACGTCCGGATATCATCGTCTGCGACATCATGATGCCCGAGATGGATGGGTACGCGTTTTTCAAGCAGGTCCGTGATAATCGTGACTGGCTCTCCATTCCCTTTGTTTTCCTCAGCGCCAAGAGCGATCCCCGGGATATCCAGCATGGCTACGCGCTCGGCGCCGATCACTATATAAAGAAGCCTTTCGATCCAGATGATTTGATCATCTTGCTGCGCTCGAAGCTGCAGCGAGCAAAGGAGCTCAATTCCGTCATCAAGACGAAAATTGAACATCGACGAGAGCCGAACTTCGATAACTTCAACCCGGAGCTTCGAGCTACACTCAACCTCATTCAGAGCTATATGATGGTCTATCAGGAGCGAATAGCGAATCTTGATCCTGGAGAGGCGGATGACATCGCCCGTGTTATGCAAGCATCCGTGTTCCGACTCGTGAAGCTGTTCGAGGACCTGACCTTGTTTGTCTATATCCAGAGCGGTGCGGCCGGTGTCGAGTTCCAGACTCTCTACCAGAAAATCGACCTTTCGATGGATCTCCAACAATTACTGGAAGAGTATCAGGACCGGGCCGGGCAGCGGGGCGTGGCGCTTCATCATTTCCTTCCCGACGAACTCCTCATGCATGGGCACGCACACTATACGCGTGAGATATTCAAGCGGCTGATCGATAATGCGATCAAATTCGGCCAAAAAGGCGGCAATGTGTGGATCGAGGCCGAGATCCTTCGAGAGATGGTCCGGGTTTCTATCCGCGACGATGGGATGGGGATTTCCAAGGATGAGCTCTCGAAACTCTATTCGAGTTTCAAGGGCGGCGATCGAGTCCGCATAGATCTACAAGGGGCGGGACTGGGCTTGGCCATCGCCGGGAAACTCGTGCGCTTACATGGCGGTGAGATAAAGGTTGAGAGCGCGTTGGGTAAGGGAAGTACGTTTCAAGTCTGGCTGCCACTCAATCTTGGAGACGACTGAGTATGTCGCTTTCGGACAAAGCATCTCGTAAAGGAAAACCTCATGCCTGAGCTGCGGACTATTCTGGTTGTGGATGATGAGCCGGCGATCCTCGACAGCTTAGCCGACATTCTCCAATTGGAGGGGTTCAGCGTTCTCAAAGCTTCGAGTGGATTGCAGGCCCTTGATATCCTCCGCGAACAGATTCCGGACCTGATCATCGCTGATGTCATGATGCCTGAAATGAACGGCTACCACTTTTACCAACGCGTGCGGCAGACTCCTAAACATCTTCAGATCCCCTTTATTTTCCTGACCGCAAAAGGGGAAGCCGAGGACATTCGTTTTGGCAAAGAGCTGGGGGCGGATGATTACTTGCTGAAACCGATTCACCCTGAGGATCTCATGGCAGCTATTCTGGGCAAACTCAAGCGTTACGATCAACTGAGGGAGGGGCGCTCTGGTCCCACACATCTTAACGAAGCCGTCCATCCAACCACCAAGTCTATGTCCGCATTTCCGACCGACCTCAGCTCGCGTGAGCTGGATGTCCTTCGCCTAATAGTTCAAGGGTTGAGCAACAGCGAAATCGCAGAAGCGCTTTTCATCGAGCAATCCACCGTGAAGACTCACGTCAGCAACATCCTCTCCAAGCTCGGGGTGCGGAATCGGGTTGAGGCGGTAACATTCGCCTTGCAGTCGGGCTATACACATACAGATTGATTGCTTTATAGGTTAAGAAGCCCTACAGGATTAAGATCTTCCCCCTCTACGCTTCATCGGCGCTCCTCAGACATGTACTGAGCATTCACCAGGTGTCTGTCGAAACCTATCCGCGCAATAGATGAGATATTTCTTGTCGGATTATGGTTCCTCCCACACCGCGTGAGTCTTCCCCCCTTCCAAGTTTCTTTACCGAATCTTTATATTCACGCTAAGACGCCTTTATAAAGGGCGGCTAAGATCCTTACATATCATAAACGAGCGCTCTTCAGTGAGCGTTCCACAAGGAAAGGAGTTACTAACATGATGGGTTGGTTTTCAGGATGTTGTGGATTTAGTGGATTAGGGGGTTTCGGTTCCTTCGGGTGGATCGGGTTGATTTTTAACCTGGTCATCATCGTAATCGTCATCTCGTTGATCGTCTGGGTTGTACGTCGTTTTACAGCAGGTGGGTCAGCTTTCACCTCTCTCCAGACTTCGGGTGGTGCTCAACCATCCCCGCGGGAAATCCTGGATATTCGTTATGCACGCGGAGAGATCGACCGAGATCTCTACCAGCAGATGCTTTCAGATTTGAACTGAACGGATGGGAGAGCCTGACACCCGATGATGTCGAGTTGTTGGGCTTTTTCATTCCTATGTTATGTAAGGAGAGTCTATGATGATGATGGGATTTGGTTTTATTGGGTTACTGCTCATGCTCCTGTTCTGGGGCTTGTTGATCGCTGGCGCCGTGTGGTTGGTCAAGGCGATCTTAACCGGTGGAGCGAACAGCGGAATTATGGCAGAGAGAAATCGATTGGGCGCACGCGAGATACTTAACCAGCGGTATGCCAAGGGTGAGATCACTCGCGAGCAGCACGCGCTCATGAGCGAGGACATTACCTGAATAGCATACCAACTCGGCAAGTTCAATTTTATATAGATAGAAAGAAGGATATATGGATCGTAAAGTGACTACAGCAAGCAGCATTAAACGCGTTTTCCTGATCGTCTCCATGGTGTTGGTGGCAATCCTTATCACTGCGTGCGGCACGCCGGAGTCCGGGTTGGAAGTGGGCGATCGTGCGCCGGATTTCAGCCTTCAAGCAGCCGATGGCGATACAGTTTCACTATCCGATTACCGCGGTGAACGACCGGTGCTGCTGTATTTTCACATGGCGCTTGGTTGACCGCCTTGCATACAGCAGATCGTCGATCTGCAAAACGACCCTGATTTTCAAGTTCTCGATGTTGCCTTCCTCAGTATTGCCTTTGATTCACCCGCGGAGCTGACTCAAATCGCCGCGGAATACGGGACCAGCATCCCGCTGTTGACGGATGCGGATCACGATGTATCGCAAGCCTTTGGGGTGTTGAAATGGGCTGTAAAAAGTGGTGAGCCCGGGCATACCTTTGTGTTGGTGGATGCCGATGGGACCGTGCTGTGGGTTCAGGATTACGGCGCCCCTGAGAATGGGGGGAGAATGTATGTACCGGTCGAGGAGTTAGTCCAACAAATTGGAGAACGACTCGACTCGTAACTCTTAGTTGCTCAGAGTCGATGGGAGAGGGTAGAGCTAAATGGGGCGGTATCTACCCTCCTCACTGTTAACGGTCAAAGTATATGCTCTTGCCGCTCACCGATAAGGGGATGCCCATCACGAAGTCGGCGTCGATCAAACCAAGTTCTCGTGCCACCACGCCTGCCCTGTACATGATGCGGTTATCTACGTTCATCAGGCTGGCAGTCTTGACGGCTGAACCGAGGGCAATGCCCATATCCAGCACCCGTAATTCGCATTGAGGCCCTTTGAATTCACCCTCGTACGTATTGATGACGATGCACGCTTCCGCCCCGCACGCACCGCAATTAAGGTCTGCGACCGCACCATCCTTGATGCCGATCAGTACCACTGCGCCGGAATCGAGGACATTCTGACCATCGCGCGCGAAGCCGTCGATGCCGATTCGTTGTGCGTAATCTTTCATCCCCTCACCCAGGCGAAGAAGATCTTCTCCCTCGACCGTTTTCACAACCACAAAATCCTGCCCCCGGGTCTTGGGAGCAGTGATTGCGGCAATCTCCATTAATTGGGCGATTGTATTTAGCGCTGCCATGAATAGCCTCCATGCGTTCTTCGCTCAGTGAGTTAATCTGAACTCGTATGATTGAGAGTATTATCTGTATGGCTAGACGTTACCGCAACCTTTCTTTGGGTGGGATAAATAGGGTATTTGCCGAAGAGTGAACTTGGAATCATGTGCTTGGTTTGAGCCCTCAGGCTTGCGTTCTGCACCTGATCGCAATAGCCTTACCGAAACTCAAATCGGATCACATCCCCGAACCCCCAACGGATGAAGTTTTTTATATAACGGATAAATATTGACGGGAATGTGGATGCGCGAATTGTTGGGAGAGAATAGTGGAAATCAGTTCGTCTGGAGATATTGCAGCGGTCTTCGACCTCGATGGGACTTTATATACCGGTCACATCACCATGGGCATCGCCGAGCATCACCGAACTCGTCGTGTAAAACGCCTTGAGCTTTATGCATACATGCTCACCCATATGCCGATTTGGTGGCTTCAACGGTTAGGTCTGGTGTCCGAAGCTACGTCGCGTTCGATATGGGCTCGAGATATGGGTTGGACAGTTCGGGGCTGGACTGCGGAGCAAGCAAAAGAAGCCTTTCAATGGCTCGCTGAACAGTATGTGCTGCCGAAGGTGCGGCCGGAGGTGATGGCACGATTGCGCAGCCATCAGCAGGCTGGGAATAGAGTGATTCTGGTTTCTGGGACCTTCTCCCCGCTGCTCCGCGAGATCGGGCATCAGTTGGGGGTTAGGGAAACGGTAGGGACGCCGATATTGATGAAAGATGGGCGCTACACAGGTGGCAGCGAACTTCCAGTTTGTCAAGGCCGACATAAGGTGACTCGGCTTGAGGCGTATCTGCGTGATACGACGGATATTAATTGGTCGGAGAGTTTCGCCTACGCGGATAGCCAGGCGGATATCCCCTTGCTTGAAACGGTCGGATTTCCCATAGCCGTGGTTCCTGACGTGATTCTCGAATCATACGCAAGGGAGAGGGGATGGGAGATCCTGCAATAGGGATCGACCGTGGGTGGGATGGTTTAGAATCCTTGCCAGGCCTGTCTGGAACCGACTAGAGTTGCTAGGCTGCCCTGGTTCGCGATAGAGGTTTTAGTGTGTACATAGTTCACGGTCGGAGCCCTTTTTCACTTATATCCTGACAAGGCACAGGGCGCCAGTATGATCTACTGAACGTGCAGCCGGCAGGCTGCCCGTCTTATTAGCAGTTTACGATCCAGCCGGAGGTGTACTCATGCAATTCTCAGATCCTCACTCTTATTCAGATACCGAACAAGGGAGAATCTCTCATATCCGTTTCGGGATAGACGTCGATTTCTCGGCGAAAGTCCTGAAGATCAAGGTCACATATCGCCTGAAGGAACCTGTAAGCGGCTCATTCTTCCTGGACACACGTGATCTGAAAATCGACCGAGTTTACAAGGGTGACCAGGAGGTCCTTTGGGAGATCGATCAACACGATTCGATAGTGGGTGATCGCCTTCATTTAAAGGGTCTTGATGGTCAACCAGAATTCACGATAGAGGTGACCACCTCGCCGAAAGCCAGCGCTTTGCAGTGGGTATTACCGAAGCAAACTGCTGGAGGGGAGCATCCTTTCCTCTACAGTCAATGTCAGGCCATTCACGCCCGCAGCATATTCCCATGCCAGGATTCCCCGTCGGTTCGCTTTACGTATGAGGCAATGGTAGAAGTTCAACGTCCGCTGGTTGCCGTTATGGCCGCCGAGCATATGGACAGCGAACATTCGGGGGCGACCAGCCAATATCGATACAAGATGCCCCAGCCAATCCCTTCGTATCTTTTTGCGATTGCAGTGGGGAATATCGCTTTCGAGGAGTTGGGCCCTCACACTGGCGTATATTCCGAGCCAGAGATCCTTGAATCTGCCGCCTGGGAATTTGCCGAAAATGAAAAGAAACTCGTCGAAGCGGAAAAATTATTTGGGCCTTACTTGTGGGACCGCTATGATGTTCTAATCTTGCCCCCCTCGTTTCCATATGGAGGGATGGAAAACCCGCGCCTGACATTTCTCACCCCCAAATGCATATTGGGAGATCGCAGTCGGGCTAACCTTGTCTCTCATGAACTTGCGCACTCTTGGACGGGCAACCTGGTGACGAATGCCACCTGGGAGGATTTTTGGTTGAACGAAGGCTGGACGACGTATGCTGAATCACGAATTACCGAAGTCCTCGAGGGAGATGATTATTCTCAACTCTATGCCTTCGTAAGGCGAAAAATAATGCTCAAAGTCATGGAGCGTTTCGGAATGGATTCGAATAAGACATGCTTAAAGTACTCGCAGCGAGGCATTGACCCCGACGAGGTCTTCTCTGTAATACCCTATGAAAAAGGTTCCTCCTTCATACTTGAGTTGGAGCAATCCGTGGGTCGGGAGGCTTTCGATGCCTTCATTAAAAAATACATCGCCACCTTCAGCTTTCAATCGCTGACGACTGAAGCTTTCATCTCTTTTCTTGAGCAGGAGCTCCCAGAAGCAATCGAGCGTGTTGACATCGATGAATGGCTCTATGCACCGGGTTACCCTGAGAGCGCTCCAGCCCTCAGCTCGAGTCTCATAGACGATGTAAAGCTTAGAATTGACGCATACGAATCGGGCAAGCTTCCTAGCATTCATCAAATTACCGAATGGGTATCGGCCCAGATCCGCCTTTTCCTGCTGATGCTCCCTGAACAGATTCCCGTCGAGGATTGTCGCCATTTCGAGCGCATCTTTAACTTCAAGGACAGCCTCGACTATTTCACCACGAATCGCTTCTATCAAATATCTATTCAAAGCGGTTACGAAGATGTGCTTCCTGGAATTGAGCGCATGGTTGGATCAGGCGGCCGAATAGCGATTCTCGCACCGAACTTCCGCGCTATGGTAAAGGCAGAATGGACCCGGGATAAGGTACGACCGATGTTTGAACGACATCGTGACAAGCATCACCCTACAACTGTGGCGGTTATTGAGCGGATACTTAATAAAGCCGGTTTGTAAACACGATGGAAGATCGACGATTTAGATTGTGGAATAGAAGGTGATTTCGGAGGTGTGCCCGTATGAAACAGAAGCACTTCATCGATACGCATAAAGCCGCGACTGGCCCGGCGATATTGTTGATGATGGCACTGTTCAGTCAATGGCAGAACCCGACAGCGTGGATATACCTGGCTTTGCATGGCACGTATGGCCTCATGTGGGTTTTCAAAAGCTTGGTATTCCCAGACAAATCCTGGGAGGAGGAAACAGGTTGGGGCTATGGATTAGTTATCTGGGGTGGGCTGACATTATATTGGGTAGCGCCATGGATTCTAACGTCGCAAGGGGTTCAAGCGCAGTCGTGGTATTTGGGAGCGTGTGTAAGTTTGTATGTTTTGGGTGTTTTTCTCCATTTCAGCACGGATATGCAGAAACATACCTCCCTGAAGCTGCAGCCAGAAAGACTTATTACCGAGGGGATGATGGCCAGGAGCAGGAATCTTAATTACTTCGGAGAGTTCTTGATATACCTTGGCTTCGGCTTATTGGCTATGCATTGGCTGCCGATCGTGATCTTGTCGCTATTTGTGGCAATCATCTGGCTCCCTAACATGCTGCGGAAAGACAAATCCTTGTCGAGATACGCCAAATTCGAAGAATATCGTCGAGGAAGTAAGCTGTTCATTCCTTTCCTATTCTAGAGAGCAGCCGTTTCGGCGTTTGAAATGAGATGTATGAATACGAGGAGTTTGTGGCGATGAAATATGATTTCGATAGGGAGATCAACCGTAAAGGAACGAATTCCGTCAAATGGGAATTCATTAAGCAAGGAAATAAATTGCTCTATCGGAAAGAACCCGACGACTCTTCCGCGAGTACCCGGCTCCTGCCCATGTGGGTAGCGGACATGGATTTTCCTTGTCCTGAGCCGGTAGTGGAGGCGCTGGTCGCACGCGCGCAGCATAGGATATTCGGATATACCTCCCCCACGGACTCGTACCAGAGGGCTATCGTAAATTGGATGAAAAAGCGCCACGGGTGGGAGATAGAACCGGAGTGGATTTGTACTGCTCCCGGTGTGGTGCCCGCGCTATATATGCTTGTACAAACATTCATAATTCCAGGGGACAAAGTGCTCATCCAGACTCCGGTCTACCATCCTTTCAACAAAGCTGTTGAGAACGGCGATGGCGTGCTTGTCACCAATTCTCTACACTACGAAGACGGCCGCTACAGCATGGATTTTACGGATCTTGAGCTGAAAACTAAAGATCCGCAGGTGAAAATGGCTATCTTGTGCAGCCCTCATAATCCCGTTGGGCGTGTCTGGACCAGAGATGAGCTTATTCGATTTGGTGAGATATGTATAAAGAACAATGTTCTCGTCGTATCCGATGAAATACACGGCGACCTGATCTTCGAGGGTTATGTTTTTACTCCCTTTGCTGACATAAGCGAGGATTTCTCCCAAAACAGCATCACCTGCACGGCGCCCAGCAAGACTTTCAATCTAGCAGGCTTGAAAACATCAAACATCATCATCGCCAATGAACAGCTTCGAGCCAGATTCAAGAAGACTCTGGAAAGAACCGCGATGGGTGGCGTTGGGGCTTTTGGGGTTGTCGCACTTGAAGCGGCTTACAACCATGGGGAGGAGTGGCTTGCGCAGGTGCTGGACTACATCATGGGCAACTTGCAGTATTTGGAGGAGTACATCGCCGAGTATCTTCCGCAGATTTCCGTCGTTCCACTGGAAGGAACTTACCTGGTCTGGCTAGACTGCCGCAGTTTGGGGCTTAGCGAACAGGAATTAGAGCGAGTGATGCTCAAAGAAGCCAACGTCTACCTTGATGAAGGCTACATCTTCGGCATTGAGGGTCAAGGTTTTGAGCGTATCAATATCGCCTGCTCCCGATCCGTTTTGGTTGAAGCCTTAGAACGGATGAGAAACGTCATTGAGCGACTGCAGCTTGGCCAGAACATTGCCCAGAATTAGGTATATTGAAAGCGTGCGCTTGGCCACTCCGATTTTTCGCAGATGATGAAACACACCTGTCGGTGATGATAAAGACCTGCTTGGATGGTAGAGAGTAGTCAACGCGCACAAAGGATGATACTAGCTAGGAGCTTGCACTCTCATGCAGCTAAACCTAATTCGTACTCTCAGCGTCTTTTTAACCACAATCGGCGTATTGTTTTTTGTTTTGACCTTCGGCGCGGCGATCGTGTCCATTAAGGAGGGCGAGCGTCGCGCCGCGGGCAGAATTGTCCTGCTGGGATTGCTGCTTTCACTCGCTTACCTGATTGCTGGGATCGTACCTTTTCCCAACCATGAATTCGTGGCAACATTTCTACTCATCATGGCTGCATTCGCCGCGGCGATCTTTTTGATACCCGTGGGTCAGAGACACATCACCGCGGACGATACGCCCAAAATCCGTGTGGATGAACGCGACATCATGTTCGCTCGCGCGCGCTTGACACCCGGCTCAGAGCGTTTTGAGGAATACTACCGCCGTAATCCGGATAAAAAGGCGCTCGACGACAAGTTCAGGGCCAGGCCCGGATTGCTTGCTAAAGGGTCAACCTACTATGATCCGACCATGTTCTCTGCCGCCGAAGCTAGTTTTGAAGCCGTTGGCTCGTTTCAATCCATCATCGAGCAAGAGCCTGCCCCAGAGCGCATTCACACAGACCCTGAGAGAATAACTGAATTTATAAAGCGATGGGGCAAGAAGCTCGGTGCAGTGTCGGTGGGCGTCACGGAGCTCAAGGATTATCATCTCTACAGTCACATCGGGCGTAATGAGCCCTACGGTCAACCGGTTGATTTGGAACATAAATTCGCCCTCGCGCTGACGGTTGAGATGGACAAACACATGCTCGATCATGCTCCGTATGGCCCAACGGTGATGGAATCGGCGCAGCAATATTTGGCTTCGGGTGCGGTTGCTGTCCAGATCGCTGCGTTCATACGCAATCTAGGATACCCCGCCCGCGCCCATATAGACGGTAATTATCGGGTGGTGTGCCCACTGGTTGCTCGTGACGCGGGGCTGGGCGAGATTGGCAGGATGGGTTTGCTGATGACTCCTGAGCTCGGCCCTCGGGTTCGCTTGGCTGTTGTGACGACAGATTTGCCGCTCACTGTCGACCAGAGGACCAGGGACTATTCTGTTCTTGGCTTCTGCACCCGGTGTAAAAAGTGTGCTGTGGTCTGCCCGAGCAAATCGATTTCGTTTGACGATAGAATCGAGATTGACGGCGTCAAGCGCTGGCAGATCAATGCAGAGTCATGTTTCACATACTGGAATTCGACGGGCACCGATTGCGGACGCTGCGTGAGTGTTTGCCCGTATTCGCACCCCGATAACTTGCTGCACAATGTCGTTCGTTTCGGTGTGCGTAATTCATCGCTATTTCGAGCGCTGGCCGTCACGATGGATGATTATCTCTATGGTAGAAAACCTCCTCCGCTGGATTTGCTGGCGTGGATGGATGTTGATGCAGGTGAGAAGTGACAGCATGCTTATTTATGCAAAGGATTGGATGCAAAACGTTGCTCAGGTTGATGGTTGAGCAATCTCGTGATACTTTCTGATTAATTCGTGGTGCTTTGCAGCCCTGATGGGGCTGTTTGAAATTGAATGGAGGGACTATGCTTCCGCTTAGAGATCTCAATCCCACTCGCCGAACGCCCTTCCTGACCTACATTTTGATCGCGTTGAATATTCTGGTCTTTGTATGGCAGCAGATGTTCACGTTGCCTGAACAGCAGAGCATCTTCTTGAATCTATCCGTCGTCCCGGCGAATATTATCGCCAATCCCTTCTCGCTGGAAACATTGCTGGACATCCTTCGCAGCATGTTCTTTCATGGCAGTTGGTTCCACTTGTTCAGCAATCTGCTTTACCTGTGGTTATTCGGGGATAATGTTGAAGATCGATGTGGCGGGTTTTATTACCTGTTTCTCTACTTTGCCAGCGGATCCGTGGCCGTCTTTGCCCAGGTCATGATTAATCCCACGTCTCAGATCCCGCTTGTCGGCGCGAGCGGAGCAATCGCTGGCGTGCTGGGGGCATATTTGATCCTTTTTCCGGGGGTGCGTGTTCAGGGGATTGTCCCGTTGGGGTTGTTCACTCGACTGGCGGTGTGGCCGGCGTGGGTCGTCTTAGGGCTTTGGTTTGCGCTTCAATTCGTCAATGGCATCCTTTCGCTCGGTTCTCAGTCGGGTGGCGGCGTCGCTTTTTTCGCTCACATCGGGGGATTTGTGATGGGGTTGGTGCTCACCTGGTTCCTGACACTTTTTATACAACAACCTCCACCTGAGGACAGACGAGAGATGCTTTATCGGCGGGCGAGACGCGATCGATGGTGAGGCTTTGTGTCTGCATTCTTTGCTAACCGACGATTGAAAAAACCCGCACTCCTGTGCGGGCTTTTTTGTGCGGTTGAGGAAGGGTCCGCCCTAGGGGACGAAGCGTATGTGCCAATAAGAAAAATTATCGAACGTTGCGCCTAGATTGTATGTCAGAGAGGCGCGGACATACAGGGCGAAATAGCCAAAGGAGCGGCTGTATTGTGGATCGGCTACGCTGCCTACAGGCTGGTCGTTGATGAACAAGTAGAAAAGGTCGCGATACCCCATAATTCCCAGACGGTTCGTAGCGCCAGCTCCGGTAAGGATCGCCGCGGAGGGAGACCACTCATTTAGCTCTCGTGGGCTTTTGGATTCCCGGTGCAGGCGGACTCGCCAGTTTCCATCGCAGGAGACTTCGAAGCCGTAGCCGCTGGAGCCGGTTTCTTCGTCGATGCGGATAACAATGCCCACAGAATCTTTCTCGATACAGTCGCCATTGGTGGCGCTGACTTCAGCATAGACGTTTCCCGATTGTCTATTGAGGATAGACCACCAGGTAAATTTTTCTTCTGGAACGTAGTCGACCCCGTTCAGTTCCCCATCTTCTACCCGATATGCGCCATTGCCTTCGACATCATATTGATTCCAACCATTTGGTCCATCGAAGAAATCTGTGTAATCCGGGTTGTTGAGATCGAGCTTGGCGCGCGCGTCTTCTTCGGGTGGCGGCACAGGCGTCGGCTGGGCTGGAGGGGGATTGTCCGGACCAGGCTGGGGGTTCTCGGTCAATTGAAAAGAAGTGAGGGTCGCTGGCTTCGGATCGGACTCAGGATCCGGACCGCTGAACCAATCTCTTGTGAGGCCGAAGATGGAAACAGATACGGCGAGGATCAAGCCAAGCGCGATATACAAGGTGCGGCGAGAGATATTAGGGCTTATGCGAATAGGCGTCGTCTTGGATTCTGCAGTTATGGCATTCTCAAGATCGGTTGTAAAATCCCCCGCGAGCGCATAGCGTTTGTCAGGCTGTTTGGCAAGGGCACGCTTCATGACCTTTTTTAATGCGGCGCCAGCGGATGGCAAAGAGGGGGGCGGAGTATGCACTTGCTGGTACATGATCGAAGCTGGAGTGTCCTCGGCAGACTTGAATGGCAGCTCCCCGGCAAGCATCTCATAGGCAAGGACACCAAGGGAATAGAGATCTGAGCGTATGCTGACGGCTTGTCCCTCCACTTGTTCTGGACTCATGTACGCTGGAGTGCCCATAATTGTGCCGGGTTCGGTTAGCTCGGAGGAGAAGCTGATCCGCGCCAGACCGAAATCTGTTAGCACTGGCTCAACATCGAGTGGAAGCGGATTCCCCATCTCAACAGGGGGGGATCCATTGCAGAGCATCACATTGCCGGGCTTGATGTCTCTATGGATAACCCCCTCACTATGCGCGTAATCGAGGGCGTCAGCAAGCTTCTTTATCAGGTGGACTACAGACTCCCTCGGCATCGTCTGCGACTTGGCTCTCAAACTATGCATATACATCTCTAAAGAGATGCCATCGAGTAATTCCATCACGATATAGGGTTGACCATTGACGATATCGAAATCGAAAACCTGGACGATATTGGGATGACGCAAAGCAGCCACAGCCTGAGCCTCGGTGTGGAATCTTGCAATGTGACGCGGGTCTGCGGATAGGTGTGCGTAGAGGATCTTGACGACCATGGCGCGCTTCAAGGTGCCATGGTGACCAAGATAAACCTCGGCCATGCCTCCTTGGCCTATCCGTTTCTCAATTAAAACCTTCGATAGCGTCTGACCGACCCATTCGGTCAACGTGAACCTCCTAAAGCTAGGTGTTGTTCTCTATCATCATAACGCAAAGAACAACTCCCATTATTTACGATTTCCTTTCATTTATTAGTATTCCCAGAATACCCGTCGGCTTGCTGGCGGGATGAATGGGCAAGCAGGGGTTTTTTTGGGGGGGCAGCCCCCATGATGACTGTTCCGCTGTGGATGCCCCGCAGCTTGCTGCGGGGTAATTCACTTATGGGCAGCTGCTCCTTTGGAAACCCGGATGGATTACTAAAAAGGTTTTGGATTCAATTGCTGCGCGTCGATACAAGTTCTTGGTTCAACCTGATGGAAGAGAAGGCGAAGAAGTAGAAGATGTGCGAAAACGATCGCATTGTCTAACAACCCGCGTAGTGGATATTCTGCCCCTCATATCATTTTCGAGGTGTGCGAGAAGCCATGCAAAAAAGAATCATCCTTGGACTGATCTTGATCATGGCGCTTGGCGGTTGTAATCAAGAACCGATCGAGCGTGAACCCTCACCTCACAGAGAAAGCCTGATCCCGCCCAGCAAGGTGAAGGTCTTGCCCGGGACCGATGCTTACCTTCCGCAGTCGGAGACCGCAGAATACGAGGACCCCATCCCCTTGCCCTATTCGATAAATACAGCAGGGGCCGAAGATTCTGCGTTCATCATGCCGGACGGAAATACGCTTTATTTCTTCTTCACGCCTGATGTGAACAAGCCCGTGGAGGAGCAGGTTGCAGATGGCGTCACCGGAATTTACGTTTCGTATAAGGCAAATGGGGGGTGAGGCGAACCAGAAAGAGTGTTCCTTCAAAACCCTGGAAAGCTTGCCCTGGATGGATGTGAGTTTGTCCAGGGTAATGTCATGTGGTTCTGTACCGCGCAGGAAGGGTTAGTAGGTCTGCATTTGGCTACAGCAGAACTTGAGAATGGAGAATGGGGCAACTGGATGATCGCAGACTTCCAGCCCGACTTTGAGGTTGGCGAACTGCACATCACCGCCGACGGCACTGCTTTGTATTTCCATTCATCAAGGGCTGGTGGTAAGGGTGAACACGATATTTGGGTGTCCAGGAACGTCGATGGAGAATGGCAGGAGCCGGAGAATGTAGAAGCGGTCAACACAGTTTACAGTGAAGGTTGGCCTTTCGTAACCCAAGATGGATCAGAGCTGTGGTTCTCAACGTTAATGGGCGCGCCTGAAATCTATCGATCGAAATGGGCTGACGGCGAGTGGGGCACGCCAGAGAAGATGTTCTCCGGTTTTACCGGCGAGTCATCGATAGACCGTGATGGAAATGTCTATTTCACGCACCACTTTTATAAGGACGACGCAATGCTCGAGGCCGATATCTATGTTGCGATTAGGACATAATATCGAGCTCTCACTAAATCGGTATCCGTTAGCAAAATTGATAATTGATATGAAGCTATCCTAAAAGATACATCCGGACAGCTTCTTTTCGTATCCGCTTTCATAAGCTTTCGGCGTTAATATTCTTGGATCAAGGTCTGGCGAACACGATCACAAAGTAGCCGCCGTAATCGCTTTCGCTACTGTAGATATAACCTACACCGAATTCGGTGTAATTGGGGCTGAGGATATTAGCGGTGTGCGGCGCGCTGTTCATCCACCAGTTAAACGCGGTCTGCGGGTTTTGCGACACCATGTAATTCTCCCCGATCCAGGAGAAGGTGTATCCCTGCGCACTCACCCGGTCCCGCACGGTCGACCCATCCGAGCCGATATGACCCAGGAAGTGGTTGCAAGCCATGTCTGCCGCCTGCACTCGGGCGGCCGCTCGCAGTTGGCTCTGCACAGCGTAGGCGTGCAGACCGCGAGACTGGCGCTCGGCGTTGATCAGTTGGACGACAGCGTTCTCATTGGCGAGGTTCAGCGTTGTGATGCAGGAGGCGAAGATGGGAGTGTGCGTTCGAGTAGGTTCGAGAGTGTTCGTCGGGATGGAGGGGTCAAGCGTCGCCGTGGGCGTCGCGGTTGGACCGGGCGTGTATGTCTGGGTCGGCGGCGGCGTTCGGGAGGGGGTCCAGGTGGGGTAGGGCGTCCAGGTGGGATAAGGTGTACGGGTACCGGTGGTGGTTGGCGTGGGTGTAAGGGTTGACGTGGAGGTCGGGGTCCCCGTTTGCGTTTCACTGGCCGTGGGTGAAGGTGTCTCGGTTTGGGTGGGGGTGATCGTCGGTGTGAGTGTTATGACCTGGGGCTGGAATACCTGACCTGCGTTATGGTTTGTGGTGATGTCGCCGGGAAGGATATCTTCTGGCGGGATCGCCACGATGGGCTCTGTTGCTGCAGGAAGGGGAGTGGGGGACGGCGCAGGTAAATAGCCTTCGTCCACCAACATTGCAATTACAGCGGCACCCACCAAGGGCAGTTGGTTGCCATACATCGCCTGGGCTGAGAGAAGCAGGATGAATAGCGATACGCCGATGGTGAGCGGCAAAAGTGCCAACCCCCGAATCAGGGCTTTTCGAAATTTGTATCTGCGCTTGGGCGGCCGAACCGGTCGCAGCGGCTGCGTGATCTCTTCCATACTGGCCCTATTGTGGTCTTAGAGGATACGTACATGCCATAGCGAGGGGGTACTAATGGAAGAGAATATTGCCGGAAAGAGAGATAGACTTCATAAATAATAATCATTCGTAGGAGCCGACCTTTATGTCGGCCTGCCACTTTCACGCAGGCTATTCACATCTAACCTCCCGCAGGTTCAATACCTGCGGGAGGTTTAAGTTCAGGCCTCAAGGCAGGGGTTTCTCAACTCCTAGTACAGGTGGTCTATTGAGACGTTGAAGGCCAATCTCTAACGTATAACATGCAAGACAATCATAGTTTTCGAAGGGATAGTACTTATGGATGTTCAAAGCGCAGTGCAGAACCTTGTTGACGCCTTGAAGGCGGCTGTAGGTGAAAAAAAATCAGCAGGTATTCAAGCTTTCGAAGCGGGGGAGTATGACATCGCAAAACAAGCTGCTAGCCAGGCAAAGGCGATAAAACCGATACTAGAGGCAGCTGATCAGATTGCTAAACAATGGGGTGCAATACAAGAACCACAGGATATTGTGGGTCCAAAGAGAACGAGGGAGAAGGATCAAGAATTAACAGAAGTAGACTTTTTTATCCCAATCCTCCAGGTATTAGAAGATGAGGGTGGGAAAGGCCCGACGAATGAAATTCTTGATAGGGTAAAGTTGATCATTAAGGATCAGCTCAGAGCGGATGATTATGAACTCCTAGAAGACAGTAAAACCATACGTTGGCGAGAATCTGCCCAAACGTCGATTAAGGTTATGGTTAAAAGAGGTCTTCTTCATTCTAAAGCTCCAAAAGACACACTGCGGATTACCCCCCAAGGTCGTCTTTATTTCTTCGAGCAGCAGAAATAGTCAATACCTAACCCAATTTTCATTAATCGAGAGTCCCCTTTGGTGAAGATCCTCCAGGATGCGATTTCCTCAATCACGCCCTGAAGCAGCCGATTCTCTGCTATCTAAAACCTTGCAAAACCACGCCCACTAAGGCATTATTCATACAATAAAGGTAATATTTATAAATTATAGGACATCTATACATATAGAGTTTTGCATGTACTTCGTTGCCCCAGGTATCTAATCTCGGGTTCTTGTCCAAGTTATCAAAGGCGTGCGATATGACCAATTCCCCCAGGAAAGTTGAGCAAATTGTTAAGCCTGATTTCGTGATCGAAGGAGCCGATGTCCTGCTTCGCCGTTCTTTTGGTCCCAGCAGGGCAAATCTGTTTGATCCATTTTTGCTTTTTGACCATTTTGCGTTCAATGACCCGATCGAGGGTCCAATTACGGGTTTCCCCACGCATCCCCACCGTGGCATTGAGACCGTCACTTATATGTTGGAAGGCAATGTGCGTCACCGTGATAGCCTGGGAAATGTCGGCGTCATTGGACCCGGTGATGTGCAGTGGATGACAAGTGGGGGCGGCATCCTGCATGAGGAGTTGCCAAAGCGCGGACCGAGTGGGCAGGTCAAAGGTTTCCAATTATGGGTTAACTTACCTGCCGCCCAGAAGATGAGCCCACCACGCTATCAGGAAGTGGGTTCAGCCAGCATCCCTACAATTGAGAAAAATGGTGTAAAGGTACGCGTCGTTGCAGGGACATATGATGGCGTTGAAGGACCCGTGACGGAGATCGCAGCCAAGCCACTATACATGGATGTGATGCTTGAACCCGCCGCGGAGTTTTATCTATCTGTTCCGGAAGGACATTCCACAGTAGCCTATCTCTTCGAAGGTGAAGGTTTCTTCGGTATTGAGGATGACGGGGAAGGGAAAAAAGTTAAAGAGGTGCACATGGTGATCTTTGGTCAAGGTGACCATGTCCGAGTGCAGGCAGCGTCAAATTCCCATGCTCGTTTTATTCTGATAGCAGGCGCACCGTTCCAAGAGGCTATTGTCCCCTATGGTCCGTTCGTCATGAATACGGAAGAAGAAATCAACCAGGCGTTGGCAGACCTGAGAAACGGGACCTTTGTGCAGGGTTAAAAAACTTGATATTCCGGGATTGACGACTGTATGGATGTGGACGAAACCGGGAGATAAAGTACACAATCGCGAAAGCGAGATTCGGCGAACACAAGCAATTCAAGGAGGATACAATTTTGCATCAGCTTTCGCCGGTGGAATGATGAAGCTATCACCGCGAAAAAACTCCCGCAGGTTCGCAGCCCGCGGGAGGGTGTGGTTATGGTAATCGGATAACTGAATGGTTACTCCACGATCACCCAATCGCTGGCGCTGCGTCCGAACACCTCCGGCGAGTACATCTCTTCCGCTTTCGCCGGCGGCACTACGAAAGTGCCAGGTGTCGTTGCTCGCGCAATGTAGGTGTATTCGTACACGCCATCCCACAACAGCGAGGTGAAAGCCTCGGCGCGTTCGTCACGCATGTTCTGGTGCTCGTACCAGGTGCCCCACCACCACCATCCATAGCGGTATTCTGAACTGTCGGGGTCCTGCGGAGTGCTTCCGGATACGGCCAGGGCCGGGTTTACGATCTCCAATCCAGCGGGCAGCGGATCGATCAGCGCTACGTGGTAGCGTCTATTATCGGCAACCATTGTTATCCGCACCCGCACGCGCGCGCCGGCTTTGATATGCCAGACGCCGTCCTCATCCCGGGTCACATCTTCGGGGTCGTCGATCGCTTCGTACTCGCGCTGGACGACAAAACCCATGTCAATCGCATCCAGGGATAGATCGGTGGGGGCGTAACGCAGCCCCAGCCGATAGTAGAGCCGCCCCTCACCGGTTTTGCTCAGTATCAGATCCTGCGTCTCCCCTCCGCCGAATGCCTCATCCACCAGGTACACCATCGGGATTTTGGTCTCGTGCCGCTCGGTGGTGCGGCCGACGAATTCGTGACCGCCGGCATAGGTGTCACCCAGCCAGATGCGGGCGACGAAGTCCGGGGTCTGCGCTTCGAAGGTGTTGAAGTAGCGGTCGAGGGACAGCAAGACGAAGACGTTCTCCTGTGTGTTACCCCAGTGTCCCTTGGTGCGGTGCGCCAGCAGCCCTGTGACCAGTTTGGGGATCAGGTCGCTCTGTGGGTTGTCGAGTATCAGGGTGTCGAGCAGGATGCCATCCGTTCGCCGGTTCGAGCTGAGCAGCAGGTAGGTCTGGTCGTGATATTGGGTGGTGAAGTTAGCTGCTCCGGCGGTCTCAACCACGCGATTGTTGATGTACAGGCGGATGGCTTCCAATTCTGAGCTCGAGCCGGGGTCATCTACGAGCGTCTGCCAGATCCAGCCCACGGCGTCGAGAGACAGATCCTCCAACCCGGCTTCATACAGCAAGTTGCGGGCTTTTTGGGTATCGCGGTCACCCATCAAGGTGCGCACATAGAGCGCATAAGCGCTGAGCGTCTGGCGGGTGCGCAGGCTGTACCAGTATGGGTAGTGGCTCTCGATATCGCGTAGGTAATTGAGAACGAGCTCCTGGATATTCTCGGGCACTTCAAAGCCCTTGAGTTTGGCTCGCTGCAGAGCGTGCGCCACATGGATCGTATTGAAGGGAATCGAGTCCTGGCCGCGCCGCCAGTAGGGGAATCCACCATCCCAGTTTTGCAACCCTTGTAACCGCTCGATATCCCGCTGCACCGCAAACTCCATTTCATCTGCGGAGGGCAGTCCATCAGCTTCGAATGCGGTGAGTACATCGCGCAGGGCGGCAACGCCGAGGATGCGCGAGGCCAACTGCTCGGAGCACTCGAAGGGGTACGAAACTAAGTAAAGAACGGCATCGGTGAGGGCTTGCAGAGCGGTGGAGGAGGTGTTGATCTCCAAACCGCCGTACTGAGGGAAGACATCAGTGGGCGACGAGACCGGCTGTGCGATGGCTCCTTCGTCGATCACGCCGTAGGTAGCAAACGCCTCAGTCGTGGCCGGTGTGTAGACGGGAAGCTCAACCGTGGCTGCATCGGCATAAGTACCCGACACCGCCGCGACTTGGAAGCGAGCCGTGCCGGCTCTATCCGTCGCTGCCGGGAAACGAACTTCGATCCGATCGTGCGCTGGCACGGTCACCTGCAGACCACGGTCGCCGGTGAGTTCTAGATTGGTGGCTCGCAGGACCACCTCGACCGTCATCGGCTCGTCGGTCTGATTCTGTACCACAACCGGCAGTTCAAAACGGTCGCCGAAATTGAGGAAGCGCGGCGCGGAGGGTCGTACCATCAGCGGCAGTCGGGCGGTCAGATTCGTTTCGGCTGAGCCGAATTGGCTTCCGCCTCCGTCTACAGCTACCACCATCACCCTATACCGTGTCAGGTTGTCGGGGACGACCACTCTCACACGGGCTTTTCCGTTTGCGTCGGTGTGCACCTGCGGAGCGAAGGTGGCCAGCGGGTTGAAGTCCATGCGTATGCGTATGGGTTCCGGCCCGGAGTCCGAACCCGCGACGGATTTGTTTAGCGCCCCGTCCGCAAATGCGAGCGAGGGAGCCTCCAGGGCTTCTTCGGCAACGCCTCTTCCAATCGCGTCCGTAGCCTGAAGCTCATATTCGTCTCCGCCTCCGCCAATGCCTTCGGCAAGCGCCATCGGGTCGACCAGGATGATGCTGGCGCGGCTGTATCGGCTGCTGAGATCCGAAGGACGGTGTTGATAGAAGATGGAAATGGGGTCGCGGAGTTGGTAGTTGGTCAGCGCTAGGATGGCTTCGTCAACAACAACTACGGCGAGTTCAGCGCCGGAAACCGGGTTCCCATTAGCATCGCTCAGGATGAGGGTAACCATGGTATCCCCGCCAGGCTCCAATTCTGTCTCATCAGGCGTGATCTGGAGTGCAAGCGTGCGCTGGAGCGGGGGGATGCTCAGGTTGAGATAACCGCTAGCATAGGCGGGCCGCGGGGGTGCATCGGCGACGATCTCGCCTGAGTCGTCCGTGCGCGGCGCTGAACCCACGACATCCACCTGTATGTTCAGGTTCGGGATGTGTTTGGCCTCGATCGGCACCTGCAGCGTGATGGTGCCGTCATCGATGACGAAACGTTCTGTGTACAGGATGCCGCTGCGGGTGACGGTTAGCAGACCTTCTGCGGGGGTGAAGGGCGTCTGTACGAGGATCTGAGCCACATCACCCGGCTGGTAGGTTTCCTTATCCGGTATCAGTGTGACCGTTTCTTGTTCGACCTCCCGGGCAGGGGGCTGCTGTCCGCCGCTCACCCAACGGGTGAACTGGCTCTGGTTATGGCGGTTCATCGCGTCGGTGACTTCCGCTGTGATCTGGTAGCGGCCGCCTATCTGGGTCTCGAAGCTGCAGGTAACCGGCTCCGATTTTGAGCCTACGGTGCATTCCTGCACATCCACTTCTGTCTGCTGCCAGCTGCCACTTTGGTATTTCCATTCCAACCGGGCAGCCTTCACGCTGATGGGGCGATCGGTTACGACATTGCCATCGAGGTCGGTGACAATCAGATCGATATCCAACGGCATGCCGCGCTCGACGAAATAGCGCTCACTGCGCAGTCCTACGTAAAGATTGGCAGGATGCACCAGCAGGCTGGTGGTTCCCGCCCATGCCTGGCGATTGACGTCGAACACTGTAGCTTCCGCCAGCACGCTGAACGGCCGCAGAGAGAACGCTTCGTCGAAGTCCATGCGCAGATAGTGGTTGCCGGAGGCATCCGTCACTCCGGAGTAAGATGTATATTCAGTCTCAGCATACGCGGGCTCGTAATACCACCACCAGGGCGTCCAGCTGCCGAAGGTGAAATCCGGCCAATTGGGCGGTTGATAGTTGCTGGGGGAGGAAGTTACATTCCAGGATACCTCGGCGTTGGGGAGAGGGTCACCGGTGTAGTATTTCGCTTCTACTGCGACCACGGCGTGCTCGCCGACGAAGTAAGGCCCTGTTGTCTCGTTGCGGGCCGACACTTCGAATTCCGGTCGTCGGAACTCCTGGATCTGGAAGTTGTGATAATACTGCCAGCCGCTGCCCAGTCCGCTGAGGCTGCCTTCGGCATTCAGCAGGAGTTGAGCGTACCCCAGGTTGGCGTTATCGGGCAGCGTGAATACGAAGTCAAATCCGCCCAGGACGTTGACCTCGACACGGCCGCTGCCCAGCTCGTTTCCTTGAGGGCCGATGATCTGGAACCGAACTGCATCCACTTTACTGCCTACCAGACCAACGTCACCACTTTGGCCAGCGCCGATACTGCGCAGCCATCCCTTCAGGTGAACTTCTTCACCGGGGCGGTACATCTGGCGGTCGTCGAAAACATACCAGCGCAAGTCATCCTGCATACTTCTTCGCACCCAGCTGTCATTACCCCAGTAGTAGGTTGAACTGGGTAGAAGGGCTTTATCCCCTCCCTGACGAGCTACGAGATAGGATACTCCCGCAGCGGGAATGCCAAATTTGGCGATGCCGTCTTGCCCGGTGATGTAGGTTCCGCCGCCGGGTCCGGTTTCGATCGTTACCTCAGCCAGCGGCGAGCCGTCCTTCAGCGCGTTGGCCCAGACCACCATTTCGCTGTGATCGACGAAAGCATCCAGGCCGATCTGGGTCACCTGAACCCAGGCCTGTACGGTTTCCCAATAGCGGTCTTCTTCGAAGATGCTGCGCTGCGGTTTGACGATGACGATGAAATGGCCAGAATCGCCGTCCATGTAATCGCTCAAACCAATGTCCACTTGGGTCAGGACGTCTGCTGGAGTCTCCAGCCGTTTGATCTCGTCAAGAACCAGGGTGCCAGGTGGGTTTTGAGGCGTGTCCGTTCTCTGGTATTCGTACATGTATTCCAGGAATGCCGGCCAATCGGAGGGTTGAACAGCATAGATCCTGACATCTAGTTTTGTGTAGTTGATGGTATACAGGTTTAACGCTGGATCACTGACTGCGGGGTCCAACGTTACAAAAATTTCATTGGGACCGATCAACGAAGGCTCAGCCGAACCGACCTTGAATTTCAACACGGTATCTCTGCCCAGCTTCTGACCGAAGATATCCTGGATGTCCCCGTCCACGGTTACCCTATAAGTCGTCCGTCCTGCCGTCGCGCCGCGAATGGAGATCGTGTCTCCATAGATCGTCACCGATGCGCCGGGGAGTTCTGGGTTGATGCGCAGCATGCTGTCATCGTATGCATCGAGGTCCAGGGGGTTATTGAATTCGATAAAGAACGGTGTCAGAGGCGGGCATTCGTCCTCATACCAGGAACAGCCGTGATCCACGATGCGCAACGGAGCGTAGGTTTGAAAGTTGAAGCTTTGCTGCGACTGTGTGACCAGCGGTCCCTCTGCTGAGGGTGTCCCGGGTCCGATGGCAATCGAGATATTGGTATCCACAGGAAGTAATTCTTTTGCTCGAAAAACCAGCCAACGCCCTTCGTTGGCGTATTCAACCATGTGGCTTACGGTTGGGTCCTCCGCAATTTCCTCCGCCGTTGCCATTTTGATGCTCACCTGCTGGTTTCCGGCTGTCACTTTGATGGTTTCATGCACCGCTTCAGGGTTTATGCGTTGGTTAAAGCCGACGAAGAAGAGGGGATCACGGGGTTGGGGTGTATACGATGGGTAATAGCTGATCATCGTTACGGTGGGAGTGCTGAAGGAAAATTGCACTGTTTCTGCTAGCACGCCACCGGTCGCAGACTGAGTCCCGGCAAGGATGGTGACTATATATTCCGTGGCCATGGGCATGCGGTCGATCAATTCAGAATCATATTGGAAGTTAAGCGTCTTGGTGCCCAGCCAGCGCCAGGTGCCAGGAAGGTCGGGTTCAATTTGTACGGGAACGTCTTGCTCGGCCAGGTCGCTGATCGTCGCCAGCGCCACCATGGGCTGATTGAAGGTGATGTTCACAAAGGGTGCGATGGGGATCTCCCCTTCTGGAGAGTAGCGCAGCACTTCCAGAGGACCGGCTTCGACCGGACCTGGTCCTAAGAATGCCATCGGAGGGGGGAAGGTCTCCTCGATGGTTTCGCCGGTCCGTGGCGGGGGTATGACGTCATCAGGAAGCCTGAAATCCTGACTATCGTCAGGCTCAGGTATTAGCGCTGGGAGCCGCGCCAGGATGCGCACTAAGCTCTCGTGGGAGAGCGGCTCACCGGTGGCGAGAGGTAGAGGCACAACGACTTCAGGCTGGTCCTGACCCTCGCTCAAGCGGATGGATAGGCTTGAATCGGTGGCATCCGTCGTCCCCGGACCTTCACCGGTATCTCCCGGCGTATCGACCTGGGAAGGAATAACATGTCCGGGTCCACCGATATTTATGTTGCGAATAATAAGGAAAGCGCCAATGACTGCCAAAATGACGATGGCGATGAATAATGGCAGCCGATATCGACTCAAAAAATGATCTTGATGGTTTGCCATGACCGGGATGCTCCTTACTATGTGGCCAGGTGCTTTTCACCTGGTTTCTATCCTAAAGAATAGACGCCGGGATGTGTCAATTGGTTCCCGGATAGCGTTGAGTGCTTACTCTACCTTGATAACGGTTTGGGGGAAAATAGCCCTGACCCCATTGTTATCCCTACGAATACACACGTGCTATAGCGAGGGGGTACTACGAGCTAAGTCCGCTGCACGGCTCACTCAAAATGGCATTATTAAATGGAGAGCCCTTCCCGTAATTGTCATTGAGGAGCCCCTCAGGGCGACGCCTTTCCTGAACGAAGTCCCCGGTTTTGTCGGGGGCGAAGCCGAAGGATCTCAATCTCCGCGCAAGAAAGGATAAGAATGCTTCGCTTCGCTCGTCATGACATTATGGGGGAACTTCGTTGCCGATGGATGGCGCTTATTCTTAAGAAAGGGCCCTCACGAGCGACGGGTTGGGGTTCTCCATTTTCACCTATTATGGCCAGGGGATTGTCACTGTGGTCGAGTATCCCAATTTATTAAACACTCGCAGGGTACCGTACGAAGCCGTCGGACAGCTCTTCGGATCGGTGATTGTGTACGCGGTGTTGGTCGTGCTGAAGACCATGTCCCAGACGTAAGCGCCCAGACAGATGCGGGCTTCGATCAGGTAACCCAGATCGACAGACGGCGGGGCCGGGTTCCAGCTGATCGTCACCTTATCGCCGTTGCGCTGTGCATGTACGCCGGACGCTGGGGCTACCTGAGGGTGGGTGAGCAAAGTGGGGTAGATCACGAGAATGCTATCCATTTCGACATTGAGTTCGACGGCTGATGCCGTAATCCAACAATTCCAGATCGTATCATGGGGGGTAACCCAGAGCCACGCACCAGTGGCGTTCTTTCCTTTGACTTCAGCTAAATCGCCTTCCGACAAACCCCAGGCGTAAAGATACTGTTTATCCGGTCCGTAGCGGCAATTGATGCTCCCGAGAGCGGTGGCGATCGCAGCTTCAGGTGTAGCCGTTTCGCTGGGTGTGGGGCTGAACTCAGGTGTAGGTGTTTCGGTGATCGTGGGCGATGGGCTCGGGCTGGAAATTAGTGTCGCACTGGGTTCTATTGTTGGGCTGGCAGTTGGGCTTGGCGCGATTGTCTCGGTTGGCGGCGCGCTGGTGGGAGAGGGTGGCGCAGTGGTTAGGCTGGTTTGAGCTTGAGATTGGGCGCAAGCCGAGAGCGTGATGGTGAGGGCGAGAGAAATGAGGATACGCCGTGTTGGGTTCTCCATGTTCGCCTTCTTTCGCAAGGGGTCTGTGAAACCTTTGGCGGATAAGATGACAACTGTACTCCAATATAGTATGGGCGCGCAAATGGCATTGTCATGCGACACAGCAGGGATCGCTACCAAAAGGTCAACCTCACAGCGTTTCCTGGTGGATTATGAGTAGCACTGCAGAAGTTGCCGTGGGTGCCCAAGGCACGTATAGTATTCGTCGACGCGATCAACGACGTTTTGTTCAATGGAGGATCATGTGGGTTCATGCACGCCACGCAAATATTGGTTAATCATCTTCTTCGTTTTTATCTTGTCCGCCTGCAATTTCAACGTGGGGAGTTCCAACCCCGATGGGTCAAACGCGAATGAGCCTCCGGGTGGCGGGCCCAAACCTTCCCAGGTTAAAGTTATAGTATTGGCCTCACAGGTCATCGAGGACGAGTCGGTCAATGTGCGCGGGGATGCTCAACTCGAGCTCGACCTGACACCACCGGAAGGGGCGACAACCTCAACCTTTGCGGTCCAGGCCACTGGTGATGGGACCAAACAGCTTAGTATTGCTGCCACCGATAAAGGCCAGATCTGTTGGGTGACCGTTTCATTTATGACCATCGTGCAACTGAACGGAAGCGTCGATGCGCAAACCCTTGCACTCGAGTTTACCCTCACGGAGACCTATGAGGGAAAACCTACACAAACAAGCGATTGCTCCTGGGGCCCACCCATTGATGGCGCGCTGTTATTCACCCCTTTCCACGAAGGACCTTACAGGATCTCGCTTGAGAATCCGGTCTTCAAGCAGAGCTTCGGGCCGAACTCATGGACAGAAGTGCGCCTGGAGGTTGGAGGCGATTAAACCGCTCCTCGCAATGCCCCGCCATACTAAGCAA
>DAOUDJ010000119.1:0-1867 GCA_034430795.1 Anaerolineales bacterium | reverse complement strand
CTGGCTCGAGATTGCGCGGTTATGATCAGCGGCCGGAGTCGTGAGGGGGTTAACCTTGCCATTGAAGAACTCCAATCGAGGTTTCCGGAAGATCGAGTGTTCGGTCATCCTTGCGATGTAAGAGATCCTGAGCAATTACAGTCTCTCTGGAATGAGGCGATGTCTCGATTTGGAAAGATTGACATATGGATAAACAATGCGGGGCTTAGTGGACCGCAGATGATGATATGGGAACTTGCGCCGGAAAAAGTGAAAGAGGTTGTCAACACGAATATCTTAGGCGTGATATTTGGATCACAGATTGCCGTTAGAGGCATGTTCGATCAAGGCTATGGGAGCGTTTACAACATGGAGGGAATGGGAGGTGATGGGCGGATGCACGAAGGGCTCATCCCTTACGGTATGACGAAATACGGCGTGAATTACTTTACAAAAGGGTTGGTAAAAGAGACAAAAGGCAGAACCCTCATTGTCGGGTCGCTCAGACCCGGAATGGTCATAACATCATTTATCACAGACCAATATAAGGATCGACCAGAAGAATTTGAGAAGGTTAAGCGCATATTCAATATCATTGCCAACCGCGTTGAGGATGTTACCCCGTGGCTTGCGGATAAAATTCTTGAGAATGATAAATCTGGAATTTGTATCTCGTATATGTCGAGGTGGAAGTTTCTTTTCCGTTTTCTTTCGGCTCCTTTTTCAAAAAGGGACATATTTTAGAGTGCAATACTGCGATACTCTTAGGAATTATTATGATTGCCTCTCCTTCAAAGTGTGTGGGTGGCCAAGCGGATTTGCGCTATTCAACTCCAATCCATTAATAAATCGTTGGGGCCGACCTGTGTGTCGGCCCTTCAACATCAAGCAATCAGTTATCTTCAGGTTTATGTGTGGATCTCAAGGCGTTCCGTTGGCCAACCCTAAGTCAAAACATCCAAGCTCCAGGGATCAATGAGGGAAGAAGATGCCCTGGATTCAAGAATAAATTTGGTAACTTCAGAATGAGAACCAATCTTAAAGAAACACCCCCAGACCTGAGGGGGGCAAGCCTGGGGGCGGTCGAGACATTGGCTAAAAGGCCATGTGACGACCGTTAAATTATAGATTCTTGCAGGTGAAAAACTCCATAGTCCATAGGTCACATCCAGCTAGTATTGAGGGATGCCTGATGGACTTTTATCTCTTTGTGCAAGACATCAAGACCGCTTTTTATCGTTCAGATCAGAGCATAATAATTCTCAAGCAGCATCTTTTTCAAACGCTTCCAGGATCTCCTTGCTGTGTTCTGCGGGTTTAACTTTTTTGAAGACCTGTTTGATCTTCCCCCCCGCATCGATCAAAAACGTCGTCCTGTGTACACCCTCATATTCCTTGCCCATAAATTTCTTGGGTCCCCATACGCCATAGCTCTCGCTGATCTTGTGGTCATCGTCGGCTAGCAGGGCGAATGGCAGTTGAAATTTCTGTTTGAATTTCGCCTGTTTATTTACCGTGTCAGGACTCACGCCTAGGATGACGACACCCTGATCTGAATAAGCACTGTAATCATCGCGGAACGCACAAGCTTCTGTTGTACAGCCAGGCGTATCAGCCCGGGGATAGAAATATAAAACAACTTTCTTGCCGAGATAATCGGAGAGATGGATCGTCTCGCCCGTATCGTCAAGAACTTCAAAGTCTGGAGCGACTGCACCTATCTTGGGGATGGACATATTCTGAGACCTCCTAAATTAATGTACGGACGGCTATCTTATCAAAGCGCGCAGATTAGTTAATTGTAAGCCAACTTGATTAAAATTAGATGATGGCATTCTGAGGAGCGGGGTGATGAAGGTTCTTGGTTCTGGCAAGAGCCAGCCATCAG
>DAOUDJ010000118.1:0-28741 GCA_034430795.1 Anaerolineales bacterium | reverse complement strand
AACGTGGAGAAAGTAGCAGGTTCGATTCCTGCTGGGTGAACTGTTTTTTTGTTTTTCACTTTCACAACGAGGTACTACTATGTCCGATCCCGTAAACAATGCTGTCCAAGATCCCACGCCCACGCATGACAACGCCTTCGGTGCGGCAAATGATGCCGATGCCACCCGTCAAGCACAGCACACCCTTGCGAATGATGCCCCGACTGACGTCAACTGCAATGCAGTCCTGGCCCGTGCGCAAGCGGAGACCATTACCATGATGGGCAAGTCTTTCGAGGCGAATGCAGCCCGGCGCGAGGCAATGTTCGGCGTCATTGCCGCCAAGATTGCGGCCAAGGTCGGGGCCGCGGAATAAGAAAAAGGGATCACACTATGGCAAACCGAGCAATTGAAATGCTAGGGGAGAGTCGGCTAGCTAAAGTGATTTCGGATATCGAAGCTGGAGAGCAGGTGGACTACGGAAGAGTCGCCACTCTTCAGGCTTTCGATATCGCGAGGGCAGGTGAAGTCTTTCTAGCTGAGAGACTAAAGATGGAAGATGAAGCCGACAGGCAAATGGAGGAAATACTGAATGAGTGATTCGGGAGAAATACCAGATAAAAAGGCCCTCTTTGGCGAATATACGAGGGCCCAGAAATGGAAGGATAAGCTCTTCAGGAAAGGGTGCCACAAGGCATTAGACATACCAGACGATGACATGCAAATCCATACGCACAACCAGGGGATCACTGGACGGCACATCGTTGCGCTATTCGGACTGGCCATGGCAGCCGCAGTGGGGTGGAGAGCGCTACAACCAGTATCTCCGGCGACTCAACGACCCGTGGGGAGCACGACTTCGCCGGGCGACGCTTCTCGATCCATTGCCCCCCAAGAGTTCAAAGTTGAGTTCTGGGCAGATGATGGAACGGAGATTAGGGTAGAATGAAAGTTACGGGTTGCTACCTGAAATAGCTTTTCGTAATAAGACGAAACATTCGCAGGCTCTGTCCTACGGGGCATCCATGTTACCAATGGAGGGATTAGACAAATGAAATGGCTCCTTGATTGGATTGAGCAATGGCGGGATCGACGATTAGTTGCTCATTGGCAATGTGAGTGGGAGCGGCAAAAGAGAAGGTGTGAACTTACAGATAAGTGGTTGCGTGATCGGGATAACGATGACCGCTGATTTCATTAACGGACTGTTTGAGCTAGCAGCGGGTCTTTTGCTTTCGTTGAATGTACGAAGGCTTTTTAAGGACAAGCAAGTTCGTGGGGTTTGCTTGCTGCCAGTCATGTTAATGGCTGCGTGGGGATACTGGAATCTCTTCTTCTACCCAATTGTCGGTGCGACATTCTCGTTCCTTGCAGGTATCCCAGTTGCAGCCATCAATACGATCTGGAGTATCCAGATTTTCTACTATGGAAGAAGAGAAAAAAGGATGCGACGATTTAATGATTCACTCACCTTTACTATTAGCAAGCGCATGTCTTCTTATCGCAAGCGCGGCTACGAGCACAACTGCTAATTCGTTCCCTGTACCGGCCGATATAATACAGGGGAGTGCGATACTCTCCTTGACGTGTACCATCTGGTACTTGCTAGCTAAGACATTCCCGGCGCACCTAAAGGCAATGAAAGACCAGCGCGATGCCTTCTTGAAGCACCTGAAAGAAAGAGAATAATGTACGACCTATCACAAATTTCTCATGAAACCATTGTCAGGGCGCCAAGAATCATACTCCTTGGTAGAACGGGAATCGGCAAGAGCACATTCGCCGCAGGTGCTCCTGACCCGGTTTTCCTCCCAATCAAGAGAGAGGAGGGAATCGACGATCTAAAAGACATCGGCAAGGTGCCGGTGTGCTGCTCTTTTGAGGACGCAATCGGGTGGCTCAATTTTCTTATTCAGGAAGAGCATCCATACAAAACTGCCGTAATCGATTCTTCCTCCACGCTGGAGCCACTGTTACATGACTATACATGTCGCAGATGCGATGGTGCATCTAGTATCGAAACTGTCTACAAGGGCTTCGGCAAGGGGCTGACAGAAGCCCTTGCTGAATGGAGACTGATTACGGATTACCTAGATGTTTTGCGCAACTCCAAGAACATGACAACAATTCTAGTGGGTCACGTAGAAGTCAAGCGATTTGATGATCCAATTGCCGGTTCGTATGATAGATGGCGATGGGATATCAATAGACTTGCCGACCAAGCCCTTACGAAATGGGCGGATTGTGTGTTGTATTGCGACAAGAAAACACTAATTCGTTCAGAAGAAGTTGGGTTCAAAAAAGAAGTTAAAACGGCCCTTGAGCTTGAACCCGACAAGCGATTTCTTTTCACCAGAAGCCGGGCTTCGCATCCTGGTAAAGGTCGCGGGCCCTTTGGTCGATTGCCTTACGAACTTCCTCTTGAATGGGCAGCTTTTCAGAACGCCGTGTCGGCCGCAATGTAGCAGCCAACAGTCTTTCACTCTTTACTCCGGAGATTACTAATGTCTGATATTGCATCGATCCTTGGCCAGCCGTTTGATCCCGGTGCGCAGGAAGCTAGCCAAGCGTGGGAGCCCCTGACTCCAGGATGGTACAACGCATATGCCGAAAAAGAAGAGATTAAGCCAACAAGGGCAGGCGATGGCTACATTCTGAAGCTTACATTTTGCATTATTGATGGCCCAAGTCAGAATCGTAAGGTATTTGTTAACATCAATTTGTCTAATCCCAGTGAGAAATGCGTAAAGATTGGGAAAGCAGATTTAGCGGCATTTACTCAATCGGTTGACATCCCACTACTTCAGGATACGGCACAATTGCTCAATAAGGCAGTCCAAATTCGTGTCACTGTCAAGAAGGACCAGAATGAAATCAAGGGCTATAAACCTATTGACCAAAGTCAGCCAGTTGCTCCTGCGATTCCTATGGCTCCCGTGCCCCTGGCGATTGCGCCCCCTGCGGGCATGGTTGGCGGGCAAGGTGCTCAGCCTGTGGCTCCTGCGCCGGTAGCTATTCCCATGCCTGATGGCTCTCTCATTCCTGTCCCGCAGCGCACCCCAGCGACCACCCCAGCTGCCCCCGCGATAGCGCCCCCGGTTTCGCCAGCACCAGCAACTTCACCTCCACCTGTTCCTGTGGCCTTCTCACAGCAGCAACTCCAGCCAGCCCCCCCCGCCGTTGCACCTCAGCCTCCGATTTCTTCACAAGGCACCATGGAGCCATGGAAGCGATGAAAGAAATCAAGCCAGGGCCAGGACTGGATTATACGGTTGCTGAGGCGATCGGGTGGAAACATCTTGACGACAAGCAGCTTGTGGGCAGCTCGCCCAGGGATGCCTACAAGTATTCACCGATTCCCTGTTTCTCCGCTGACCTGAATGACGCATTCATGGCTGCAAATGAGGTAGGACTGTTTACGCCTCAAGAGAACGACAGGGGGTCGGGGCCTTGGGTGTCTTTACATCGCGGACCACTCGGATGGTTTGTAAAGAGCGGTGAAACGTGTATCGGTCGTGGCCGGGGCGACTCACCCGCTCTTGCGATTTGTGCAGCAATACTGAAACTAAAGGAGACAGGAAAACGATGAAAGAACTGCCTGAACACGACGACAAGCTTGAAGCTCTTTTTGTAACGCTAGCGATCAATAGAATTCTAGAGGCAGAGGCTAAGAAACGAAGGATCTCTTGCGAGGAGCGAATCGCCGCATTGATTGAAGGCCCTGAGTCTGGCTCGAAAACCGTGACCCTCGGAAGCGGAAAGAAAATTACGGTCAAGCGCGGAGTCAACTACTCTGCTGACATAGATAGGATCAATGAACTTGAAATAGATGATTACTTTCCTCCCCTTCAGAGTAAGACAACGATTGTGTTGAATATTGAAGGATATGAATGGTATAGAAGAAACAGGCCTTCTATTTTCGCTCTTGTTTCCCAATTTGTTGAAACGAAACCCAAGAAGGTCGCTGTCACAATCAAAGAAAAGAAAGAATAAGCAATGACAATTAGCACAATGAAAATCTACGTCCTCGTGGCTATCCTTAGCTACGTAGTCACCCTTACGATCCTAGCTTTTCTTCTCTGGTATGTTTCTTGTTAGTACGGAGAATCCATAATGGGCAACATGAAGCCATTTACGCAAGAAACTTCCAAAACAGTACAGGCTATCTATGCGCACCATAAGAAAACCGGTGATGCCGAGCCGTCCAGGGGGTATCTAGGCGCCTCGGTCATTGGCCACGAATGTTCGCGGTACTTATGGTTTCTCTTTCGGAAATGTTGCAAGCCAGAGTTTAGCGGCAGGATGTATCGCCTATTCGAGACGGGCGATCTTGAAGAGTTCCGTTTTACCAAGGAACTTCGCGCAATTGGGTGCGAAGTTCATGATACTGATGGGAACGGAAATCAATTCGAGGTGAATGCCCTGGGTGGTCACTTCTCCGGCCACATGGACAGCGCCATTTATGGCTTACCCGAAGCACCAAAGACCTGGCATGTTGGGGAGTACAAAACTCATAACACAAAGTCATTCGTGAAGCTAAAGAAGGAAGGCGTCAAGGTATCAAAACCTCTGCATTACGCTCAGATGCAAATCTACATGCACCTAAGTGGCATGAGGCGTGCGTTGTATCTCGCTCGCAACAAGGACACGGATGAACTGTATTCTGAGCGAATAAAGTACAACAAAGAGCACGCTGAAGCTTATATAGAGCGAGCTAGGGCTATCATTACGCGGGCTTCGGTGCCAGATCGAATCACCAACAGAAGTAATGACTGGAGATGCAAGTATTGCGATGCCTGGAGGATCTGTTGGGGAAATGAAATCTATGAAAAGAATGGCTCGCCTGCTGAGGCCCTCCCTGTCCTCTCTCTCTCTTGTCGGCAATGCTGTCACGCTACGCCAGACACGAGTGACGCGGTTGGCGGCGCAAGGTGGACCTGCGAACACGGAATGACTCTCTGCATAGAAGATCAAGGACGAGCCTGCAATAGGATGCTCGTCCTTCCTGATTTGATCTCGTTCGCAGAAACTGTTTCAAGCGGATTAGGATGCAGGCATCACCGTATACCTGGTTGGATTAAGTTCCGGAATCACAGTGATGCCAAAGAATGGATTCATGGCGAAGGGGGCTTCTCAGCCGAGGAGCTTCTGATTACGCCTCGCGACTTGCTTTGCGATGGAATGGTCGAGAAATCGAAGGAACTCTTTAGCGCTGAAATACAGGGAGTGGCGCACAATATTCTAGCTCGCTATCCCGAAGAGGATTGCGAAATTATCTATAGGGGGCCTAAGTCGGGGCTCAAGGAGGCATGGGACGCCTCATACGGAAAGGCGGAAACGCTCTCTGATATGGTTGACATTCTGGCATGCGACACAGAAGAATACAGCGCGCAGGAATACGAAGGCGGATGGGTCGTGATTGAGTGGAAAGACGGCGATTGCGTTAAGCCTCTGACCGGCACGGTGCAAGAAACCATATTTGAGATCAGAAAAGGAAAAGAGTAATTCTAGTACCGCGCCCCTACCAACAAGAAGCATTGGATGCGCTTCATAGAGACATCTGTGAGCGCGATGGAAACCCGTGTATTGTGCTGCCGACCGGCTCGGGCAAGTCCGCTGTCATCGCCTGGGCCATCCAGCAATGGAAGACAAGTTACCCATCATTTCGCTGCATTGTTTTAGCTCACCGAAAGGAGCTTATTGAACAAAATGTCGAAGAATTCAAAGCTATCTATCCGGGATGTGGAAGAATTGGCGTCTACTCTGCGGCACTCGATAGAAGAGATGTTGACAGCCAAATTCTCTTCGCATCTATCGACTCTGTCTTCCGGCGAGCTGGCGAATTTTGTCTTTGGGATGTCATTATGGTTGACGAGGCTCACAGAATCCCTTTCCGCGGAGAAGGGAAATACCAAAAATTCATAACTGAAAGTAAGAAGCTCAACCCGAAACTTCGCGTCATCGGATTTACAGCAACTCCGTTCAGGATGGCTGGAGGGGACATCTGCCACAAGGATCACATACTGACTTTCATCTCTTATGAGGCTGGAGTGCAGGGCCTCATAAGAGATGGCTTCTTGTGCAAGTTGAGATCGAAGGTAGGCGAGACTCAGCCCAACCTGAAGGGCGTAAAGAAGTCTGGAGGCGATTACAACATAGGGCATGTGTCCAAGCGAGCTTCCAGCGTTATCGACAAGGCGGTTGTTGAGGCACTCCAGATTATCGTGAAGGAAGACAGGAAGTCGATTATCTTCTTTTGCGTTGATGTTGATCATTGCACGAAAGTCAGCGAAGCACTCGCCCGAATGAACTTCCGTGCTCCAATCATTACAGCTAAGACGCCAGCAGAAGAACGAGACAAAATATCTAAGCAATTCAAGGAGGGAAAAATCCCAGGAGTTTGTAATGTCAATGTTTTTACTGAAGGATTCAATGCTAGGTGCGTGGACTGTATTGTGCTGTTGCGACCGACCCTATCTCCGGGGTTATACTCACAGATGGTCGGGCGCGGGCTTAGAATTTTGGCTGGAAAATTGGACTGCCTCGTCCTGGATTTTGCCGGTTGTATCATGGAGCACGGCCCGATCGACACTCTGGGTGGACTGCCTACAGTTTTGGCCACATGCAGCGAGTGTCGAGAAAGTTTCTCTAGGGCAATAGGTACTTGCCCGGCTTGTGGATGGAAAGTGCCAAAAAGAGAGATCGCCAGGCTTGAGGCTGCCGAAAGCAAGAAGCGAATGCACGGCGACAAGGCATCCAAGAGCCCAATCCTTTCTATCCCAGAGACGCACGCAGTACACGCCATCTTTATTGCAAGGCACAGGAAAGAGGGAAAGCCAGATTCACTTAGGATTTCCTACAGATGCGGCGCATCGATATTTACCGAATGGGTCTGCCTTGATCACGAAGGGTATGGAGGAGAGACAGCGCGAAAGTGGTGGGCAAGGCGATTTGGTCAATCCGAGAAGCAATCAACTATTGATTTTGCCCTTGAAGATATGTTCTTTCCTCAGAAGCTAAAGGAATGGACCAAGACGATTACTGTCATTAGAGAAGGCAAGGGGAGATTCAAAATAATCGACTACAATAGGCCGATTGACGTCGCTTTCTGAGTTGACAAGGAAGAATGGAATGAATAATCACTTAATTGAGTGGGCCCTGTATTATGCGTCAATTGGTTGGCATATTTTTCCGATTGTCCCCGGAAAGAAGCGCCCCCTGACTGAGCATGGAATCAAAGACGCCACTACAAATGAAAGCGAAATACAGACATGGTGGACAAAATACCCAAATGCGAATATCGCGGTTGCTTGTGGGAAGATAAGCGGCGTCCATGTTATAGATATCGATATGTGTGTCGAGACTGGCAAGAATGGCTGGAAATCTCTAGAAGGTCTTCCATCAATGCCAAAGACAATTGTTCAAAACACACCAAGAGGCGGTAGTCACCTGTTTTTCAAGACCAACGATCCGCCAGCGAACAAGAACAGCCTCCTGAAGGGAGTTGATATTCGCAGCGACGGATATTATGTTCTGCTGGCACCATCTAGCAGGAAAGACAGTCGTGGCTACTCTTGGATCGATGGGCAGGGACCATCCGAATGCAAACTTGCTGAATATCCTGATTTCATGCGAACAGTTAAGCCTACGGCACCAACTAAGCCCGCAGAAACATTCAAGGGCCTGCCTCTTCATTGGGATTCGCACTTAGATGGAGATCTGGCCCGAGCCGCAGCCTACCTACATGAATGTGACTCAGCCGTCCAAGGAGAGGGCGGCCATGACCGATTGCTTTGGGCGGCCGTGGCCATGATCCACAAATTCAGGTTATCAGAAAATGATGCTTACGGATTACTCGTTAATTGCTATAATCCAAGATGCGACCCCCCATGGGACCTCTCCGTACCCTCCGAAGAAAAGGATTTCCGACGCAAAGTCACGGAGGCTCGCAAGCTGACTCCCAGAGAATCGTTCGACAGCTTCCTGGACAGCCCAGAGGACGCTGCGAACGTAGATATTGAACGGATTATGGCCAATCATCGGAAGCGACAGGAAGACGTAGTACAGGCCGCAGAGCATGTCCATTCCTCCGGGTGGGTTGGCACGGACAACGAGCTTCAGGAATACCTGACGAAGCCCACGGGCTTACTTGGGGGAATCTGTGCCTGGATCAACAGCACTGCGTATCGGTCTCAGCCAATGCTGACACTTGCATGCAGTCTGGCTTTCTTCGGCACCTTAATCGGTCGCAGGGTTTGCGGGGAAGATGATGTCAGAACCAATTTGTACTGCATCGGCGTAGCGCCATCTTCTGCTGGCAAAAACCACGCAATGAATAAAATCCGACAACTTGCGTATGACGCAGGTTGTGATGATAGACTTGGCGGCAGCAAATTTGCTTCGGATTCGGCAATTGAAAAAAGGTTAAGCGAGAATCCGGCTACTCTGTTTCTTATTGATGAAATTGGTCACATGCTAACTTCATTCAAGACAGACAGAACTGGCAACAAGAGCGGCATTGTGGCACTATTGATGGAATTGTATTCAATGGCAAACCAGGTCTATAAAGGGAAGGAGTACGCAACGCAGGATCAGCGTACTCTTGTCCAGCCATGCTGCTCTCTATACGGCGTATCAGAGCCCGATAGGCTCATGCAGTCGATTTCATCTAATGAGCTTACCGATGGATGGATAGCAAGGTGTCTGATTTTTAATGTTGGTAGTGACATGCCAGACAGCCATGAAGTGGTATCCTCACTGCCGGCGCCGCAGGACATCATCGATAGGGTGGCAAACTGGGAAACAAAGATCATTCAGCCATTACCTTCAAAATTATCTCATTTCATGAAAATAAAGAACGGCAAAGCCATTTCTGCGCATGGGCTGATACCGAATATGATCGAAGTTCTATATTCAGAGGAGGCAAAGGCCGTCTTCAAAGAAATGGATTCGATTTCCATTGATAAGTATAATTCTTCATGCAGGATGGGACCGGTATGGATGAAGTCGACAGAAAAAGCAAAGAGATTATCGCTGATTCTGGCAGCCAGTGAAAATCCCGATTCACCATTTGTTTCTAAAGAGAATGCCATGTATGCGTGTCGCCTAATGAATTTTCTGCTGAATGCTTTCAATGATAAGGTGCTAGGCAGGATAGCCAGCAATGACGAGGAATCAAAGAAACAGCGCATTTTACGGAAAATTCTTGACGCAGGTCCCGATGGAATCGGAAGGCCTAAGCTCACTAAGAAGACGCAATGGGTAACTAAAGTAGGCAGGGATCACATGCTTGCCGACTTAGTACAGGGTGAATTTATTGTGGTAGTTGACACAAACAAACGAGACGGAATTGCTAACACGCAACGAGGGCGGGCCTATACAAAATTACGGTACTGGGCAGTAGAACACTATAATCATGAAATTCACGGTGTCAAAAGTGCAACGCCAACCGAATAATCACATAGTAATCTCCCTTCCGATTCCGAATAAGGTCTTATCTCCGAATTACAGGACAGCAACGCCGCAGGGCAGGATGATGGTTGCGGCAGCAATTAAGAGGCATCGCCTAATAGCCATGAGCGCAATTGAAGCCCAGGACATGGAAAGCAGGCAATGGGACTTTTGCATTGTAGAAGCGACATTCTATCACAGAACAAAACGACGACGAGACGAAGATAATCTTCTTGGGTGGCTGAAATCGTATCACGATGGGATAGTCGATAGCGGTCTTGCTGTCGATGATGATAGTAAGCACATGAGAAGGTGCATTCCATGCTCCTTCATTGATAAGGAATCGCCAAGGGTCGAACTCTTAATAACCGAGGGTATTCCGGGAGAAAATTGTGATATCAATAGAACTTGAGCGAGAAGTTTGGCACCTCCTTAATGACGGGAAATCCGTAGAAGAAATTTCGAGAGTTACTGGAGTTTCTAAAGGAACAGTAAGGACCGTTAGAAGACAACCAACCCTGCGCGGCCTCAAAAGAAAGCAAGATTTCTTTGCTTCCATAGAACGCAAGTTGGCTAATGCTTCAAAATGTATTAGTTGCGGTAACCAAGTAACTGAATGGCCGTGCCTGATTTGTCATCCAAATTCCACAATTCATAACTCTGGTCCCTTGAAACCAGAGGATGAAGGCACCATTATAAAGCATGGAATGCAGGTTTCAGGTCACGTCATTACGCCTGGAATACAGAAGATCATTTTACTTGTTAGGATGGCGCGGAATCTCATAGAAATGCGGGCGGAAGGACTGATCAGTGAAAACGTCTTGTTAAAGCACTTGGTTGACGATGCCAAGGCTGCTTTAATCGTAACAAAAGAGGAAAAAGAAAATGGCAAACGAATCTCGGGCGAAAATGAAGGCACGCGCTGAAGACCTTGTCTTAAATTCCACTATCGGAATTAGGCGAGTAACATCATGGTACGCTTTACTGAGTGAAGGCGATAAGGAGTATGTGTTTGAAGTTATCAAGGCCCATGTTGCTGAACCTAATGCACAATTACAACTAGTGGCCGCAGCCCTGAAAGCCGAACTGAATATCAAAGTAAGTGTTTCAACCATAGCAAGAACCCTTCGGGAGATGATCAGAGATGACGAGAAAACCAAGCAAGACTAGGCGCAGCGCTGAAGACATTGTAGCGAAAGCTGCGGCAAGAACATCCGAAATTGAACTCTCTAAGGCAAGGGGAGAGATTGCCCGGTGGAAGCGTAAGCATACGGCGGCTGTCCAAGAAGCGGCGGCGCAGAGCGATCGTGCTGAGACAGCGCTTGGAATTGGAGCGCATACGCCTTCTGTTATCTCATTCGAGAAATCGAGGGTTTATAGCGGCATGGCTGCCGCTATCATTCCAGCCACAGATTGGCATGTAGAGGAACGAGTTCGCCCCGAGCAAGTAAACGGGAAGAATTCCTTTGATCTTGCTGAAGCTGAGAAACGTATAGAGAGGTTTTACTCTGAAGGATTGCGCATGATCGAGGAGCAGCGCGATCCGAAGATCGATGAAATCTGGCATCCGATGCTTGGCGATCTCATGTCTGGGTACATCCACGAGGAGCTAGAAGAAACAAACTCACTTACTCCGGTCGAGACAATTTCCTTCCTTCAGGACATGATTTGTAGCGGCCTGGACCTATGGATCAAGAAGACAAAACTCCCGATTTTCATCCCGACATGCGTAGGTAATCACGGCCGAACCACAAAGAAGACAAGAGTCAAGACTCGTGTTCGTAACAGCTATGAGTGGCTTCTATACGCTACGCTTGCTAAATACTACGCGAAGAACTCTCGCGTACACTGGATGATCGGGGAGGGCTATCATAACATCCAGACAATTAAGGGCCGGCTAGTACGGTTCCATCATGGTGATGGAATGAGGTATCAAGGTGGGGTTGGTGGAATCACGATCCCAGTCAATAAAGCCGTTGCTGCGTGGGACGAAATCGAACAGGTTGATTTTGATATTTTCGGCCATTGGCACTCGTTCCTCTGGGGATACAGTAAGTGGGTCTCGTGCGGTTCTTTAATTGGATACAATGAGTTTTCTCTTTGGATTAAAGCTAAGTTCCAGCATCCAACTCAGACCCTTATTATTATCGAAAAGGACTATGGAATGATCGATGCTAAGCCAATCTTTCTTACCGACCCAGCAGGACTAAAATGAGCCGGATTGATAATACGGAAAACCTTCATGCCAACTACCAAAAGGAAACGACAAAGATGCGTGAATTTGAGACAGGCGCGACAAGAGATGGCGACGAAACGAAAGTCGACTTCGAGGGCTTTTTTAGTCCTTTTGTCTTTAAGCGATTCGGTGTATACATGCACAAGCACCGCAAGCAAGCCGATGGGAAACTGCGGGATAGCGACAATTGGCAGAAGGGAATTCCGATCCGAGTCTACATGAAATCATGGTGGCGGCACTTCGTTAATGTGTGGGAAATAATTCGTAACTGGCCAGCGGATGGCGAACCCACCAACATGAGCCTTGAGGATCTTGAGGCGGCCTCCGAAGCCCTTTGCGCCACGCTATTCAACAACATGGGGATGCTTCATGAAATTGAGAAAGAAAGAATCGAGACCAAGTATGAAAATCAATAGAATCTTCATTGATGTCGATGATGTCCTGAATAAGTTCACTATGTACGCGCTACGATCTGTTGGATGTAAAAGCGTGTGTGGATTTACCTTCAGCGATTCAGTCTACAATCCGACATGGAAATACGACATCGTTCGCGCTGTAAACAACATGCTTATGGGTACTGGTGTGAAATACACGCGCAAGACATTCTGGGATAGCATTTCAAGGGAAGTATGGAGCACCACGCCATATTCTGATGAATTTCGGCCAATACTTCGTCATTGCCGTGTACTAGTCGGGAAACCGAAAGTGGCTCTGCTGACGAAGCCAATTGATGACCCAGAATGTTGGGCCGGCAAGTGTGAATGGATCAGGAGTCGATGCCCGCCCTGGCTCAGGAATAGATACTTCCTTGGACAGCCAAAAAAGTTCCTCGCCGCTCCTGACTCATTACTTATTGATGATAGCGACAAAAACTACGATGATTGGATTGCTGCTGGAGGGCAAGCTATCCTGGTTCCCAGGCCATGGAATAGACTTCATGGCTATGACACTGCAGAGTATATCGAGCAATGCTTCAGGAATCTCAATCGCATAAAACGTAATTCTTGGCTTGACGAATCACTCAATTCAGATCCTCTTGTATTTACATGCGGAATGGAAAGAAAGAGCTTCGATGAGCTTAACCAATAAGCAGGCATGGCTAAGAGTAATCGCCTGGCTCTGGAGGGAGTTTCCGGTTGTAGGCGGTGTATCCGTGAGGTCAATGATTCTCAAAGAGCTTTGCGGTGATGCCTGCCTGCATCACCACAAGAAATTCTTGATACGAATTAACAGAAAGAAATCCCTTGAGGTCAGGGTCGATACCTTGCTTCACGAGTGGGCCCATTGCTTGACATGGTTCGGCGCAGAAAGAAATGAGGACCATGGTGGGGAGTGGGGTATTGCTTACGCTAAAATCTACAGTAAGTTCCTTGAATGGAACTTTGGAAGAAAGAAGAGATCATGAAAGACGTACAAGAAAACTATAATGAAATATCACACTGCTGATTTTATCAGAGTCACCAGTAAAGCAACAGTTTCGCATCGAGAACTGGAAAGAAGTTTCAGGCCACTTGAGATTGTTATCGAACAAATGGCCAATGAATTAGCCATTAAAGTGCATGCTTTCATTGCGTGCATGCCCCAGGAGCGAATTGTAATTGACAGGGAGTGGCCGGCTGACTGGTGGCAAGCATTTCGTGAGCGATGGTTCCCACAATGGTGGCTTATTCGTCATCCAATTAGACATGAGCGTGTATATATCAATCAGCGAATTTACTCTAATATCTGCCCGCATATCCAGAAAGACAATAAGTCGATGCACCTTGATTTCCTTGCCTCTAGGCGTCCTGGACCCGGCGGAGTAATAAATGGGGAGGTATCATGACATACGCACAGCATCTTGCGACTTTTGGTGGAATGGCAAGTTGCGGGAACCATCTAGGTATCATGGTAACTCCGCGTAAAAACGTAGAACAAGTTCCCGCTGGCTGGGTCTTCATTCCATTAGAAGACGCTACGGAAGAAATAGTGCAAGAGGCCCTGGACCACGCCAGGCAGGGACGATCAGCTTGGCCTCAAAAAGTAGAATATAATCTTCCGAAGAGATCTAAAGCCAACGTAAAGAAAATCATAACGCATTTCTAAGCTTCCCTCCCCGCCGGTGTAGTCGGTTCAAGGCTCAGGTCGCCGAACTTCGGGCACGCCCAGAACATTTCTCTCGGGACGACACGACGAAGAGTTCTCGCGCTCCAGGGGCGCCCCCGACAGAGGCAGTCGTGCATGGTGATGTCTTTCGCTATATTCTTCCATGAATGACCCTCCTGGCGAAATCGACACGCCGTTATAATCGCATTCCGCTCTGACACGCACCGCACGACCTTCGTGTTATCTTCCGGGTCTAGCATCCAGCCAATCGCTAACCTCCCCACTCTCTTGCACTCCAGTTGCTTCTTCCTGGCCGCATCCCTGGACCACTTCCTGATGCGATCCCGCTCATACTGAGCCAAGGCCATGAAGATGTTGGCACAGAACTCCTCCTCCGGCGTGGAGCCACTAGGAGAGCCGTCAGCGTACTCAATCGTGCCGCCTTCTGCCTGGACCCTCGCGTTAATCGTGAGGGCGATGAGCATGTCACGGGCGAGGCGGTCAGGCCTATCGATCACCATAACCCACCCTGAACTAATTATCCTGATGGCTATCTCTAATTCCGGCCGCTTTAGCATTCCTCCAGATACTGCCTTGTCGTGATAAACATTGCCAGGCGACACGACAATATCGTTTTTTTCACAATACTCTCGGCACCTTTCTAATTGCTTTTCATGAGAATTGCAATTCTCAGCGCCAGGTCGATCGGAAAATCTTGTTACGATTACGCCGTATCTCATGAATTCTCTCTTTCATAAAAGTGGATGTTGATACTGAGGCAGGGAGTTTTGCAATAATTCCCTTGCCTTATCTAATCTGTACTTTATTCCTCCAACCCCTATCTCCTCCTTTTTTGCTGCCTTCGGCTTACTCTTCTCATCAAGGTAAACATCCTGCACGGCCCTTTTCTGTTTCGCTGGAAGGAGACCGATTGCTTCCCTTACGTCGTCCTGAATCTCCAGGCGTTCGCATATCAAAGCCGGATCACCTTCTCCCCCTTCAGGTTCATTCATTCTGTTATCCCCGTCATTCATTCCGTAGTCATAGCCAGTAACTTCTTGTTCTGCCCTAAGTATCCTTGTTTTGTATATCACTGTGCGCAAGAAATCATAGCGCCGACACTTAATGATTTTTTTCATCCATCCTTGGAAATTATTGTGCTTTACGTTCTTGATTTCAGTCATAAGCGCCAAGGCAATATACTGAAAAGCATCCTCCCTGTCTTCCGGGCAACTCAATGTTTTTACGAGTGAAGCCTTGATAAATTTTTCCCAACGAACTATTACTTCCCCGAAGGCTTCCCTGTCCCCGTTCCTTGCCGCCTTGAAGATACTGTCCATATCCAGGCTATTCAGTGACGGTTTTTTCATGAAATCGTTCCTTCTTAGTTGTCGATCGGAAAATCTTGTTACGATTACGCCATATTTCATGTCGTTACCCTTTCTTAGTTATGTGTAACATATCCAATCTTCATCTGAATTATAATGTGCTGTAAGAAACTCCCCTTCATCTTCAAAGTCTATTCCTTGAATCCAGCCCAACTCAACAAGGCGATTAAGATCGCCATCATCGACAGGCTCATCCGTGCAATAAGCATAAAGCATATCATGCTCGATCTCTGTATTGAAGCCATTGGGCTCATCCCGGTACTTTTCGAGAATTGTCAGTCCCTCAATGATTGCTATCGTTTTCATGAAATCACCTTTTTCTTAAGGTTTTGGATGTTCGTACTTAGATAAAGTTTTTCTTAATGTTTCTTTCGCAATCAATACCCTATGATTGACTGCTTGCCTTGAAACTCCCAATTCCTTCCCTGTTTCCAAGAGAGTCTTACAATTCAGGAAGTAGATCTGCATGGCTTTCTTTTGCTTCTTGGGTAATTGCTTAATTGCTGCTTTTACATCTTCTTGCATTTCTCGCCTTTCGCATGCCCCCCTTGGATCATCTTCTCTCGATTTTATGCGATAAAGAATAATATTTTCAATGTCTTCTCCCGTTCTTAGTCGATCCCCTCTGGCTTTTACTCTCTTTATGAATGTATCGCGCCTCCTCTGCATTGCTAATTTCATCCACCCTTGAAAATTATTATGTCTTATGTTCTTGATCGTATTCATCAAGGATAAGGCGATTTCCTGATAGGCGTCATCTACATCCGCAGAGCAATCTAATACGTTTGAAAGCGATTTCTTTATAAATGGCTCCCAGCGAATCATTAGTTCCCCGAAGGCATCTTTATTCCCATCCCTTGCCATTCTAACAATGTCAGCTGCGCTTAGGCTGTCCAATAAAGGCAGGGCTTTATTTTCTCTTTTCATGTCAATTTGTCTCTAGCATTCTGATCATTGTGATCCGCTCATTAAGCCAATCATGGAAGCTGATTGCTGATTCTTCTGGGATTTTCATGTTCGCCACCATAAGGAAAGGAAACATAACGCCAGGGAAAAACTTTGTTTGGATAAAAAGGAGCCGAAAGTCGATGTCATAATCCATTGGACGCCTCATCCCAGCGAATTGAGAAATGGAAATACGAAAGGCCATGTTTGGTCGATTCTTCTGGATACGCCACAAGTTCATCTAGCATTTCACCATAAGCACGGCAGGCTTCTAGCACTCCTTCTTTCCAACTGAGATCCATGGAGTACATTTCTTTTAGTAGCCTGCCATTTACATCAAACCCGGCTTGCGTAATCAGCTTACAGCAACTTTCAGCGGCTATTGCTGGGCTCTCCCCGATACATCCAACAGCATTTTCCCATGGCAGATGTTCTATGGCTGGTTCAGTCCAAAATCTATCTGACTTCACTGGTGAAGCCTCCCAGTCGGTGTTAATAGTCCAAAAACCTGTACTTTTGTTTTTAGTAGGGAATTGAAAACAACTAGGAGTGTCGACATGCTGAATGTCGTGATTTCTTAACTCGTATGCGCCGATTTCCTTTAACATTTGCGATTCCTCGTGTGGTGGCTATCTAGGTTTTGGGGTTAGTTCGATGAAATGTCCTCAATAGAGCATCCGTTCCATTCGAGCGCTGATTTAAGTATTCCTCTGAGGGTGCTCTCTTCGTTCCCGCCTTGCGAAATGCCGGCGTCGAGAGCAAGGCCAATGCCATGTCGTAACACCATATAGGCGCGCCATCGCCTCGTCCAGTCTTTCATTCGGCGAATCTCATCGTGGATTTTCATGCTGATTCTCCCTCTTTTGGCATGTTGAAGTCGGGCCATCGCGCACTAAGGGCTTCAATCGGTCGTTCTATTGCCTCTCTGCACGTTGTAGTCAGCGCTGCGCCATAAACACGCAAGCTACCACCTTGGATTGCAACCTCAATATGCACCTTACTTCCGCAACTCGAGCATATTCCGCTTCGAGAGTAGGTTTCAATGCCTGTCTTGACTTTGTCAATCTTTACCTCATGCCCGCGGAAATGCAAGGCTCGCTCGACATCTTCGCTCACGTATTCCATGGTTGCGCCTTTCTTCTTTCGGCGCCGCTTGGATAGCTTTCGTACGCTCATGCTAATATCCTCTGGATGCTAATTTTTTAGCTCCTGTGGTTGAATCCCAAATTCGTAGATAGTATTGATAAATTTCGGTTGATGCTAATCTCCGTTCTGGTGACTCTGGCTGGCCCAGCATTCGGTCCATATATTCAGACGGGGTTTCATTCGGATGTGGCGCGGATGTGCTTAATGGCTTTCGTGTGCTCATGCTGTGGCCTCTGGGGGGCTGTAGTACCTTGCGACCGCAACGCCGTGGCCGTCGATTGTTAGGTCGTCTGGAGGCCGTCCAAGGGAGGAGCAGAGTAGAGAATGCAGCTCCTCTGAATCAAGAGGGTCGGGGAGGGCGTGCATTGCCGGCTCCCTATCCATTCCTTCATAGACAATGATTACTTCGCTTGCGAGGTTCATGATTAGTGTTCCGGTTGTTGTTTTCATGTTTCAAGGTAGACTTCAAGGACGTAAGTAACCGTTCGCAACGATACTTACGTAAATTTCCATGCTTCAAGGGGTGGGCGTTCCTTTTCGTTCGCCTTTCTGGCCCAATGGTGGCATTGAAGTATGGTGCTCGCATTGGAAGTACACCTTTGGTTTTCCAGTAGACGGCTCTGAGGTAGTGGAAGTCTGCCAAAAGGGGGTGTCTAGAAGTCTACTACACTTCAGCCACCCCCCCTTGAAACATGAAATCTCATGTTTCAGCGGAATTCTAGGCATGCTTCAAGGCATGCTTCAAGGGGAGAATGACTAGACGTGTAGCGTGTTCCTTACGTTTCCATGTTTCTAAGGCACCCAGCGTGTTCCTCCTCTTAGAGTAATAGTATTCTATAGTTCTATATTTCCATGTGTATCTACGTTCCTTCGATATACCCCCCTATTAAGCCCCCACACCCCCTTGTGAATAGGCTACAAAAAAAAAGAAGAACACGCTTAGAGAATCACTTGAACCTTGAAACGTGACATTCCATCTTGATCGAGGGCCTTGAACCACAAGGGGGATGGGCTTTTGGGTGGATAGTTACCCGCCGGTTTTCTGAAGTAGAAACTGGTGTGAAGCGGGGCAGAGAACGACATCGCCGTCAGTGAATGCTATCCGTCGAAGTGTTCCGGTTGTCTCAGTCGAAGACCGGACTGTTTTTATTCCGTGCGAGGTTTTTATAGTCATGCCCCTACGGAGATTGATTGCTGTCACGGTTTTTGGGGTGTCAGTCATTGCTCACTCTCTGGAGCGATCAAGAAGGCTTCCTGCCACGCCTCCAGGGCCGCCAGCTTGGACGGCCCTGTTATGGACGCAGGCGGTCTCGTGGGAGCTACCAGGGGCTTATGGGTATGCTGGCTGCCCAATCGCTTGCGCGAAGGCAGGACGGGCTGTGCTGCCCTTGGGATTTGCTGATAGGCAGAGCATTTTGTTCGTTTTTTTGTCATGTGGTGATTTTTTCTTCTTCTGGCTCTAAAGGACAAAATGGACCATCGTAGAGACAACGAGTAATTCCATTGCCTTGCCACGGAACCAAGTAAACACTAATGCAATTAATTCCTTCTCTGTCGACATAAGCATAGCAACGCACTGCACCGCTCCGAGATACACAATGTGTTACTAATCCACTCCTTTTGGTTCCACATTTCGTTACCTCTTTTCCTGAAGAACCGTGTAATATACCGTAAAAGCGTGCCATGTTGTTTTCTCGTGTTTCTGTGGTTTCGTTACAGAATGTAGCCGAGGTCAAGATACCATTCTAACCACAAATTAGCTACGTAGCCACCCTCCTTGATCGCCTCTTTTACATAAGTGATGCCGTCAAGCGTTAGTTCGTTTTTGAGCCAGACGCCGATTTTCGTACCATCCGAACAGTGAAAGGCATTCAGGCAGTTTTCGCCTCTTGCGCAATGTCGCGGGAAATCAGACTCTCCACCTCCATCCGTGTATGGGCCTTGTGGGTAGAAGGTAGGATACCTGTGATTCTCGTGCCTGATCTGCTCTTGAATTACTTTTCCGCAATCTTCGCATAAAAGACCATCCAGGTAGATATAGACGTTCATGGTTGTTTTTCTTTCTGGTTGGTTGTTAGTAACTCACGCGGGCAATGCCATTCGACATGGCTATGGAGGGACGTATGCGCCGTCCAGAGGCGGTGTCAATCGTAAATCGCTGGGCAATCTCGTGAATTGTCAACCCACGACAGAGAGTAACCTGGATCGATTTACGGTCGGTTTCGATAATAATGGTTCTGGCGGTGTTCATGTTTAGTGTCCTCCGTCTCTGAGGGTACGGGCAAAATGACGAATATCACGCAGGATTGCTACCCATCCGGCTGTTGGCGCGAAGGGCTCTTGTTGTTGCTGCCACTCTCCTAGCAACCATTGTTCTAAGAGCGAAGCATGTTCGATGGCTGCGAAATATCCTTTTTCAGCAGCAAGAGGGGGTGTTACTGGTGGTTTCGATGGCATTACGTGTTCTCCTTTGTGTATTATTCTTCGAGGGCGCTGAGTTCTGTAGCGAAATCGGCAGGATTTTCGCAATAGAAATTGGCAAGCTGTTCTGCGGCATAGGTGCAAACTTCGCCTATGTCCATGTCATTGATGGCCTTTGTAGCCAATTCATGCTCTGTCATCGTTGTATTCTCTCGTGTTGAAGTGAAGTGGTATCTCGCAAGTGCCCTGCCGGGGTGCGAATCCCGGTATACGCCGATTCAGGGCAGTTCCTTCTATCTGTCGCCTGGCATGGGTTCTCCTTCCTCTTTAGCTTAGGGATGTTGGGTTGCGATCCCAATTGCGCGATTAGAGGGCGCTCGGTGCCAGGCGATTGCTATACGGCTCAGAGACCGCAGGCATGTCATCCCCATCGGACGGCTCGGCCACCACAGGGACGCTCAGAAGTTTAGTGAGGGCCCGCTCAGCGGCCTTGCGGCAAGCGCCAGCTACCTTGCTGGCCTCTTCCCCGCTGAAGCAAGCTTCATTGCCATCGTCTGTAGGAGGAAGCGCGTCGATGACAGAAAATACGCCTTTCCAGATAGTCCCGCAAATGTCGTTGATACTCTTCATGTTGTCGGAAGAAATCTGAGTCTCGATTTTGGCTTTGGCCATTGTGAAATTCTCCAAAGTAAGGTAAGGTGAGTGAAAAAACGAAAGTAGTTGGGTGGCGCCTCCTATGGGGTTGGGGATGTTGTCTCGTTCCAGCGAATTGAGACGTGGTAGTACATTTCTGATTCTTTGTTTTCTTCGTGGAGTTCGTCAGTGTTTGGGGTTAGTGGCATTTCCTTCCAGCTCTCTTGCTCCAGGATACGCTTGTCCATATCTTCAGTCTCGAAATCGTCCATTGCAATCTGCTCAAGGCAGTCATCGATAGCCTCGGCTGGGTTGTCGCCGATACCAGTGACAACGTGCTGGAAGAACGTACCGTAGGCGCCACAACCTTGAAAGTATTGGGAATGCTCTATCCCGTGGTCTACTAGCTCGAAATCAGCAATTGTCTTCATTATCGTGTTCTCTTGTGTTTCGTGTGTACTTGTGTACTCGTGCGCGTGCAAGCTGACACTAAAGTATTCCGATTTCTACCAACTCGCAAATTTCCGTTAGCACCTCCTTGGCGGTTCCGAAGAAGCATCTTTCGTTGTCGATTGTACGGTGAAAGCCTTGCCGAGGCCATCGATTCTCTTGGAACATAAGGTGCCACGTTAGGCCGTCTTCGGAAACGATAAAGGACCAATCCCCGGCGGATGACGTCCAATCCAGAACGTGGCAGTGCGGATACCCAGCCTCTTCTGCGAACTCCCGAAAGCCCCCACTATTGACGCATCCGGTAGCCTCTTCGCACATACGGTTTTCATCTGTCATGTCGTGTTCTCCCGTGTTCGTGTTTCGTGCCTAAGGATAGACAATTGGCGTGTGATCGGTTGCACCGCAAGCGATTTGCTCCCAAGTAGTCTTGAAATCAGCCCAAGGAGGCCGGCCCTTAGAGAATAATTGGTCACCGTGGAAGACAGTCACGATCGGAAACTCTAGCTTGCGACCTGAGACGCGCCCCCGGTAGATCTTGTTGTTTGGCATTTTGACCAACACGTCTGGTAATTCACGCTTGGCGTCAGAAATGGTCATCGTCGTGTTCTCTCGTGTTCGTGTGTGTTCAGAGGTTGGGCCAGTTAGCGGGCTCTTCTTTGTCGTACTCTGGTGGTTTGCTCACAAGTCGCGTACAGCCGATCAAATGACCCTCGGTCAATCGCACCTCATACCACGTTTGTCCGTAGGCGTCTTCCGTACGACCGGTGTACTTGGCTAGGCTGCCGTGAAAGTAGGTGGTGGCTGCCATCGTCGTGTTCTCCTGTGTTCGTGTTCGTGTTAGTTGGGATCGCAATTGCAGTCATCCGGCAGGCAATCGCAGGGATCTTTGTAGCAACCATCGCAAATTGATCCCTGTAGGTCTAGTTCCTTATGGCAACAACGAGATAATCCGCGGTCGTCCATACCTTCGTCGTATTTTTCGCCACACTTCTGGCAAGTGTACAGTTTCATTGTCTCGTTCTTCCGTAGTTTCGTGTTCGCGTGCGCCCCTTCTACCCGAAGTATGGCCTGATGCAAGGCTAAGTCAAGCAAATACCACATTTTGTGGCAACCCCAATAGAGTGGTACAACATGTAGTGGTGTAGCCAGGGTGAGCCCACATCCAGGAGGAGAGAGCATGGGCAGCCATCCTTCAAGCAGGTCGAGAGCGTGCCCTGTTGTCCCGTACGTGCGTCCCGAGCGTGCTTGGGTGTGCAGGGAGGCCGTCGGGCCAGAGGGCTGTGAGGCGTGGGCGTGGGGCGTTGCGATGAGAGTGTAGTCAAAGTGATGACAGTAGGCAAATCAAAGTGATGACAATGTGTGAGCAGTACGACAGCGTGTCGTACCCCACCTCTGCGCGCACCACGCCTACATCGACTACATTTGTAGTCAATCGCTCACACCATGCACATACCCCTGATGGTAGCGGTTGTATAGCCACTCAACAGGCCATAGTGAGACGCTAAGGTCAGCATGTAGCACGCATACGGCGTGTTATGAGCGTGTGAGGGCGATACGGGGGGCCCCATCGGTCGTGGAAAGACGAAACCCGGATCGGGCCAACGGGGCCCCTCCCCGGCCGGTTAGCCCAGCCTCGGTGCGTCCACGATTCTCAAAGGGGACCCTAACATGCAGTAGCAACTACTTTTACACCTACTTTATATAATCTAAGGGGCCCCACGAATCTTATGAAAGAGGGAGATTTTTCATCATTTTGTAAAATGGGGGCCCAAGGCCAAAAAAGTTCATCTTGGCAATGTGTATTCCCCACTAATGGGCCCCCATTAAGAGAACCTCAACTTATTGGACAGCTTCTCTGAGATTTACCTTGCAATTCATAACGCCAGTTGATATAATACCTATACTCAGATCATCGCCCGGATAATGAGCGTCCCGATAAAGGTTCAAGTGGAGTTCCGAGGGCGATGGTCTTTTTCTTACAAATCACTAACAGGAAGAACAAATGTCAACGAAAACTACAGATCCTAATTTGATTCCGAATTTACTCAGGATTCTTGCTAATGCTCTTGAAATGTCCGGTAATTCTGATAATACGACAACGCCTAAGAAAGTTCGTACTTTAATAAGTACCGCAAGAAATGTTGCAGATAATTTCGATATTGCGGTAAAATCAGTTGAGACTGACCTAGAGCTTGACTTCACGAATCTCATGGAAGGCGGAACTTTCTCTATGGATTTGTCTTTTGATCGAAGCAAGTTCTATCTTGAGTTTGCTGATGATTGGACCGGTCATATCAAAAAGATCTTTGCTGCTGAAACCTTTGCTGGCGTAATTAAGGCTGCCAGTGATAAGAAAGACGAAGCTGACCTGATTTATCAGATGAGCAAGGAGCAACCAGTTCCGGAGGAGAAGGTTGATGAGGCAGCCGAAGAATTTGAAGAAAAGATCCCTGAAGATGATGAGCTTGTAGGACATTCCGAAGAGATTCCACAAGAAGAAATTCAGGAAGATAATACTGTTGTAAGTAGTGATGAGGAACTTGTTCGGAAGATCGTTCAGGAGGACGCTAAGGTAGGGAATCTAGGAATGTCTCCCGAACACTTTAATCCTCCCTCGCAGGACGCCCCTGAGCCCTCTGATCTCTTCCCGAAGAAAGAAGCGACAAGGAATAATTTCTTTGGTCCGTCCAAGAAGGACGAACTTCCTGGGCAGAAGACCTTTCCCGTTGATCCTGAAGCATTCACAAGAAACTAGGAGAGAAGAGCTATGACAACAACAAATTCAAAAGAACAAGCAAGCACCTTCTTTGAGAGAATTCGCAACGCAATGGCGATATATATTGAAGAACTTATGGAAGAGAGTGACGATGAAAACACTCGCCTTCGGGGTCACGTGAATGAGCAGAATAAACTTCTGGGTAAGCGCATGAAAGCTCTCAATGACGAAGCTAATGCACTCCAGGAGAGCAGAAAGCAAGCGTCTGGGTGGATACACGAGAACGGTTTGCTTAGGGAACAAAATAGAACCTTATTGGACAGCAAGAAAGATTGGGTAGATAGGCTTGTGAAACAACAGCAGGAGGTTTATGAGCTTCGTGAGATAATTGTAATTCTAGAGGGGAAGACTCGTCTTTATGAGAACGTTGATGGCTCGCCTCGGGATAAAAATCTAGCTCTCCAGTACACAGTAGATGATTTGCGGAAGACGATTGCGGCCCTAAGAGAGGAGATCAGGATAAATGAGGATGATTGCTGCGTAAGCTGCTTCCCTAAAGGAAAGATCAATGAACTCAAGGATAAAATCAAGCGACTTGAGGAGAGTCTTCGTATTTCGGAACAAAAACGACTGGACCTCAATCGAAGTTTTCAGAATTTTTTATTAGAAATTAAGAGACTAGAGAAAGAACTCTCAGAAGTAAGGGAAATAGCATTTGGTTATAGGGAAACGTAATGCCACCCAGGAAACTTAACATCCATCAGAGAATTGCCATTGTTGAGCAATGGCAGCGGGGGATTCCTCAAAACAAGCTCGCGGCTGAGTATGGAGTTGCAGTAGCGACGATCACGAAGATTGTCAGTGAAGCCGGGTTAAAGAGGTACGGAGATGAGCCTGGTCTTCTTAATGAATTAGAGGAGCCAAAGAAAAAACTTACGCAATATGCGAAGTTTGTCAAGGAGGCTAAGGAGATTCTTCGTGATCAGGCGTTTGATGGCAAGGGCATCGATATGCACACGACATGGATGAATTGGGTGGAAGTCTTAGGCAGCGAAGGCTTCACTCGGCAACAGGCGGCAGTGGAAGGGAGCAAAGGATTTGCTTGCTTGCGCCGTTTATATATGAAATACGACGTATATGAATTTGACCTGAAGCCAGATTCTCATCCAGAGATTAGGCATAAGCGGGACATGAAAGAAAGCAAGGATGCCAAGTCTGTGCCAAGCGACGATCGTGAATTGTCGTATCGAGAAAACATTCGTTGGGCTGCCGCCGCGGCAGGACTCTTTCTTAGGACAGGGAAGGAGCCGGAATCGACACCGAATGACACGGCTTGGTTTCTATTCTGCATGGCAAAGGAAGAGCCAAAAGATTTCATGGCTAAGATTAGTCAGGTTGAGTCTAAGGATATCGGCGAAGATGAAGATGAGCGCTTTATCAAAAGAGAAGGCAATCGCATGATTAAGCAACTTGACGACATGATCGGGGAGTTATCCCTAATGGAGGGAGAAGAAGATGTTTGATTACTGGAAAAAAGAATATTACAAACTCTTGTCTTCATTGAGTACGCTTGAAAGAAAGGTAAAAGAAGCAGAGGATAACTCGGGAGTTGTTGTAGCTGCCTACAAAAAAGCGAAAGAGCGAGGCAGGAAATACGAAGAACTCGAAGGGAGATGCAAGAAACTAACGCGGCAGCGTGATCTCCTGCACCAGTGTTTCGTGCCACTTGAAGACGCTGGAATGGATGTCTTTGTCGTGCTTAATGAGATTGAGAGCGAGAGGCTTAAGTAAATGAAGATAAGTAAATGGGATCAGGTGAAGAAGTGTGATCATAGACCTAAACTTAGGTCGGTGAAGCCTGATTATTATTCTGAGCCATATGCCGCCCCGGGATGCTGTAAGCTCATAGCTGAGTGCATTAAATGCGGCTGCATCATCAGAAGAGAAACTGATCCCGGAGAGCGTGTTAGGGTATGAAAGTTAGTAGCCCCTTCGCGCACCACATCCCAGTCGACATCGTTGGGAACCTGCAATGGAGAAGGCAGGTTCTCAATAGGGTTCTTGAGGATCCGTCTTATGCTGACATCATTTGGCAGGCTTGTTCGATTGATCCAATTTTCTACATCAATGGATTTGGTTATACTTACAATCCCAGGCTAGTAGAACGCCCCCGGTTGCCATTTATTTTGTATCCCTTCCAGGTGGACGGCATACTTGAGATTATCAAGGCAATCGGAAGTTACGATCTATTGATAGAAAAGTCAAGAGATACGGGTGCTTCTTGGGTTTGTTCTTCGGCGTTTGAATGGCTATGGCACTTCCGGAGGGAACTCTCATTTCTAATGGTCTCTCGCGCAGAAGCATTAGTAGATGATCGAGAAAACCCGAAAGCACTTTTTTGGAAGGTTGACTATCTGCTGAATAACCTGCCTCCATGGCTCATGCCGCCAGGTTATAATGAGAAGATACATCGGCGCAAGCTTCACATCCTTAATCCCTATACGAGTTCAGTAATCGATGGTGAATCAACGCAAGGAAATGTTGCCCGAGGTGACCGAAGAACAGCAATCCTACTTGATGAATTCGCTGCTGTCAAGGAGGGTATTGATGTCCTCCGATCAACCAGAGATGCTACAAACTCTCGCATCTTCAATTCAACACCGCAAGGCACGGGAAATGCTTACTACCAGCACCGAAAGACCGGAGTTCGGAGACTGAGGTTCCATTGGTCCGTACATCCAATGAAGAATGTTGGCCTGTACGAAACAGATATCGACGGGGAGCTTAAAGTCCTTGACGCCGGCGGTTATCCCGAGGACTTCGCGCCAATCTTGGACGGCAAGCTGAGGTCTCCTTGGTATGATAATGAATGCAAGCGTGCAACATCAAAAAGAGAAATTGCACAAGAGCTTGATATTGACTACCTTGGGAGTGGCGATCAATTTTTTAGCCCAGATGTAATCGCTAGGGCCGTGAAAGAACATGCCATGAATCCAACTCATATAGGAGATTTGTCTTATGACTTGCATGATGGAACCCCCATTGATTTCAAGATGTCGGATTAGTCATGCTTTGGAAAGGCACAACTCAGCTTTGGCTTACTCTCACAAAAAACAATGAAGGTATGTTCGTTCCGCCGGCTGGACGAGTATACCTGATTGGCGTTGATGTTTCATCGGGTACGGGGAGTTCTAATTCTACTCTCAGTGCAATCGATAAAGCAACTGGCGAAAAGGTGATGCAATATGTCAATCCGTACATACGGCCAGAAGCATTTGCCGTCTTGGCGGTTGCTTATGCAAAATGGTTCAATAATGCAAAGCTTATCTGGGAATCAAACGGTCCTGGGAGGCAATTTGGCGATAAGGTCATGGAACTGAAGTACCCGAATGTGTATCTCAGGCGACGAGAAGAATCTTTATCGAGGAAGACAACTGATATTCCGGGATTTGCATCCACGAAAGAGAAGAAACTCGTTCTCTTAGGGAAGTATAGCGATGCACTTGAAAGCGGTAGATTCATTAACCGATCTCCGGATGCCCTTAATGAGTGTCTCGAATATATCTTCGCTCAGAATGGCGGGGTGATTCACTCTCAGGAAGAAGCCGCTGAAGATCCATCTGGTGCAAGGGCAAATCATGGAGATCGAGTTATAGCTGACGCTCTTGCTTGGTTTCTCGCTGCTGATGTAAAAACCAAAAAAGAAGTAGTAAAGCTTGATCCTCCGGTCGGATCGCTAGCCTGGAGGATCGCACGTAGAGAGAAAAAGAAGGAACCAGCCGGAAGGCAGCTTTTGCATTCCGATGGCTGGGGATAAGAAGCGTTGTTTTTCAATATTTAGATTGGAGTGGAGATGAGTAGTTTTTCTCTTAGTGAATCATCCTTTGAGCGACTAACTCAAAGTATCGAGTGGTCGAATAGGCAATTGAGATATAACAGGAAGAGAAGAGTTCAGGCAGTAAAGGAATATGTTGGTTTCAATTACGCCCAAAATGGCGCAGTGAAAAGGGTTCCGACTCCGTTTCTAAAGCTAGCTGTCTCGATTTATGTCAGGCAGCTTTCGCCTGGTGTTCCTCGTGCAATGTTCACTACTCCGATCCCTAGCTTTAAGGCGACATCTGCTGATTTTGAACTAGCAGTCAATCTCATCCCGGATGAAATAGGGCTACAGAATACATTCAGGAAAATCGTGACTGAGTCGCTGTTTTTCATGGGAATTGCGAAGTGTGGCTTACATGCGGCTGGGAAGATGCTGGATCATTCCATTGGTGAATCGTTTGTTGATTCCATAACCGCTGATGATTTAGTTCTTGATATGTCAGCAAAGGACATGGATGTAATTCAGTATGTAGGAAACGATTATTGGATGGACCTTGACGAGGTGAAGGGGAACGATTATTATCGATTCGGCAAGAATGTAAAGCTTCTTGAAGCCGATCCTTATAACATGCAGCTTCAGACAGAAGAGGGCGAAGACAGGGCCGAGACCGTCACTGTCAACGAATCCGTAGAGCTTTATAGGCCCAAGGTATTCCTTCGTGATGTTTGGTTGCCTGATGAGGAAGTTGTTGTTACTTACGCGGTAAGTGGAAAGAAAATTCTGAATATTGTTGAGTGGGAGGGTCCGAGAATTGGTCCTTATATTTTTCTTGGGTATGATTTTGTGCCAGGGAATCTACTTCCTTTTCCTCCTGTGGCTGCATGGCTTGATTTACACATCCTAGCTAATAGTCTCTTTAGAAAACTGGGAGACCAGGCGGATGCGCAAAAAACGATCCCGGCATTTTCTGGCGGAGATGATGAAGGCGCTAAAGCATTCAGAAATGCGAAAGATGGAGAAGGTATCAATTACACGGGCGTTCCACCTATCAATCTGAAGACTGGTGGAGTTGATGCCACCACGCTTGGGTTCTACAATCAATGTCGTGAATTATTCTCGTATTTCGGCGGGAACTTAGATTCAATGGGAGGACTGTCGTCTCAAACCGAAACAGTTGGTCAAGACAGGCTTATTGCTGCGGCATCTTCGGCGCAAGTCAAGGGTATGGTTGATAAGGTGTCTCAGTTTTCCAAAGAAATCTTTAGTTCTCTGGCATTCTATGAGTGGAATGATCCAATGAGTTCGCGAATGCTTGAGAAAAAAATTCCAGGAACGGACTTATCTATGAATGTTCCATGGAGTGAAACAACCAAAAGCGGTGAATTTAATGATTTCGTGCTTTCGATTGATGTCTACAGCCTCCAAGATCAATCTCCGTTAATGAAGCTTGAAAAGCTCAAGATGTTTAT
>DAOUDJ010000117.1:0-77963 GCA_034430795.1 Anaerolineales bacterium | reverse complement strand
CGGTTGGCTCTATCTGGTGGCTGTCCCTGGATTGGTTCTCGCGGTTTGTGGTCAGCTGGGAGCTTAGCCAGAGCTTGGAGATCGATTTCGTCCTGTCGACGATCGACCGCGCCCTGCTGCAGGCTACTCCGGAAATCTGCAACACCGATCAAGGCAGTCAATTTACCAGCCCGCGTTTTACCGAGAGGATCCTGACGGCTGGAGCTCGGGTCAGCATGGATGGCCGCGGTCGCGTGGTTGACAACATCTTCACCGAACGGCTCTGGCGCAGCGTCAAATACGAGGAGGTATATCTGCACGATTATGGTAGCCCCCGCGAAGCTCGGCAAAACCTGAGGCGCTATTTCAACTTCTACAACTTCGATCGACCGCACCAGGCATTGGATTACCGCACGCCTGCAGACTTGTACTACCAGGACTGTCCAGTACCGTCTACCGTTATCAGCAGAAAGGAGGAGTCCACCTTATTTTGAGGTGTTTTCGTGTCTAAAGACTCTTATCCACTTAAAAGTGGCATGGAAACCGGAAATGTATATGACCTTTTACTTGCCCAGAGCTTAGAAACACCGCTGTTCTTTTCTTATACCAACCTACAACTTTCAGATATTTTCTTTGGTATTCCGCTTTGGCACCCATCCTAACTAAAGGAACACCCTCTTTCAAGAAATCACAGGGCTATGAGTCGACTTTGGTGTGATTATCTTGTTCACTTTGGATGGGCTTGTCCAAATCTACTGGTACTTTAAGTCTTTAATTATTGGGTTGAACCATCAAGACCTGGATGCTGCCCGGATCTGCAATAAACGCGACCTCGAATATTTCGCCGATACTCGATTCAATGATATTCCATTTCTCGGGGTATGAATTGATGAACCCTGTTGTGATGTAAAGTGCTTTAATTCCTTTTTGGTCGACCCATGCTTGAAGAGTCTCCATTGATTCTTCATCTGGAAGACTGGCAAGATCCACTAATTCCATATTTGACGCGACTGCGGGGAGTGGATCTGAAGCGGCAAGAGGAGCACCGTATGGCAGATTGTCCTGCAAAAAGTGTACTGCGCTCTCTCCTGCCGATTCGCCAATGTTCCATGGGTTTGGAAATGGATAATGATCGTGCAGCAATAAACCCGCGCATAGCGTTATTAGAAGCCCTACGACATTTCTGGAAGTTGTTTTTGGCATGATCGAGTATACAAGCCAAACAATAGAGAGCGTTGCCAGAGTGATGACGCCGACGGCGAGGAACGCAGGCTTATTGTCTAATATACTGTAGATTGATAAAGCGATAAGTGGAATCGACCAAAGTACGCGTTCTTTAGCTCGGATATCAGGAGAAATGATGTAGTTTAATCCAATGCCACCAAGAACAATTAGGATGAAGTGTGAAAGCAATAAGAACCCATCTCGAAGGTAGAAACCAAGGTATAACAAACCGTATGCTGGCCAGAGAAGAAGTATAGCCAAAAGGACATAGGCCCGTTTCTTAAGTAATGTGTAAATACCAACTGTTGCGATAAGAAACATAGCTGGACCGATTCTCTTCCCATAAGCAGAGAGGAGCACCTGTGGAATCTGTTTCAGATTGTGGAAAATTCGCTTGCTAAATTCGATAGGGTTATGAAGGATTGCTCTTAAAACGGAACCCTGGTTTTCCCCTGCAGTACCGTACAATGCCTCCGCCTCAGCATATCCTTCGCCTAGTTGACCCCCGCTGACCGTATGTTGAGACCACAAAAGAGTGTTATAACCTTTGTCTCCAACGTGTAATGAGTAATCTCCAGTGGACAGACCTCTCACAACCACAAACAGTGCGATTATCGCTAATGCAGGGAGCACTGCCGATAATATAGTCTTTCTAGAAGGTATTTTTTTACTAAAACCCAACCATAATGAAATAGTGATAAAAAAAGGAAACAGGAAAAGACCGTCTGGTCGCGATAGAGCTGCTAAGCCGATGAACAAAGACGCAAGTGAGAGATCCCTAATGCGGTTTGATTGAGAGAAAGAGACCGTAAATGCAAGCGCGAGGGCAGACATCGATGTAAATAGAGCATCGCTGGGGTTAGAGAGGATCTTGATCAATGCAGTTGAGACGAAAAGCAAGCCAACAGCAATGAATGGATGAAAAAAACGTCTAAACTGCTTACTAAGCTGAACCGTCGACACCCATATGAAAGTAAAGAGCATCATTCGACCGATGCCGGCGCTCAGCAAGAACCAATTGGGGGAGTTTTTGGTAATGAGGTAGAGCGGTGCATAAATAAAAGCAACCAGAGGTCCACGAGCGAGTTCTCTTAAATCCCCGCCCATTAGACTTCTCCCGCTGTCAATATACTTCGTTTCATCGAAATGATTAATCTCCTGAAACTCTGGGAGAAGATCCGGTGAAACTAACACTAGATTAACAAGCAAGATGAGGAGGATAAGTAAGGTCTCACGATCAATTCGATTGAAGATGTTTATTACCTTGGTGTTCACTCGTTAACCCCTCCACAAAGGACTCATTGAAGATGTTTTTAGGAATTCTGTTCGTTATTTTATTGTGATTTCTTCGACTATACAAGGAATCCGTGGTTCCATGATGGGAGATCATCTGTTCTTTAACCCATCACTGCTCCTCGTATTCCACAGTCCAAGATAGCCTACCGCGGAATAATTTCCTATTAAAAGCATTATCTCTTACCAGGAATTATCAAGTCTGATCGAAAATAACCTGAAAATCATCATGTATGGAGTGACGTGTCAAGCATATCCACTAATATCTTACCGAAATGGAAAAGCCGTCGTGGATCTTTGGGTGGTTAGATTCAGAAAGAGGTTACTGGAATCAAATAACAGTCGACAGATCTGGCGGCGGTGTCTTGCCGAGAACACTGCCAGGGACTCTTTCGCTTAAAAGACCGATAATTGCCCGACCATCCCCTTCGTGCGCCAAGCGGACCAATTCATCGATCATTGCCTGGAGTGAATCGCCGAACATACCATTGTTCTCTTCTACACGCACGATGTCGGGGTGCTCGGTTTCCGTATAATTCAAGCCCACGTCCCAAAGCTCCTCGCTGAGCTTTTCGCCGGGACGGATACCCGTAAATTGGATTTGAATATCCTTCCCGGGTTCAAGACCGGAAAGACGGATCAAGTCCTCCGCAAGGTCTACGATGCGAATCTGCTTTCCCATCTTCAAGACAAAGAGATCACCTGCCGCTCCCATGCTTGTAGCCTGCATTACCAGATGCACTGCTTCCGGGACGGTCATGAAAAAGCGCTTCATCCCCGGGTGCGTGATCGTAATCGGGCCGCCATTGGCGATTTGACGTTTAAATATAGGTACGATGCTGCCCCGGCTGCCGAGTACGTTTCCGAAACGGACGGTTACGAATGTTCTACTGAATCGTTCCGCAGCATCATGAACGATCATCTCGGCAACGCGCTTGGTTGCGCCCATCACACTCTTCGGCTGCACAGCTTTATCCGTGGAGATCAGCACAAAATGTTCTGTGCCGCAGGCTAGAGCTGCATCTACAACACTCTTCGTGCCAAGCACGTTATTGGTGACCGCCTCCTCGACGTTGAGTTCCATCAGCGAGACATGCTTATGCGCTGCAGTATGGAAAACAACTTCCGGTTGTTGGCTCGCGAAGATATCTCGAATTCGCTCGACATCACGCACATCGGCAATCACGGGGATAATCGGCAAGCTAGGAAATGTTTCTCGTAGTTCAAGCATCGCTTCGAAGATACTGTTCTCGCCGTGGCCGAGCAGGATCAACTCCCCCGGATTCCAACGCGCAACCTGACGGCAAAGCTCGAGACCGATGGACCCCCCCGCTCCAGTTACAAGAACTCGTATGCCGGTAATTTTCCGACCAACAGCCTCATCATCGACTTCCGTCGGCTCACGCCGGAGAAGGTCGGTGATATCCACCTCACGCAACCGACTGACGCTGACTTTCCCGCCGATTAGCTCATAAATCCCAGGCATCGTGCGGAAAGGAATTTCATTCGACTGGCACTCTTCCGCCAATATCCTGACCACATGGCCGGGCGCTGTCGGAATGGCGATCACCACCTCATGCGCCATCATGCGCTCAACGACATCGTTGACTTCATCAAGTCCGCCCATGACCTTGATGCCGTGGATCTCCATCCCTATCTTCTCTGGATCGTCATCTACAAAGGCGACCGGGGTCATCAGCAGCTGCGGATTGCGCTGCATCTCACGCAGCACAAGGACTCCCGCATCCCCCGCACCGGCGATCACCACTCGTTTACCGCCGCGACGCTCACTCGTTTTTTGGCTGATCTGCCCACTTTCAGCTAACAATCTGACAACCATCCTAAGACCGCCGATACTGAATAACGAGATCAACCAGTCGATTCCAATTACGGAACGGGGGAATCCGACTTGCATGCCGCCGAGACTGCGTGTGATTACGACCAGCAAAGCCACGATAGTTGAAGCCGCTGCCGAGGCGATAAAGACAAGCCGCAGCTCACGCACACTAGCGTATACCCAATATCGCCGGTAGAGACCGAAGAGGTAGTAAACAATCGGTTTTACAATTAGTGCCATGGCAACCATCTGCAGCGCCGATGGTAAATAGAAGGAGTAGATTGGTCCGATATCCAACCGCAGCGCAAAACTCGCGAGAACGGATGTCGCGATCAGGAACAGATCCACCAGAAAAAGGGTTCGATTACGAATTTGGAACAGAGGTTTCCTCAAGATTCTACTTCTCTCCTCGACCTGAACCATTCTACTGTAATCCCAAGCCCTTCCTGTAAGTCGATACGCGGGCGATATCCCAACGCTCTTTCAGCCGATGAGATGTCAGCCTCAGAGAAGTGTAGATCTCCCTGGCGAGGAGGACCGAATACAGGATCAGGAGTTTCGGGGAAGAATCGCTGCATGATCTCGACTAACTCGATAATGGGAACCGATTTGCCACCGCCGATGTTAAAAACTCGACCAGCTAGGGAATCCCCATCTACGGCTAGCAGCATCGCCTCGACAACGTCTCTCACATAAACAAAATCGCGGGTTTGCCGGCCGTCCCCATGGATTGTCGCTGGCTCACCAGCCAACATAGCCTGGATGAACATTGGTATGGCTGCTGCATAGGGAGAGTCAGGAGATTGGCGTGGTCCATAGACATTGAAGTATCGCAGGCAAACGGTTGCCAAGCTGAACGACTGCGAGAACAGTTTCGCAGCCTGCTCCATCGCCAGTTTGGATGCCGCGTAAGGAGATAATGGATTTAGGGGGTGGGTCTCGGCAACGGTGCTCTCACTCTCGCCGTAGATTGCAGCCGAAGATGCCAGCACGACTCGCCGCACACTTGCCTCACTTGCCTGCAATAGCACATTAAGACTTCCGTTCAGATTAACCTCATAGCATGTGAGAGGATCCTCCATAGAACTAGGTACGGAAATGAATGCAGCCAGGTGGAAAATGGTGTCAACGTCTTTGATGCTCTCCTGAACAACTGTAATGTCCCGGATATCTCCATCGATGAACTCAACCTCCAAACCAGCGAGGTTCGCTTTTGAACCTGATGAGAGATTATCCAGAACGCGAACTCGATCTCCGCGGTCGAGCAAACTGCGTACGAGATGGGAGCCGATGAACCCTGCGCCGCCCGTAACAAGAATTTGTGCCATCTCAAATGCCTCGAAAACCGATAATGGAACCGGTCGTCCGCAGGATGATCCACAGATCCATCAGCAGGCTGCGATGCTTGATGTAATAGAGATCGTACTCAAGCTTCTCCGCCGAACCTTCGACCGATGCACCCTTACCGTAATTTATCTGCGCCCAACCGGTGATGCCGGGCTTAGCTAATAGCCTGGCTCGATAGAAGGGGATTTGTTTTTGAAGATCGTCGACCAATTTAGGACGTTCAGGGCGGGGGCCAACCAGACTCATCTCCCCTTTCAGAACATTCCAGAATTGTGGGAACTCATCCAGATGAGTCTTTCGTAGGAACTTGCCGACCTTCGTGGTACGCGGATCACCCTCCATTGCCCAATGCGCTTCACCGTCCGCTTCGGCATCCTGGCTCATGGTGCGGAATTTCAACACCCAATATTTATTGCCGCCCTGCCCCAATCGCTCTTGAATGTAGATGACCGGCCGGCCCGATTCGATCATGATCGCCAAAGCCACCCAAGGATAGATCACTAGAAAGCCCAGTAAGCCCAATAAGCTTCCACTGAAGTCCAGAAGACGCTTGGATATCGCGTAAAGAGGGGGGATGCGTACCTCATCGACAAAAGACCTCACCAGCCAATCCGATTCAAGGTGATTAATCGGGAGCCTACCAAGTAGCTCCTCATAGGCAACCGGCATACGGGTGATCAAGATCCCCCTCTCCTGCGCGTCGAGTATGGCCTGGAACATCGCGCCGTTCATGGGTCCAAGAATCGCCACGATGATATCCGTGACCGCTTCCTGTTCGATTAACGGAAGCAGTTTCGAATTGTCACCCAGGACTCGGCAGCCATCGATTTCAACGTCCTGCTTGGCTGGATTATCTTCTATGAATCCAACAGTGGTAAACGGCGGTGGGTTAATGGCATGAACAACATTCAACAAAGTAATTCCACTTTCCCCCGCGCCAATCACGAGTGCCCTACGTAAAAAATCTGGCGCGGTGAAGATCCTGATATAGAGCCAGCGCCAGGCCAGAGTGAGCAAGATGACAAGAACGAGGAAATACAGCACACCTCGCCTTGGCAGCGACCCTGGGTCAGAAGTGAAATACACAACAAGGTAGAGGACGACGCCGCCGATGCCCGAGAACAGCACGCCGCGCAGGGTTTCGCTCCAGGAAGAGGCGCGAATCACATCATAATTGTTGACCATTAAGAGCAGCCAGAGGAGAGGAAGAAAGAAGAACCAATCCGCTCGAAAGCGGACAAACACGAGTGAAAAACCCAGCCAATCGATCTGCGCCCAGAGGTAGAGCGCCAGAAAAGCCGCTGATGCGGCGGCGATGAAATCACCGACGATGAGGATGATACGCCGCTCGCCGGTGCCTATTCTCCAGCGCACGCGCCTGGATTCAATCTGAGCCATGCCGCCCCCATGGAGCACCACTTAGTAAACTCCAGATAAATCCGGTACCCCAGGAAAAATGCATTGTCCAGATGGCTAGAGGGAAACCAATTATTAATCTCATATCATTTCGACGAATCGACTCCAATAAGCCCGCCGTTGCTGTGAAAAACAAATAAGCGCCTAATTGTACCGCTAAGAGCAGTCTAGCGAGTGGAAAAGGGAATGCAAGAACTGCCAGGATGACAATGAAGAGAACAAAGATCGGGGGAAGTGCTTGCCGCCAACGAAGTGTACCTGGATATAACCGGAGCATGCGCACCTTCCAAAACCCATAGCGCCAGTATTGACGGGCAAGAGAGCGTAGGTCAGGTCGGGCAAAGTAGATCGAGCGTATAGAAGGGTCGAACCAGACCACACCACCTGCCTTGCGGATGCGCACATTGAATTCATAATCTTCATTCGTTAGCAATTCCTCATTGAACGGACCTACCTTTGCCAACCATTCCCTTCGAAATGCACCAAAAGGCACCGTGTCCACTGGTCCCGGTTCGCCGCTGATGCGATAACGAGCGTCGCCCGCGCCAAGCGGATGGGATGCCGCAGGCGCGATCGAGCGAGCAATCCATGTATCCCTGCCGGGTCGGATCTCCCACACACCACCGACATTTGCAGCACCGGTCTCCTCGAAGACAGCCAAGCACCGCTCCACATAGTCAGATCTTGGCGCCGAATGCGCATCGAGGCGGATGATCACATTCCCTATGGCAATCTTAATCGCCACATTTAAAGCCGCGGGGATGATGCGCTGCGGGTTATCGATAAGATGAATCGTCATCTCGGGATGGTGAGAGGCATAATCCCCGATCACATCCCGTGTGCCGTCATCAGACATCCCATCGGCGATGATGACCTCAATCTCGTCAATTTGGAAGGTTTGCCTGCGAATCGCTTCAAGAAGCAGGCCTATCGAGGCTTGCTCGTTATAGCAGGGTATGATCAAGGAGACTCTCGGTTTCTTCATCAGGGATCAAGCCGAATAACGGTTGCAGAGGATTTCTGAATGGTCTTTGTAAGTCTGACTTCCGGCTCTGTCCAACAATCCTTCGGCTTTAAGATACAAACAGCACAAACGGGCAGAGTCCAATTGAGATAGGACGAATGACTATCCACTGGAGTTTCCATTGTCAGGATAGAAGTATATCGCTCCATCCGTAGATTCGAAAAAGATTTCCAATCCTTCTGTAAGGGCCTCAATCTTCGCTTTCGCACGATCGTGTCCAAGCGGTTCAAGCTGCCAGAAAATCGAATCAAACAATACGAGAGCGGCGCCCTCCTCCCTAAATATATTCGCGGCGTCTTCGGACGTGTCATCTCCGAAGCGGTTGTTTAATTCAACTGGTTGTTCCGAAAACATCGGATGAAAATCATATGCCGAACGGTTTGTATAGAGAAGGATCGCAACCGATTCATTCGTTATTAGTGGCACACGGGGGTTGATTTCTTTGATAGCCTCGATCATTGGTGAAGTCTGCCACGCGAGACTGGTAAAACCCCTTCCCTCGCGAGAAAGTGAAAGGACCTGATCCCTGCTTTCAGGATAATTTAAAATCATAATGGAAACTGCAAACAGAAAGGGGATAACAGCCAACGAATAGGTTTGCTGCCGGAGATGAGTTGCAAAAAAGGCAAATATCACAAACGACAGCGTAAATGCGAATAAGGCAGGCGATAATGTGCGCAGACTAAAATCCGGCGTCGGTAGTGTGAAAAGGTAAGAAAAGACGAGGCCAAGGATATAAACCGCAGAGAAAAGAATAAGGGTTAGATTGAGGAGAGCCGTACCTTCTTCAAAAGCATTCTGCCTATGCCTCCGAAGCCATGTGTATATTAAACATGTTGAAAGAAAAATGAAGATCCCAAGAAGCATTAACAGATTCGCACGATATGTTAAATCGGGCAGAGCTCGAACAAAGGGCAAGGATTTCCAAAACGAATCCACAAGTGCCACCCTCACGGGTTGAAGATTTGTCCACAGATTGCCTATTGCGAAGCTAAGTGAACGAGCTGGATCTGCAGACGGCTGAAACTGCAGCCAGATTAGCCAGAGGACTACCGGAAGTACGCCTAATGAAGTGATAAGTATGGCGGGCCTTAGGCGACGCATCAAAGGAAGCGGGGAGAAAATAAATACAACCAATGCACAGGTTATCACAAAGCCCACCCCGATGTAGCGGGTTAGAAACGCAAGGCCCGATAGGATTCCAGAAGCCACCACATACTTCATCTTCTCTTTTTGGACGCTTAGAATCGCGACCATCAATGCGCTGAAACCGAGAAGGAAGAAGAGTCCCTCTGACATCACCCCGGAGTAGAGATCGATAAGGATCGGGAAGCTCAACGTTACTCCGCTCAGTGATATGGCCAGCAAACCGTTCTTGGTGATCGCAAATATGGATAGACCAATAATCAGAATCGTAAAAGCAAACAAGGAAACACTCAAGCACCGGGCGACAGTAAGCGGATCTACTTCGAACATTCCGAAGGAGGCAAGAGCGAGAATGTAAAGAGGAGGATGATGTGAAGTAAGCACGAATCTCCCCGACGCTCTCCACAACCCCATCCCATTGCCACGGATCAGGTTCCTCGCATTCGCGATGTAGCCTACGCCGTCACTGTATGCCCAGGGTCCCCAGCGAGTTGCGAAGAACATAACTCCAGCGCCGATCAAGCTGATCAGAATGATGATCCCGACAACAACCCGGCGGGATTGAAATTGAGTCATTATCCTCGTCATTCAACATCCCTGGCTCTTCACCACAAGCGAACTCAATTTGGATTCTGCACTTGTATGAATGCCCACAACTGAAAGCTGATGAAGACTTAGGTGTGAATGCAACACACCCAATCGGCTGGTAATCGACCGCTTTTCTCGTTTTTCTTCGGAAGTTTGGTCAGAAGGCTCCGATCCCGGCGATCACGGCCCAAACTGTGCATAGGCGGATGACGAGATCGAGCCAAATCAGCTAGATTGTGCAAATCGAAACGCGTAGCATAGTATGGGCTGACCGCAGCTCAAAAGCAAATCACGCTTCACAAGGAGGACCCATTTTTCCCCATCTTGCTCCTGGTAGATATAATGGACGATCAAGATCCTAATGAATTTCCAGCGATAGAATCGATTGCGCCAGAGTCCCGGGTTGAAGGCATCAGGGATCGTCCCTTTGGAACTCTCTGCACGTGCACCACTGGTAGTGTGGCACATAACGGTTCCCGAATTGTATCCGATTACGCGGGGGGCATATGCAACGACTCGAATAATAGCCGTGAATAAACCTGTGTTCTCCAGGCATGCAAAAACACCATTGCCCTGTGGAGAAATCCGAATCTATATCGAAGGAAACTCTCGGTTACCAACCGTGCAGGCGCTTATGCCCTTTTATGGTAGCGTTGACCGGGGTTGTCAAGCTTCTTCAACAGGGTTGCATTTAGATATTTCAGTAGGCTCGGTCCCAGCGTAGCATAACCCAGGGGGTCTTTGCGAGAATATATAGATCGAACCAGATCGACCAATTGCGGACGTAGTCATCATCGATGATCGCGCGGTCGGCAAACGTAGTCTTGTTTCGCCCGCTTATCTGCCACAGACCGGTAATGCCAGGGCGCACCTGGGTATAGGAAGCATGGCTTGCCCCATAAATCTCCCTCTGGTCTGGAAAGTAGGGGCGCGGTCCAACAATGCTCATCTCCCCATTCAGGACGTTCCAAAATTGTGGAGTCTCGTCAAGACTAAAGCGTCGAAGAAACTTTCCCACCCTTGTCATGCGAGGATCGTCCTTGAGCTTTTGGTATTTGTCCCATTCCACCCTGGCGGAAGGGTTCGCCTCCAGCAATGTCTCAAGCATGTTCTCCGCATCGGTGTACATCGTCCGGAATTTCCACATCCCAAAGTTCCTCCCGCCGATCCCTACTCGGATCTGGCGGAAAAACACATGACCTGACGAATCGATCTTAATCAGAATTGCGATGAGGAGGTACAGTGGAATGAGAGCGATCAGGGCAAAGACGGAAAGTGCGACATCGATGAGACGCTTGATGATTTGAGCTCGCCTGTCTAGGAGATTGTGCCGGATCTCAAGGCCGGGAACACCCCCAAGATCGATCGCTCCCGACCAGTTCAAGCGTTGCTCGGGAGAGACACCGACGAGGATAATTCTGCGAAAGATGTCGTTAAATTCCCGCAGGATCTCTGGGGATTCCACGGGAGAACCCTCGAACACAAACAGTGCGCAGTCGATGAAATTAGGATATATACTCGACGTGCGCAGATCATGAAGAACTTTCCGATTCTTATCAGAGCCCATCCCCCCCGAGCGCTCTAGATTAATCAAGACGGCGGGAAGAACGCCTGACTTCGGGTGGCGGATTAGATGCTTGGTGAAGTCGATCGCCGGAGATCCCACGTGTACGATGGCGACCCTCTCCCCCCACCAGCTCGCCTTGCTGAAGACCGACCTCGTGATCGCTCTCCCCAGCGGGATTAAAACCAACGCCAACACCCAACTCAGGCCAACGACAAATCGTGACAGGTCTGTAGACGTCCGGAGGACGATGGAAATACCCAAAAAAACCATAAAAACCATGCTCGCCGTGATCGATAAAGATTGCAATTCCTTGACTGGGCCGGATGAGATGGAATCATAAAGCCCGCGCACGGCAAAGATAACGATGACCATGGCGAACATGGGGAGAGCATAACGGAATTCTGGTCTACTAATGAAATGATATTCGCCGAGTATAGACAAGTCCAAAGGCGCGAGCATCGATCCAAGGGCGGTCCTTATCCCCACGGCGATGATCCCAGCGAGAGCGAGAGACAAGCCGTCGGACAACATCAGCGTCACCATCATTAGGGAGCGGCGGAGCGCATTTGGTAATCGTGATCGCGAGGAAAGATGCATGCCTTTTCCATCGGTCGTTTCAGGCTCAAGAATGGGTGGTTCCATTAAATACTCCCCCTTTAATGCTAACGGGGTGCTTTGATGATCTTCAAACAGAGTAGCGCCTAATCCTAGCACATACCTTGAACTGAGACCATCCACAGAGTTTCCACAGAGTTGAAGGAATAAATTTTACCTTGGTCAACTCATCAATAATATCGAAGCTTACACTGCGATCCTAATAGAAGACTCAAGAAGATGCCTGGTTATCCGGCCAAGAAAAAGGCTCCTGAGTCTCACTATTATTCTAATATCCCTTGAATGTGGCGTTACTTCATTCTATTAATTGAGTTAGCTCACCGGTATCTAGCAATCGCAGGCAGGCATATGAAACATTTGGACACCGATTTATCCCTCATGGCTTACAAGGGGTCTCGCAGGTATCCAAGCATCATTTACTACCCCAACACCAATGAGTAGTAAAGCTCTTCGTATTCGTCTGTCACACGATCCCAGGAATATTTCTTTCGGACATGCACTCTTGCCCTCGCGCGAAGATCCATGGCATGATCTTCGCTCTCCAAAAGATAGCGGAGCTTGCGCTCCAAATCTTGCACGTCTCCTGACCGGAAAACAACACCACAATCATCGATCGCCTCGAGATTCTCGTGGATATCACTTACCAAAACACAATTTCCATAACTCATTGCCTCGAGAAGTCCGGTGGAGAGGCCCTCGATCTCGGATGGGAGAACATAAACATAGCAATTGCTGATGAGCTCCTGGAGCAACTGGCCGGTCACGAACCCTAGGAAAAGGATATCTTCGGATGCTCTACGTTTGAGTTCCGCAGCGTAGGGATCATCCTCAGGGGAGTCTCCTGCAATCACCAGCTTCTTCCCGCAATTTCGAATTCGCTCGAATGCGTCGAGAAGATAGTGACATCCCTTCTCAGGCACCAGCCGGGAAGCGAAGAAAATGTAATCATCTCCCTGCAAACCCAAATGCTTGATCATGCCTGGCGGAAGAGACTCGACCGGGTTTACGCCATTTGGAATGTATATGACAGACTTGCGAAAACGCCCCTCATAATAGGCTTTAAGAGTCTCGCTTACCACCGTGGTCACATGTGGAAAATGAACTGTATAATAATCAGTGGCCCGGAGATAAGCTTTCGCGAGACGCCCCCACTTCGCCCTCTGCCAGTCGAGTCCATGGCTCTGGACAATCGTCTTCTTCCCGAGCAGCTTTGGCAGGAGTGAAAAGATGGAAACACCAGTGGCGTGAAAATGGACGATATCTGCGCTCGAAAATGCACCATGCAATGCGGCTGGTAAGGCGTATGAAAATGTGTCGATATTCTTGCCGCGCAAGGAGGGGATACGGACTAATCTTATGCCCAGGTATTCGTCCGTTTTATTGCTCATGAAGCGGGGGCGAACGTAGGCCGTGACCGTGTGGCCCCGCTCAACAAGTCGACGCCCGAGTTGCTCGACGACGGTTTCTATCCCGCCAGGATAAGGTAAGCCCTTCATTCCAATCATAGCGATCGAAAGCTTTTTACCCTTCAAGAGCAAAGACTCCTCTATCGATTGAAATACGGACCTTTTTCCTGGTAGCGATTGTCTTCCCGCTTCTGCAGGATTCGAGGCGCCTTCTTATCCAAGAAGGAGATACGCTCCGGTTTAACCTCATCATCAATAACGTTCTGATAATTTACGTAACGATCAAGATTTAGCGGTATGCCGAGTGTGGTCTTAATTTTATTTTCCAGAACCCAGATCGAAGGACGCAATCTCGGTATCTGCGGGAAAAGAGAGTAACGCATGGCTGTTTTCGCTGATCCGACCATCCAGCAGTTTTGTGTACATATCGCGACTTTACCTCGCACCTCCTCGGCAATACCGCCCTGCATAACATCTTCCCAATTCCGTTCCCTGAGATTCCCCATGAGGAGATCGGGCCGAACGTTGCAAGCATAGACATCTGCCCATGGGTCGATGAAGATGAAGTCCGTTCCCGCAGTACAAGGGAGCATCCGGGGATGCCCAAGCACCTTCCGTATAAGACCCAAATTGAGGTAGGCTCGGAACCAGGTCTTCACATCGTTCGTGCGCAACATCTCGACGATCAGGTTTTCGATGCTCTTGGCGACATCGACTCGATCATAGGGGATATTGTCACTTTTATGGAACTGGAAACCATTGTGCAGGGTGGATGTCGCGAGCTCAAATCCGTGTTCTTGCGCGAGATGATAAACCTCACATATTTCGGAGACATTATCATCCTGGATCGTGATAGCAAAACCCAGATCGCATCCGCCGAGTTCCTTGAGATTGAGAAGGCCGGAAACCTTCTCATCAAATCCCCCCCTCTCGCCTCGGATGCGATCGTTTGTAAGACCCATACCGTCCAAACTGTAACGGACCTTGATATCGGGATACTTGCGGATGATGGGCTCTAATTTGGCGGTTCCCGACCCATTGCTGCTAATTTCAAGCTTCATAGCCTTGGGATAGAGCAGGTCTATGATCTCATGCAGATCCTCACGCAGAGTCGGCTCACCTCCTGATAGATTGAGATAATCTACTCCCTCCGGGATCTTTTCCAACGTCTCGAGCGTGATTTCTTCTTGAGGGTGTGTTGGGTTCTGCCAAATATGGCACATCGAGCATTTCGAGTTGCATCGGTACGTGAGAATGACGGCTACATCCATTCGTACATCCTTGATGATTGTGTATGTGTTTAACTCAAATTCTACCCGATGGACCCGGCGCTTGCCATCAAGTGGTTGTCGAAATCGGATTCTAATTCCGCGATTTAATCCCAACTATTCGATTTGCTAAAGTTGTCCTGACCTAGCGTAAACGTTGCCACGAGGGAAATGGGGATAATAAGGAAAAGCTGTCGACGGATCCGCCAGTTTCCTGCTCTAAGCTTTGAACGATTTAGAAGTGCCCGCAGCGATCTATGGCTGAAAATCGTCGAGAGATTCTCAGGATCAGCCCAATAGCTTTTACCAAGTACTCGAAGAAATGTTCGCCACGATGGAAACCAATGGACGAAAGGGGTCCGGCTATGCACTTCATAGGGGCACAAGCGATCAGGTACTGCCAGGATAGCTTTTTGTCGGATAACTCTGCACATCTCACTCACGAAAGCTTTTTGACCCGCGGGGGGGGATATGTTCCAGGACTGCGTTCGCAACAGCTAGGTCTATGGATCGATTCTTGAATGGGAGAGCGCGCCCATCCGCCTGAATAGGTATAACTCTTGGATACATTTTCTTAAACGCGCTCATGTCTTCTACACCAATACAGAATAATATCCCCTTCCCTGTATATTGCTTCTCAAGCCAATTTTCCGAATCATGCGGTTCAGGCATGGAACACCACACGCCGATGTCGAGAACAATCCCTCCGCCAAGAAGAGTATCCAGGGCAGGTTGTAGTTTTGCTTGCCTTAATTTCTTCGATATCTTGTCAAGACTCATTACATTGTCTAAGAGTAGGAAAATCTATCGTTTTTATGAAAAGATTCCGTAAAAGCAAACAGCGCTGGAAAATGAAACCGGGATTGGATTCGATACATCGGCACGCTCACACTCCAGCTCGGACCATACAATAAATATATATTATCTTAAGGTGCATCAACAATACACAACAAATCCTCAACCGAAGCCATTCACAGCTAATGTCTAATAATACTGGAAAAATGAGCGGTGCGATTTATCCTACAGGTTGACAAAACTTGCACCCTGAAAGGGCACTAAATGTCTCCTTGACTAATCACAGCCAATCCATGATCCACCACTATCATTGGCAATATATTGACTCAGATCTTGTTTGCTTGAACAAGATTATTAAAAAGAGCCTCTAGTTCAGCTAGATGGATCCCGGGGGAATAGGTTGACACCGCAATACTTCGAGCTTTCTTCGCCATTTCTGCGACTTTTTCAGGATGATCCCAGCAATAAACCAACTTGTCCGCGAGATCATTGGCATCACCGTAACGAAACAAGTAACCGGTCTCTCCCTCCCTCACACATTCTTTGAGGGAACCTATCCCTGTAGTTAAGACGGGTGTACCGCATGCATAGGACTCCAATATCGCGTTGGGCAGGTTTTCGTACCAAAGGGAGGGCACGATAGTGAGAAACGCTTCACTCAATGCGCGGACGACATCTTCTCCTCGTAGGTGGCCCACGAACTCCAGATCTCTAAGCTCCAACTCCCTTGCTAAGGACTTCAAATAGTCGTCATAGCCGTCGGTCGCGGTCCCTACTATCTTCAACCTCAAAGGGCTGTCCGGGCAGCGGGTTTTGAACCTGTTCCATGCGTCGAGGAGTACTTGAACCCCCTTGTTCGGGACAAGCCTCCCAAGGTAAAGAACGTATGGAGACCCTCCTAATCGCGGTTCAAGCGGTCGGAACCTTTCGATGTCAACGAAAGTCGTTAACAACCTAAGACGTTCCTCTGGATAGCCAGCTTGAATCATTTTGTCAAACATGAATTTGGACGGCACAATGAAAATGTCAATCAAATCGAAGAACCTGCGATTTCGCTGAAAGTAAGTAGCCATAGCATTTACCAGGGAGACCAACCTGCTCGATTGAACACACCCATGAATCACACTGTGCCAAATATTGCCATGCAGACATAGCTCGCATGGACTCCCATTGCGGTAGAAATGCGCCTGCGGACAAAGCATTCCGTAATCCGAAAGTCGTACCACGATGGGAAGCCCTGATTTCTTTATCCCTACGAGGATAGATGGTGAAAGTTTTCGGAGATAATGTAGGATATATGCAACTTGGGGGCTCGTATCATTCACGACCTCTATTACCGCTTGCTCGACATCCTTTGCGTAGAACAAACGCTCCAGCGATAGCCGGATAGACTTGGAATTGAAGCTATGTTCACGGAAAGTCACCTCATCAGGTGCACTCAATGGCTCAACAAAGTAGCGATCGAAAGGTGTGGGGCGGTTCTGGCGGTACGTGATCGAAAAAGGAATAACTTGGTGCCCTCGGCCAGCCAGCCAATCGGAGACACCAAACATGTATCGTTCGGGGCCGCCTGAGATAAAGTATCTATAGTTAGCAATGAGTATTTTCATAAGTCAGCCTATCGAACGTTCGGGGCGATTCCGGCCCACGATTCTTTTCCAACACACCCCTACTAGCCCAAGCAATTAGATTCGTCGGAGCATCATTAATTTAAGGTACATTAGAGGCCACCCCTTCCACTCCCACAAAAGGAGTAGCCCTTATTTCCCGCAAAAGCCACGTTTGAGGGTCAAGATGTTGTAGTAGCCATATCATCCATTTGGCAAGATCAGAAAGGGCAACACAAGAGTAGGCGAGATTCAGCGAGAGCACCTTGTGTGTTTTGAGAAAGCCCTAAATACAATATTCTCTATAATCCTGGTGTAGATCCGAAGCCATACGTTTGAGCGAAAACTTCTCATCAACATAGGCCCGGCTGCTGCGTGAGCGAGTTTGCGGTAAATCCAAGATAGAGGCGACTGCCCGTGCCATTGCATTAACATCACCCGCGGGCACTAATTGGGCACCGTCGCATTCCCCCACAGCCTCGTCCAGACCGCCTTCGTCGAATCCAACCACTCGTACCCCCATGGCCAATGCCTCCAGCGCAGATCGCCCAAAAGACTCATAACGGGAGGGCACAAGTAGCACATCAAAGGTATCCATCACCGAAGAAACGTCTGAACAAAATCCAAGAAACGTAAACAGATGCGACACATTCAATAGTTCGCATAATGACTCAACTTCTTGTCGATCAGGACCATCCCCGGCAAGAACAAACTCAATATTCGTGTGCCCCAAATCTAATAGTGCGCGTGCGACTCGAGGTAAGTAGTCAGTACCTTTGTGCTTGTTCAGAATACGCCCTACATAGCCGATGCGCTTTCTAGCGTTGCTTACGTTCAGGTCTTTTGTTGAAATGAATTGCTGTAAATCTATTCCGGGATATCGTACCCGAATTCTTGACTCAGGATAGCTATAGGCTTGTCGTACAGCCACTTGGCTAGCACGCGAATTTGCCAGAACAGCATCACAAAACAACAAATCGAAGCGCGCTATAAGGCGGCGCCAACTATTCTGACCCGCCTGATGACGCATAGCCTCCCCGTGCTCAGTGTGTAAAATCGGACACCGGCAGGCTAGTTTTATCACAGGTCGCGTGAGGGGAGGAATAATATGATCATGCACAATCAGGGGATCAAACTGGTGCAACAATTTCAATAAACGCCAACGCCCGGCTATGCTGAAACCATTAGCCCAATACAGGTTTACTACCTCATAGCCCATATCTACAATTTCCTCAGAAAAAAGCCCCCGTGGGCCTGACAAATAATAAAAACGCATATCAACTTGGTCAGGATCAAGTGCCGCCGCTATGTTACGTATTGAGCGTTCGGCACCGCCATATCCATCCTTCCAGATCAACGTCGCCACTTTTATTCTCATTGCGATCCTCATGAACGAAGAATACCCATTGAAATGGATTATTTAAAGCAAAACCAAGCAATAAGGTTTATTGCACCGAAAATAATCTTAGTTTCCAAGATCGGAGAAAGCCCAATAATTTTTTTCCGAAAAGCGTTCGAAGTATTAACGCCACAACACGACTTCGCCATATTTGAGGCGGGTATAGCCGGATGGCTTTAAAGTAGTTTTTGCGTGCTTGAGACAGACAAAGAGAAGCATAATACCCTGTGCCAGAAACAACTAAAGCTCCGCTGTAAATTTCATTCCGCTTCACTTGTATATCCATCGGCAGGTTTGGTTGACTGAACACCCAGTCCAATGTCTTTAATATTTCTGGGCCCACTGTATAAGATTGACTTACAGATTTAGCATCTGCATGAGACCGAAATTTCGCCAGGACATGATCAATTTTCCGAATGGAGAAACGCATCCCCATCTTCGCCCATAGATTAAAATCCATGGAATGAAAGTAGTCTACATCCAATCCTCCGACATCATCAAAGCAACTTCGACGGAAAAAAGAAGCAGGCTGCGGAATAACTAAACTGTGAGATAACATTTCTTTGAAAGAATAATCTAGCGGTACGGATTGTTGGATAAACTTGCCCTTGCTATCGATCCGGTCAATCCCACCATAAATCATATCAACTTCAGGATGTGTATTAAAATAATTTGCAACAATCTCAATTGCATCTGGATAATATAAATCATCTGAGTTCAACCATCCAATAATTTCACCTGTACTTTGTTCAACACCTTTATTGATTGCATCAGATTGACCCTTGTCTTTCTCGCTGCACCACCATTTAAGGCGCGCCTCGTACTTATGTATGATCCCTACACTTCCATCCGTTGAGCCACCATCGCAAATGATGTACTCAATATTTGGATAGCCCTGCTCCAGTACAGAACAAATAGTCGACTCTAAGAATTGAGCCTGGTTATAAGATGGCGTGATAATGGATACAAGTGGTGTTTCACTCATGATATTTTATGTACGTTGGTTTCTGCTTATCCATTTCTTTCAGCAATCACAAGTTTACTTAGATAGCGAACCAGGAGTCTGCTACCAATACATTCAAAATGAAACCACATATGTCGTCTGCCGCCAAGAATGAGTAACAGACTCATCTGAGAGTGTTATTCATTATCAGGGTGTTTTTCCGATTGTTGGCAGCGCGAACAACCGCATTTGTGTATCTCTCTGTTGGTCTACTACCTCATTTGCGACAACATGCACGCAGATGATAGAAAATTCAAAATTGTTTTTGAACAACTACATTTGGAATGGATGCTCTCTATCGGTTCGAGAATAAATTGGACACACCCACAAAGTCAGATAAGGGGCGATGACCGAAATCACGTGGGAGCAGTGAGTAGTTTGTCACGAAACACTTTTTCTAAGGGAATATTGATAGGTACGGAGAGAAAGCCAAGCACGAGCTTCATATATTGCATAGAAAAAACTCAAATACCATCCGACCCAGCCTCCCAACCAACCCTTCTTTTTCACCAAGCTTTTAAGCAAGGCCTTTGCAGTGAAAGTAACCATTTTAATCCATGAAAATCTTTGACCGTTTTCATATCGGCTCTTCCCTTCATGCTTTATATAGCGCTGATGCTTTGAAAATAACTGGCTGTAACTGTCAACCCAAAAATGTTGAATAGCCGTTGTCTGGCTGGGAGTTAGGTCAAAAGATTTATATCCATCTTTAATTTCAATACCGCCATGTATCCGTGGGTATATATTTACACGGTGTTTATGGAAGACTTTTCCAATATTCCTAATGCCGCCCCAAACAGTATAGCGCAGGGGGTTTTCTAAAAAATAAAATTGGTGAGGAATAGTAATATACCCGACATCATCCGGAACACACTCAAGAAGGTCGTTGAGGTCTGAAACCATATCAGGGGGGAAGACCTCATCAGGATCAGCGCGTAAAACCCAATTGTGATTAAGCATTGGGATTACATCTGCCCAGACTTCTTCTACAAATGGCACAGGGGCATGTTTGGCCAATTGAACATTACATGAACGTGCAATTTCGACGCTCCGATCTGTTGAACCTAAATCAACAACTACGATCTGATCGCAGAAGCTCAGACTTTTGAGGCAATCACGTAAACGTTTTTCTTCGTTGTAGGTAACTATAAATGCGGAAATTTCCAAATTAAAGTCTTCCATTTCATGGCGATATTTACTGGCGTCCAGTCTTTATTCTTGAGTAAAATTTTCAAATATACCGAACCATAAATAATCTATACACCTTCCTCGTACCATAAAAAGATCTTGCTGATTATCTTTCAAGCAAGAATATCCATACCCCTTTAAATATGCCAATAATTATATCTTTTCTTCACTACTGGAGTATTCAACCACCATAAGGTGCGGCTTGTACTTATTCAGATCAAAACCTCGCAAAACAGCCATCTCATGTCCTTCGACATCTATTGAAATAAAATCAACATTCTCGATAGCATTGCGATTTAGTATCTTATTTAGCGTAGTTACTGAAACAATTTCTTTCTCCCAAATATAATCCGGCCAACGTTGGATGACATCATCCGTTAGAGATGATACGTCCGAGCCCCAGTCTTCGGAGCCAGGTATCGTGGCAATATTTAATTCCTTTTCACCTTCGAAATCTGAAATGGCTGCCTTTATTATTATTACGTTAGTTTCTTTACACAGACGCTCAAGTTTTTCGTAATTTTTTTGACAGGATTCGATGCAGATGCCAGACCACCCCTCTTCGAAAAACAGACGGGTATTACTATACCCAATGCCGTCAAATGCGCCACAGTCGATAAAGATTTTATGCTTTGGAGGATAATATTTAAAGAATTCCTGGGGAAATAAATCTTGTCTAAGTTGGGCGTAGCTTTTCATAAATATTTCCAACAATATATTTAACTGGTTTTTTGATAATTACACCAACGCTATTAAATATTCTGCGGAATTTATATAGAAATATATAGTTTTCGAGCCAGTGTGCATAACTTAGCAAAATCTGTTTTTCTTCACTGTTTACATGGTTTAGCCATTTTTTGACAACATCTAGCTCTTCACGCCAAAAAACAAGTGGGAAATCCGCCGTTTTCTGCGTTGCGTGGATACGGAAACAAGCGAGCGGTTCAAGCAGCAGAAATGGCCTGATTCCTTGCTGAGCGAGTCTGCCATATAGCTCATGATCCATTACGTAGCGCAGGGATTCGTTTACCCCACCAACTAATTTCACGGTCTCACGCCGCCAGAAAGAAGATGGTTGAGGTAAGGCGATTCCAGCACGTTTCGTACAAACGTAGTCCAACCACCCGGCATTTTGATACTTTGGATCACGTCCATTGCCCGTATACAATTCAGGCGTAAAATGGCTTATTTCATGCTGCTCACTATCAACGATCACTGTTGTTCCGACAATCCAATCACATTTTTCTGTAAGCGCAGTGTGACTGACTTTAAATAACGTTGCTGGCAAGTAATAATCGTCCGAATTCAACCAGGCGACCCACTCACCATTCGCATGAGCCAGCCCTTTATTTATTGCGTTCGCTTGCCCTTGATCTGGTTCACTGACCCAATAAGAAAGCCACGCTTCGTATTTCTTGATGATTTCCACGCTGCCATCTGTACTGCCACCATCAATGATGATGTACTCCAAGTTGGGATAGTTTTGCAGCAGAACAGATCGAATGGTTATTTCAAGAAATTTTGCCTGATTAAAAGACGGCGTGATAATACTAATGCGTGGATATACGCCATCATAAGCCATAGTGTCGGGCAATGATGGGCTTTCATCTATCCATGGCCAGGTGGTTTTTCCGGTGCTAAGTAGAAAATTTGGAGAATCAAAAAAAGAACTATATTTCATCAAGTTCTTTCCAGTCGCCATTTCTTTTGGGATAGATCATACACAGGATGGTTGCAATTTAACTGAAACCAATTTTTTTCTGGCTTGAAATGCCTTAAATACCTAGACAGAAGGGCCAAGAGCTTTGTAATAATTCGGCCATACGATGAGTAAGATGGATATAGCGCAAGCACTTTCCCAGCTTCATCCAAATAATCCTGAATCATCGCGCTTTTTTGCCCGGCATGCTGGCGAAAACAACCAAGAGGAGTGGATACGGTAGCAAGATCTGAATATCGCCAAAACCGCGCCCAAAGCTCGAAATCTCCAGCATGTGGAAAGTTCGCATCAAATCTTGCTCCAGCCTGCTCCCACAATTTGCGGGACCAAAATGTGCCTTCCTGTTGAATTAAACCTTTTTCAGAAAGTGGGCGATCATCAAAAAACCAGCGGCGGTTTAGCCCCCGTCGATACCTGAAAACAACATGATTATTCGCCGCATCCATATTTGCGACCACTGATGAACTGAGCCATTTTACGTTATGGAGACTGGAAAATATTTCTCCAACCGTCCGCAATGTCCATGGAAATAAGATGTCATCAGAATTGAGCCATGTCATTATATCGCCACTTGAACGTTCAAAACCATCTTGAATGGCGCAATATTGACCATTATCTGGCATACTTTGCCAGTGTAAAAGCCAGGGTTCATATTTTTTGATTATCTCAACGCTACCATCCGTGCTACCACCATCCATAATGATGAATTCGAGATTGGGATATCCCTGATAAATTACGGAACAAATGGCAGTTTCAAGATATTGGGCTTGATTGTAAGATGGCATGACCACACAAATACTCGGCCACGGCTGACCGTCTGGCACAGAACTTGGAAATTCATATCTATTTCCGAACCAAGGCCAGCTTGCCGGACTGGCAGGATGCCCAGAATATTCAGCAGATGTTTGATAATGTGTCATATTATTTCAATTTGATGCTAATTGTATCGAGTATATCCAACATCGCAAAAACTTCACAGACTTTTATTCGCGCAAGATCATTTATGAAAGAGAAGTAACACATGGATAGACTTTGATTTCACTAAATTGAAGGGGTATGTTAGTCAAATAGCATTTCGAAATCCATCCTGGGGAAAGTTTCAAGTTTTCCACCCACAGTTGAATTATAGATCTGAACGCCCAAGATTTCGCAAGCATTTTTGACCTGTTCGTATTGCCAAAACATACGTTCAACATGAGGATCGTGCCATTTTGCACCTTTACCGAAATAATTTGGGGTAAAGTGATTCGGGTCATCGTTAGCTGTGGACACTAAACCATCGGGTCCATCTTTCAGTGTTGAGCTTGGTATAATGTAATTCGTATCACATCCGATTAAATAAATGGGACTAAACCCAAGATACACTGCCATTTGAAGCATTACTATGCTAACTGTAGCTATATACGATGGAATGCTTTTAGATGGGTCCTTGGAAAACACTCCAAACGGCAGATCTGCTTCGTTTGCAGGGATAATTTCAAACCAATAAACATTCCCCTCGTTTTTTATTATTCTCCTGTGGTCAAATGAAAAAAAACAGGTTGTATTTTTATCGGCGACAACAATGCGATTAATTTCTTCTGCCACATCAGGAACAACCCGAGTATCCACCGCTGTATAAAACTTTGGCCTCCATTCAATTTGATCATACAAGAGATAACAACGGTTAGATCCCCACACAATTTCATTTTTCAGGAGAGATAAATCCATTTTATTCAGGCTTGGGCCGTTTCCCATAATAAAACATCGTTGACCTTGATATTTACTCTCGAGTGTTTGTAATCGCGAGCGAGAATTTCTTAGCGTTGGGTCTCTAATCTCGATCATTTTTTTAAGAGCACGCCGATATATCAATTGAGTTTTAATTTGGATATGATTAAATTGATTTCCCAAGCGATGTTTGAAGCGTTTCATACTCTCTCTAATCTTTTGCTGATTTAATATGGGAAGTTCAATATTGCTCCGCTTCTGTTGCAAATTGATTAACTCTTTACCTTTACAACACCTACTGACTGGTACTTGGGATCCCATACTCCCCAGGGCATGCCATTATTACCAGACTCAAAATAAAACTTGGAGAGGGTATTGCGCAACTCATCACAACTTCGCAACTTCGTAAACAGTTCATCGTATTGTTCGTAATTGGAGGAACAGTTCGATAGCAAATCAAAAACATCCCGAAGCGTGGCCTCCGTATAACACCAGCCCCTTGACGGTTCATGATACCAGTCCTGCTCTTTTGCTGCTCCCAACGTCGCGATTAATTTGCCACCTGGCTTCAACACACGCATGAGTTCTTCCACAGAGGCGAGCAAATCATCAGGAGTATTGTGTTCCAACGATGATATTGAAACTACAGCATCAACATGATTGTCGGGGATATCCGACATATTTGTCAGGTCTTGGTTGTAAAAAATAACCGTCCCAGCTTCTTCCTTTCCACCGAATTGTCTCTTTAGTATTTTTATCGTACTTGATAACTTCTTAGGGTAAAGATTCCAACGTCTGGGGGAACGAGGAGGTAAGAAATCACGCGTATTGACCAGAGGAGCTAAGTCTTCTTTTCTCCATCCTCTTATTCGATATTCACAAAGAAACTGCTTTGACAGGTTGTATCGATTCAAACGGTCCACACTGATTACATCCACGCCTTGATCCGCCAGCCACCATTGCATGATGCCCCATCCAGCACCGGCGTCCAATGCCTTCATTCCCTCTGACGGGGATAGAAGTCGAGCAGCCCAGGACAAGTCTAATAGATAATGCCAACCAAGAACTAATTCTAGTTTCTGACTGAGCACGCGCATTTGTTCAACAAGCTTCCGATTTTTATCTAATAAATCAACAGAAAGCAACTCAATTTTATCTTGTATCACAAACGCCAACCTTCTCACTTATTTTATGAGAATCTCCAGCTGAAAACCCCTCCGCACACTGTCCTGGTGTCTCAGGAAGCGGCGAGGTAATTTACTTTTGAACATAATCTTGGATATCAACAGCTTGGCGTGATGCCCAAGTTATATCGCCCAGACCCTTATGGCCCCAATCTCCATCAGGGAGTGTGCCTTGCCTCGCTTTTTTAGCTGACTCTACGAGGTAGTCAACAAATCTTCGGGAAGCCAAGCCATCCAAAGGTTCAATTTGTTCATCACGAATCGCGCTTCTCCCTTCTGAGTGAATTGATGGATCCTTAAGGTATGCCCGGACAGCTCGGTCAAGCGCCTCATATGACCCTACGATCCATGTTCCTTGCACGGCAACCAAAGGTTTATAATGTTCATGACTATATTCCAAAAGAAAGGAATCATGGGGAGGTCTATCAAGGTCGCCATCAAAAGCCAAAGAGATCACAGGGGTATCAAACGCAATTGCATCAAGCGCTAGAGAGCCACGGCTTTGAATGACCACATCCGAATGCTTCATTAAGTTAGCCAACATAACTTGATCTGCTTCTGCATGAGTCATATTGTCTTCTGTTCGATTGCCAAATGAATTCGCATCCATACAGATAACCCACGGCGACTGGGCCAAAGATAAAAAATCGCGCTTCCAATTCACGTCCTGAGGGTGCGTGCGTAACAACAACGTTGCTTTACCATACTTGTTATTGATAAAATCACTTGCCAGTCTTTTCGCAATTGAAACTTCATGTTCTTTGAGTCCTGTGGTATTGGTTCCAATTGTTACTAAACGATGGTCAGTGGGTACATCCAGGTTTTGCAGGAAATCTTCTCGGTTTCTGAAGACGCGCGGTTTTTTGAACAGATCCATTTGCACTTTACCAATCTGGCAGATCTTGCTCTTTTTAATGCCATGAAGTTCTACTAATTCAATTACCATGCGCTTACTGGCTACGATATAACCACTCATGCCGCGCGGCAGCGGTCCCTTTGTCGTGGGATGGTCCCAGCTGGCTATGTACCCAAGCAACGGTATTTTTAGATGCTGGAAAGTTTTTATCCAATAGGTGTCACCTGGTAACTGCAATCTTCCAAACACACATAAATCAGGATTCAGGTTTCTTATGGAAACAATGTCTCCCCTCCGGAAACAACTGAAGAGTCTTTGCCGGAGTTCATATAAAAATCTAAAAGTCACCTTGCTGGTTGGGAAAGGTTTCCCTCCTGACGGTCCTGAGCGGTATTCGGAGAGAATCTGTTGTCTTATTTGTTCGGATGGGCTTTTTTCCTTGTATGTTTTATAGTGAGCAAGGTCATTAACTGCTGCAAAGCGGCAAGTTAATGCAGGTGTAAAATATTTTCCATCAAAAATATTAATTATATTCAGGTAGCGCTTTACCAGTGAATCTGGTGTCAGAAGGATTCTGCGAAGAACTTTATTAACGAAGGGTGTTTGTTCATAGCTTGGGGGATGGTACTCATAGCACGAAATATTTGGGCTTTTTCGTTCTGAGATCAATTTCTTTGCATCAGGGTTATATGTCCACAAAAAGAATTGTGCGTCATCTCGTCTCTCCATTTCTTCCCACACTGGAGTAAACAAGAAATCCCTTATCGAATACAAGTATGGGAGTGTGATGATGATTCGAAGCTTTTCTTGCATATTGACCTACCAGGACTCAAGAATGGTTTTACGCTGCATCGGATCCATCCTGGTAATTTTTTCATCTTCATAATATGAATCACCTACTCTATGCGTTGTGGAAATCTCCTCAAAGATCACCCCTCCCTTACTCGTAAAACTATGCCACGCGCCGCGCTCCACAAGCAATTTATCCCCTGGCAACATTTTGATAACAACTTCATTGAGGTTAACTTCTAAATCACCCCAAAGTAATTGGAATGTCTCTTCTTTTAGTTTATGGTGATGGTTGGGATGCTTCTGATCAGGCAAAAGCACGATCAGCTTTTTGCAGTATTCACGGTTGATGATATTGAAGATCAATGCCCCTATCTGCCGAAAGTGTTCCATGCCATATTGGTGCGAGAGCTCAATATCAAAATCGTGCCCCAGTTCGATGTGGGCTTCGTTGATCATTCCTTTTGCATCGTGGACAACGCTGCGAATTTGGCTAACCAAGCCTGGCTGGCTATGCTCGATGACAGGTTGGTTGCGTTTATAATCATCGGAAGCGATAAAGGAAGCCCGTCGTTGACCAAACTCACTACTGGTCAACTGATTTTTAGCGCAGGGCATCGCAAAAAACACATCTTGGCGTTGAATTGGTTTGCCCTGTTTGATAACCTGAGCAGCGTAGACGCCACGCTTTAAAGACAATAGCGATTCGATCTCGGCCTGGCTTATCTTCTTTTCTTCGCCATCATTACATATTTCCCTGGCAATGAGCGCGCTGGCCACCCAGGCTTCGGTTTGTTCCGGCGTCATAGAGTATTTATTGAGCTTGATGATATCTGTGGGAATACCAACGTGCCGTTCAAGGATAGACGCTCCTTTGCTCACGGCTATCTTCACAACGTCCAAATTATCCGGATCCTCGTGTCCAGAATAACCAATCGAAATATTTGGATAGCGTTTTATCATCCTCTCCATAAAACTCATTTGGATTAAGTTGTCCGGTGTTGGGTAAAGCGGTATGCAATGCATGAGCGCGAAATCTGCGTTATGTTGGTGCATAAAATAACTTTCAATGTTATCGATTGTCCTTATAGATTGTCCTCCCGTTGAAATTATCACGGGCTTGTTCGTAGTGACAATTACATTCAGTAAAGGCCAGTCGGTTGCGCTGCAACTGGCGACTTTGATGATTTGGATACCATGATCGAGGCATATATTAACGGAAGGTTCATCAAATGGAGTGGCAACTGTGATCATACCCTGGTCACGGACCGCATCCACTAAAACCAAAAACTCTGCGTCTGTCAAGCGGGTACTCAAAAACCTGGGGATATGCTTGACATCCTCGCGAGATTTGAAATCCGGATGAATAAACGAGTCTAGATCGCGATACTGAAATTTTACACCGGCCCGGATGTCATATTTACGTGCAATTTTACCCATCGCATGAATAATTTTCAACCCGTGGTCGACACTCCCTTGGTGATTATTTGCCATTTCGAAAACAAAAAGATCTCTGAATATATCAGGCATGGTATTAACTCCCATGGATAATCCCTTCCCTAATCTGCAATAAAAGTTTGTAGTTGCTCAACTGAGATCAACTTATCGTCCACGTAATAATCAGCGGCCGGTTTGTCAAATAAGAGCCGATGGTGCTTGACCCCCCACTTGCTCATCTGCTTTCGAGTGACTTCTCCCCAATCAATACCCGTTGCAGAGCCTCTGGCCGTAAAGAGAATAATTTCGTGCCCTCTCTGGTAAAGCAGGTTGATAATCTTGATCATGTCTAAACGTGGGCTTGCTAAATCGTATCGAAGTTCAGGCGCGATGGTCGCGATGACGCCATCGATATCGAAACAGAAGGTTAGTTTTTCGTCTCTAAGGAAACTCGATCTTGATCCTGTTTCTTTTTGAATCAAATATGTTTCTGCTTTAGATAATTGTTCCTCGAAATCAATGTCGAAATTGTGTTCCATAACATAGCCAAAAATCCTCTCCCCGGTCATAGAGTTCATCCCGGTGATGACGCGAGGTCGCACCACGTCAATTGCAGCGTTCTGAAAGTACGTTTGTGGCAGGGATTGGCGGGGAAGGTTGTAGGCCTCCAGAATCTCCGTTTTGACAATCGGTGACAGCCTGCCATCGTCATCGCGGAACCACATCTTGAAAGGTGTCTCTGACGCTGGCACTACCGACCTGACGGAATCGACATCGCTATTGTCAAGGAGGATTTGGACCATCCTGTCAATATCTTTCACCTCACGAACAGGATGTGTGGGTCTCAAATGAACGCATACGTCCGGCGTGTAACCTTCGTTTTCGGCAAACCAGTTCAGGGTGTGGACAAATGCTTCCAAGTCTGTTGAGTCAGCCTGGGATATTTCCGCTGGGCGCAGGAAAGGAGCCTCAGCACCATACGCGCACGCGATGTCTGCATACTCTAGACTATCTGTGCTAACGACCGTCCTGGTGATCAATTTCGAGTCAAGGGCGTGTTCAATTGAATATGCGATTAATGGTTTTCCGGCGATGACCCGGATGTTTTTATCGGGAATCCCTTTTGAGCCGCTGCGAGCGGGGATTAATGCCAACACCTCTGGCGTTTTGTTTTTGACCATGGCTTCCGCACCGCCTTACTCCGTATACATTACAACCGAACGCCCCTGCATATAACCAAAACGGTAATCCCGCCCCTCCTCAGCTGGCATTACGTGTACCTTTCGCAATGGTTCGTCTGAATTCAGTTGTTCATTCTCTTGGATTGCCGAGATAATGCTTTGAACATCGCTCGTATGAAAATGTTTATCTGCTAGCCGATCCGAAATATCCCATTCGAGTTCGTCGAAAATCGGTTTCCATTGTTTGAACGACCAATGAACAGACAGGCCAAGATTTTTAATAATGGCTGTCATAATTTGTTCCCTGCGTCTTTTAGGGCCAATTCCATAGGCAATATCTCGGCAGTAGCGGATAGATACTTTCGACGTGGTGGAGGTCACAACATCGAATATTACGTCCGCAACTCGTTGATGAGCGAGCCCATCAATCTTGTAGAAGGTGTCTTCGACTACTTTTTCAATATTGGCCATTATCTCAGGGGGCCGTATGAATTCCTCACTAAAAATAGCGGCAAGCTGCTCGGTTAACGCAGCCTCTGTTGAACATCGAATGCTCACACTGTCAACAGCGGGTACAGGCAGATGAACAGGGAGCCAACCGGCCGTAAATACAGGCACATCCGTCAAACAAGCGTCTATGGCCGTAGAGCTGCCCCAGTGGATCAACGCTTTAGCCCTCAACAACCATCCATCTACGGTCCCTTTTTTCACCAGGTGCAGATTCGGCAGCGGTTCTAATAATTCCTTATATACCGCTTGACCCTCGAATGGATGAGGGCGATAAATAAACGTGGCCTGTGGAAATCGCTTTGCCAGTTGATTCGCCAGAGCTACCAGACCTTGCAAAGCCAAATCTTGTTTATTTCTCCATTTCTCCACAAACGTCCGATCATATGAGAATTTGTTAATCATCCAATCCATTTCTTGGTCTGGTTTCTGGAAACGTGGATTTGCCAGGGTAAAGCTGCTATTGATTAATATGATAGGTTCAGGATAAGTATCAACATACGAAGACATGCGTCGAACTGCATCATGCCATTGAGGTGCAAAAAAATCCATACGAGGTGTGCCAGTGACCTTTATCTGCTCTGCACGATACCAATCATTTTCACTGGCGTATTTGGCAAAGGCAGGTGTCCAGGCGCAATAACAGGAGATATTACGCCTCAAGGTTACATCACGAGCCATTGAAATGGCATACTCATGCATGGCGGGCATAACATTTTTCTCGCTTTGCTTCGAGGTGCATAACATGGCATTCGCGTTCGTTGGCACCGGGCTGAAAACACTGCCCTCTGTATCTAACACACCCACCAGGATATCTGCCTCTACCAGTCTCCGTACAAGACCTTCATAAATAGTGCGAAAATGATTCAAGAGGACGAAATCTGGCGCCAGGGGCCAGATTTCTTCATGACGCAGATTCATAGGCACAAGATAACAAGTGGCTCCACGCTGGCACAGACGCCAGGCAACCAGCGTCAGTCCAGGCAGATCCCTGTATGGATTATCTACGAGAAGTGCTATGCGCGACTTCGTTAGGAATTGGCGACTCATTCAACACTCTGCCTTTTGTGATGATTAATCCTACAAATAAAAATCAGATGGATTGTTCCATCATAAAAAAGCATCAAGCCAATTCTTCACAATCTTATGAAAAGCGTTCATTTCATCTAAGAGTTTTATTCTGATTTGCGCCTGTTTTCTTCTTATGCTCTTACTATTAGAAAGCGACTCATTAATCAATGCAACCAACCTTTCTTCAAAACCCTCCTCGTTGACTCTTACAACTCTTTCACTCAAACCCAATTCCCGGTAAAGATTTTCAATCTGGGGGTATGTGTTAAACCCAATCGTCGGAACATTCAGCCCTATCCCGCATACATTTGTATGAAATCTCATCCCCATAACTAGATTGCACTTTCGATACAAATCAAAGATATACTCCTGCGCTCCTTGCCCCTGGAGGTAAGGAGCAACGGTAACTCTTCTCCTAGAAAAGGGAGTATAAAACTTGGACAAAAACCTGCTAATGAGACTCAAGTCTTTGAATATATGAGGAATTAGAACAATATCCAAATCATCATTTTCCCGCAGATAGTCACTCATGAGGGTGCAAAATTTTGTCAGGAATAGTTCCGTATTAAGTTTCCTTGGTTCCCCGGGGCTGATACTGATGCGTTTCTTCAAGAGTTGCCCAAGCAAATATGGCTTAGAGTAGTTGATGTTGGGGAATCGAAAATCAAGCATGTCACCCGCCAAATTTATGCCAACTACCCGTTTATTGGCAGGCAACTCCGGATGATGAAAGTCTTCTACAACTGTAAAGAAGCCTCCATCCGGGGTTTTGTACAAACGCTTGGCATACCCATCACCTAACAACTTCCTTACAGCATCCATCGAACCATCGTTCCTGATAGATACTAATATTTTTTCTGATGCAAAAAGAAAATCAAGAAATGTTCTGAATTTATTTAGTCTCTCTTCGGGGACACCCTTTGCTATATCTACACCGAGCGCGTGAAAAACAATAGGTGTGTCTATTTGGCGCAAAACTTCGACGCTGATATCAAGCGCTGTTCCAGTACAAGTTTTGTCAGAAGTGAGTTCAAAAAAACCGCCACCGCCGATAATCAGCAGATCATGTTGGTTTACCAATTCGATAAATTCAAGATCATACTTTTTTAGACCCCAGAGAAAATCCATGATGTCTAAATCAGTGTATTCAATTTCAAATCCTAAATTCTGGTTTAATAAGTTTCTGGTACCCACAATATTGGCATTATCACCAATATTGCCCCGATATGTAGCTAGCTGAATAACCTTAATCTTTCTCATGATTTTTGATTCCATTGCAGTGAGCTTTTTGGTTTTTTATTAGTCATTTCAGTAAGCCAACCTCAATAAATTGTTTCTGATTAGGGATTTGCCACAGTTTTGAGTTTTCCAAAACCTTCATGAAACGGCTGGCGCTATCTCCCTTTCCAAAATGGAGGCTAGGTTCGCACATTGGCAAATCCTTGACTTGCTCAATCGCTGTATAGATTGCTTGCTCGGTTCCATCAACATTTATCAAAGATTTGTAGTTAAACCGGTTTTTCTGTCGCTCTCCAATAATGACCGAGTAAACACCATAGACCGGGGCTTCTCTCACCCCCGCGCTGGAATTCCCGATGATAAATTTGCTGTTTTTCAACAAGGTGAGAAAATATTCGATGCGCAGCGATGGAAATATAACAAATCGTGGGTGATCCTTCAGTCTTTCATAAGCTGAGAAAATCAATTCGCACCCTTCGTCGTTGTTTGGGAAGATGACAACGTAATTATATTGACTCGAAAGAAGGGCCGATACCAGCGCGTTTGCAGCAGAAGCCGTGCCCTTCAAATCCGTCGTGACCGGGTGAAAAAGTACAACTCCATATTCATCAAAGGGGATGGTATAGTAATTTTTCACATCCTTGATGGAGGGCAAATCTGGCGATAACATCAGGTCTATATCAGGAGAGCCGATGATAAAAATTGATTCAGGGTGTTCCCCTAATTGTTTCAGGCGGTTGGCTGCTTCTGTGTTGGCTACAAAGTGTACATGGGACATCTTAGAGACAGCATGCCGGAGCACTTCGTCAATCGTGCCTGAGATTTCCCCTCCCTCAATGTGAGCAACGAGAATGTTGCGCAGCGCTCCCACGATAGCCCCAGCCAGCGCTTCCACCCGGTCACCATGGACGACGATCATATCCGGGTTGAACTCCTCCACGTAACGAGACAGACCGGTGATCGTGTTGGCAAGGATGCGCTCCATTGCCTCACCTTGAACTTGATTCATGAAAGTGTACACACTTCTAAAACCATGCGCGAGTCGGTGGTCTTCCAGAGACTTGTGCACTTCGTCCACGGTATAGCCATAGCGAGATAATGTATGCATGCCGGTGACGAAAACAGCGTACTCAAAAAGCGGCGAATCTTCGACGCTGCGGACAAGCGGCTTTATTTTGCCAAAATCCGCCCGGGTGCCGGTCAGAAAGAGTATATTTTTAGTCATTAATATGCGCCCACCTGAGTTGTTCGTTTTTTAGAATGGCTGTTTTCATGCTTTTCCCCAGCAATTTATTGAAATGAACGGCTTTGATTTCCCCGGTGCCCGGTCGTTTAACCCAAATATTATTTGTCGTCAGTTCTTCCCCAGCTTTAATATCGCGAATCGCGACCACGCACGCGTAGGCAAAATCAATCGTCGGCTGTTCCTCACGCAGGATGTCTTTCACGCCCCCAACGGCTTGGTGGATCGCCCTTGAACCTTTGATAAGGTCTTTTAATTCATCTGGAGCAATGGAAATTGGCACGTCCGGGCCGGGCCAGGTTTTGTCAGATGTGAAATGTTTCTCCAAAATACAAGCGCCCAACGCAACAGCCGCGAAGCAGGTGTAGTTACCAATCGAGTGGTCACTCAATCCCAGCACTGCGTCCGGGAAGCGCTCGGCCAGGGCAGCGATTCCTCCCAACCGAACTTTGTCATAAGGGGTTGGGTAGATCGAGGTGCAATGCATTAACGCATACGGTGTTTTATGTCTTCGCAGGATATCCACAGCGGGCTCGATAGTATCTAAATCGTTCATCCCGGTGCTTAATATTATGGGTTTACCGTAAGATGCAATGTGGTCAATAAGCGGATAATTATTGCACTCTCCAGATCCAATCTTGTATGCTTCAACGTCCATTTTCTCCAGGCGGATTGCAGCGGCGCGGGAGAAAGGTGTACACAGGTACATCATCTCTTTCGATTCGACATACGCTTTCAGTTCTCTATCTTCGTCCCCGGTCAACGCACAGCGCTTCATGATGTTCCATATGCTTTCATCTGCGTTACCTGGCACAACATCATTGGGGATCATCTCGTCTTCGATTACGTGCGCTTGGAATTTAACACACTCACAGCCGGCCGCGTGTGCGTCGTCAACCATGCGGATGGCTTTATGAATATCGCCTTCATGATTAATGCCAATCTCGGCAATAACCAGGGGATGGTAATCTTTCCCAATTTTTCTACCACTAATCTCGATCACATTTGTGGTATTCAACATTTCACTGTGCCTTTATTATTACTCCACACCAACTTCAAATTTCTCGTGCCAGACGCCGTCCCTGCCCTGTTTGAATAATTTTTTACTGTACCATTTATCCATCACGCTCCAAAATTCTTTCGGAGACATGCGAGTGAACTCACAAAACTTTTCTACTATCCCTTGGTCAAGATTCTTGTCATACTGTTTTACGACAGGTATCATTTCTTCTCTTGTCTTCAAACCACTACGTATCCAGCGGGATGCCATTTCAGTGGCAGATGCATGCCCATACTTAGGATACTTGAGATATTGATTGAGTAAATAACCCAGCGAATCGATTTGGTTGTACTGCTCAATCGTGCCTTCTCGCATATACTCATGTCCCAAGTGCCTAAAACCCCAACGTTTTGCAACTTGATAGTTGTGGTCTGAATCCCATGGTACAAAATAACTTAGATAAATAGGCTCAAGCCCAAATTTCTCGCATTCCTCAAAAGATGGTTGCTGTGCAGAAGCTAAATCTTTGGGCGTCAACTGCCCATCAGAGTACCAGATATCCCAATTAATTTGCTTTACGACATCGTTGAGAGGCTGAAGCATGGCTGACGGTGTTTCTTCGTTATACTCACCACCGTAAGAATAGTTTACATTTTCCCCATAGATTAACAATTTAAGGCCCAGTTGCATTGCCATCCGATATGGAAATGCATATATCAAAGCGTCTGCGTACCAGGTCGGTGATCCCAGCTCAATAAAGGCTTTTCTGGCCATAATTCTTGCTACACGGCGGTTGGGATTCAACGTGATCACATCGCAGCTGAACACATCTGCTATATTCTCAAGATTCTTTCGTCCAGTCTCCGTCCAATCCACATTGCCCACAGACAAAAGAACCGGGTTCATCCCCATTAGTTCTTTCATCACGTATACTTGAAAGTGGGAATCCTTCCCGCCGGAGACTGCGATAGCGCAGTCATAAGAATCACCGTTGCAACCTCGATACATATCACACAGGGCTTTTAATTCATCCTTGCGTTTATCCCAATCGATCGTTCTTTTCTTTTCGTAATTCACACATGGCGCACAAACACCATCCACAAACGTGATACCCGGCCGGGTGTCGGGCATCAGACATTTTTTACAGTACACCATCGTTTTCTCCCTTTTTTTTTTAAATCTGTGATTTGTTTATCTTCTTGGACCGTTTTTTGGATGGACGGTGGTGTGGTTAAGTTCATCTCTAATTATCATATCAACCAGGTACAGGTCCCACGGATCATCAATCTGCAGCGAACGCTTTTGCGGCATAATATATGGAAACGTGTGAGCTGGCAGTAGCGTTCGCTTTTCCATTAGAACTTTACATTGTGTTAGGTAAATTGCGCCATTGATAAAATAGGCGGGGGGCAAATCTTGCCGCCGGATTGAACTGGTGCCCGGTTCAGGCGCACCAGATATGAAATCCACCAACGTGCCATCCGGAGCAGTTCGTGTCATCAGATGAGGGTGATGGTGCGTCTTGCAGACACTGATAACACCCTCGGCTGTTTTCTCGATAGCTAAATGGATCGCTGCCTCAATATCTTCGGCGGAACGCAGGGGAGACGTGGGCTGTAATAGCATCACATAATCCGGGCGGTAATTCTCATGCGCTATTAGCCATTCAACCGCATGGATGATTGCATCCATATGCGGCGAATCGTCTTTCGCTAGTTCTTCAGGGCGCAGGAAGGGCACTTCAGCTCCCCACTCCTGTGCAACCTGAGCGATCTCTTGGTCATCAGTAGAAACAATTACCCGGCTCAACTTGTTGCTTTCCAGCGCGGCTGCGATTGTCCAGGCAATCAGGGGTTTATCAGCCAATAAGCGGATATTTTTTCGCGGGATGGATTTAGAGCCACCGCGAGCAGTTATCAATCCGAGCATAGTAGGTTCAATTTTCACAATAAATCATCTTTCATGGTTTGCCACTGCCGAAAGTGTCTAGCTCCAACCGGTCAAGACACCTCCGTGTTGCCCCATCGGGGTAGAAATACCTCAAATGTTCAACATCTCCTGGCCATGCTTCCCCTGTCCGCCTCCGTTCTAGAGCGATCGCAATGATCTCCCTTAATCGAAGCGGTAAATCATCCGGGTTTTCGAGGTAGAACCGGAACCCGGTGTAAAGCTGCTTCATGATATCTTCTTGATGGACAATGGGTTGGATGCTCGATTTGAGCATGACAATGGGAATCCCGCTCATTGCTGGAATGAAAAACACGGTTGAATATAAAGAAATCACGAAATCTATCTCCGAGAGACTGGCATAGATCGGGTCATGAGTGACCCGCCAGTTTGGTATCCCTGACTCCGCAAACACTTCTTGCAGGGCTCCAAAGTCGTTAGAAGGGTGCGGTTTAACGATCAGTTCGATATCAATTCCCGCCTCATTTATTGCGGTACCTACCAAACTGAGATAATGAGAGAACTCTTCATAGTTGTAAATATATGCTTCAGGGCTTGACTGTCCTTTTGCCATAAACCTGCGGATAATGAACATACATTTCAGGGGCTCCTGTAAACGTATCAAACTGGCCGTATCGCTAGAATAGTGGCCTGTGTCCCTTGAAAACTGCTCCAACCATTCTGAATCCAGTCCAGGATACCCTACGTAAGCGAACTGTGCCTTTTGGTCTGGTACCTTTTTCCATGACTTGTCGAATTTGAACGGCATCCAAAATTCACAATAATCAGGCAAAATTTCGCCATCTTCATCAAACGGTGCTTGTGCTGTTGTATAGCCGTGATGTGGAGCATGTGGGAGTAGAATGACCTTCTTTTTTAAAGAAGCCAGGTAAGCATAAACTTGTTCTCTCCCTGTAAACTGGGTCACAACAGTATTATCGAATAGCACAATATCAGGAGCCAACGACAGCATCATTTGCTGGAAGTTCACTTTTGACGTGAGCAAGGTTTCAAGTCGATCAAGAAAACTGCGCAGGCGCCTTGCCACTCGCTTACCAAACGGGAGCCAATGAAGGCGTTGTTCCCAAGGGGATGAGTCGCGATGAGATCCGGAAAAGAGTCGTTTCCACAACTGTGGGAATAACTTATAAGGTTCCTGCAAGAAGTCAGCAAAGTCATATTGTTGAACTCCGTGCGCATATAAAACATCTGTGTAATATCTTGATTTCCTGAGGAACTGCTGGCGGTTTAGCGCACAGTAAAGTACGGATACGTTGGTTTGAGGATAGTCGTGCCTGATTTTACATAAAAGTGGTAATGCAAAATCAAGCGCGGCTGTGTTCTTAATAAGGAGCATCAAGATATTCATTTGCTAGATTTAACTCACAAGTGCAATTTTGATGGTTGAAAAAAGAGGTTTGCTACAGTAGCATCTGTACTTTTTTTAGCCGGCCAAAGTCAATGGCACACAGGTGAGAACCTACACGCAGCTTACCCGAGAACAACGATACCAGATTTCCGCACTTCTGAAAGTAGGTCAGATTCAAATTCATATCGCCCACCCTTACGATGTTCACAAATCCACGGTGAGCAGGGAAGTCCGACGTAGTCGCGGATTGCGAGGATACCGACCAATGCAAGTCTATGAATTTGGGATCGTCAGGCGACATAATCCTGAGGCTAGAATTTGCCCCACCACATGGCTGATGATTGACCGATTGATCCACCAAGACTGGAGCCCGGAACAAATATTGGGCTGGCTTAAAAGACAACTGTGGCATTCAATTCAGCCATGAATGGGTCTACCAATACATTTTACCGGATAAAACCGATTGAGGGGATCTCCATCGCCACCTACGATGCCAAAAGAAGCGCTGGAAGCGCTACGGCAGCGACGACCGGCGAGCACACTCAAAATCCGTCTGGATGCTTCGCTAACAGGGTGAGTATCGGCGAGCAACCGGCTATTATGGATGCTCGTATGCGGTTGGGAGATTGGGAAGTGGATCCAATCATTGGCATAGAACGCCATCAAGCCATTTTCTCCTTGACAGAGCGGAAATCTCGTCTGGCTCTGTTGAGAAAGGTTGAACGCAAGACAGCTCAAGCCATTGCTGTTGGGGTCATTGATCTTTTGAAACCGTTAAGTGGTGGTCCGCACACCCTCACAGCAGACAACGGCAAATAGTTTGCTGGCCATGAGCGTATCGCGAAAGAATTGAATACTGATGTCAATTTTGCTCATCCCTACTCGTCCAGGGAGCGAGGCACGAATGAAAACATGGATAGCCTCGACAATACTTACCGATGAAAAGAAGCTTCGCCACAATCACTAAATATGAAATCTAACATGCTGCCGAGAGACTCAACAATCGATTATCAAAGTGCCTTGGATTCAAATCACCAAATCAGGTATTCTTCGATCTTTCATCCATCATTACACTGGGTAGTTGAATCCAAGACTTTAAACTTTGACAAATTCTAAATCTTTTATGGTCTCAAATTGTTCTTCGTAAGTTTGAGGTCTCTGAAAATGGGGATAAAACGCTTCTGAAGGTGTAATTCCATGAAAATTGCCATGAATTAATTCGTCTCTGATGAAGAAAGCGTTAACCCCATTTGATTCACACCCAATCAGCGTATAGCTTTTTTGGTGACCGAGTTTTGTAAGAGCGGTTAATGATGCACCATGATACCATCTGCTTGGGTGTTTTTCCCCAACATCAAAATTTGGATCATAAGCAACTGATAACGACCTTTGAGGTCCAAGGGATGCATTATATTCTATCAACACAACCATAGGTTGTATAACGTCTATAGCCTCCCAAATCCAGTAATCATTACCATCCATATCTATCGAGAGCAAATCAATTTCACCAGTGAGGCCAACTTCCCTAATTATTTGATTGATATTCTCTTTTGTAATCCAACTTTGGATAATTGATAATTCTTTTGTATCCGCACCAATTTTGCTTTCGAAAAATTGAGAAGTTTCCTGAACTTTCTTGGCGTTTCCATCGATATAAACCCCGCACCATCCGAAGTTAAGTACTAAGTTCGCTGTGTTAGAGGATCCCCCACATCCAAAATCTACAAACTTCCCATTTTTAACCCCTATCTTTGAAAAGATATAAAGTAATAAGCCATCCTCACCATTTTGAGCATAAATCTTAAACTCACGGCTTTTAAGCTCTTCTATTTGGCTTGGTTCTCCAATATCTTTATAGTAAAACATGCGCATTAGAGTTTCCATATTTCTTTTATGCCAATTATTACTTAACACTATTTCATGTATCTCTCGAAAGTGGTCTATATGTATAGGTAAACGCAACATGGAAAGATTCCGCAAGAATCTATTTAGATTGGTTAAATATTCAACTGAAATAATTTTCGATAGGTTTGCGAAAAGCAAATAGAGCTTTGAGGATAAGATAAATTTCTTTATTGATCTAAAATTATTTTTATTTTTACCGCGAACATGTTTTATTTCATTCACTTGTTTCCCTCAATTTCTGCTCTAGGATTTTCACTGCCATACAACTGCTTTCCGTCCAAAGACCATGTATTGTCCAAAATCATGGGAGGGAGATTTGAGACATAATGTGTAGCGGGTATGTCAGGAAAGTTATCTTTAAACAACCCGGGTAATATAGTAAACGAACCAAATTCTTTTATTGGCGTATACCATTTAGCTCCAAGTTGTCCGGAAATATTCCTCAGAACAGACACATATATGCTGTAAATACCTGGGGATAAGTTTGGTCTCTTAATTACACATCCAACAATTCCACTCTTAGGGATAGTCTTCAAATGAATGTTATTCCAATTCATGGCCATAACACTCAAGAGCGGCTCTCTGGATTTCCCCTTCCGTATCGCTAAATTAAAATATGGGAAGCTAATATTCTCAATATTTGTTTCATAATGCATGCGAATCTCAATGGATTCTCCAAACTCAAAATCCGTGCTTGGGTTCCCTGTCAGATCATAACATTGCACTGATTTAATATTGATCGCACCTGACATCTCATGTTTTTGGGTTTTTTGAAGGCGAAGGTCAGCTTGTTGGCTGAGTTCCAACATCCGTTGTTCATATTGTTGAACAATATCGGCCGGGTCTCCAATAGCCTTCACTTGGCCCTGCTCAAGCCACATCACCCGATCGCTGGCAGCTTCGACGGCCAGAGTATTGTGAGAAACAAAGATAACCGTACCACCATTCTCCCTGTATTTGTTCAAGTGATCAAAGCAGCGTGCACGAAAAGACGAGTCACCAACACTCAGCACTTCATCAATCAACAACAGGTCGGGCTCCAGGTTCGCTGCTACAGAATAGCCAAGGCGCACCTTCATCCCCGAACTATAGTTTTGCACAGGGGTATCGATAAAATCACCAATTTCGGCAAAACTAATAATGGCTTCTAGCTTTTTGTCCACTTCCCGTCTGGGGATTCCCAACACCGCGGCATTTACGTAAATATTTTCTCGCCCGGTGAGGATTGGGCTGAACCCGGTGCCGAGTTCTATCAAAGCCCCGATTTGACCGTGTACCGTAATTGTTCCCTGGCTTAGCTTTATCAGGCCGTTGATCAACTTGAGTAACGTGCTCTTCCCGGCGCCGTTCGCGCCGATAAGCCCCAACATTTCCCCTTTTCGTACATCAAAGGAAACGTCATTGAGTGCCCAAAACTCCGTTGGGCGAAGTTCCTGCCCCTGGCGCCGCCCTATGAATTCGACTGCCAAATCCTGCACTCCGTACCACAACGAACGTTTCAGACTTTTACTGAATTTTTTGGATACGTGCTCAACCTTCAAAACGTTTTCTGACATTGATCTACCTTGCATTTCTCATGCGCTCATACGCTCGACAAGAATCGGGATTGACAAACGATAAAGAACCCATCCCACAAACAACAATAGCAATGACAGTCCAGAAACGACACCAAATCGAATGGGATCCGAAAGCATCCCCATCGTCACTAACTCCTTGGTACCCATCAATAGGGGGCTAATAGGGTTAAACCGGTCAATCAACGCGTATAACGCTCCCTCCGGTGGCGGATAAACCACGGGTGTCACGAAAAACCAGAACTGCAATAAAAATCCAAGAGCGCGCTCCACGTCTCCGTATAGTCCGCCAATAGGAACCAAAAAGAAGCCAAGCCCCATCCCCAACAACACAATAAATAAAATCGCAAATGGCACAAGTGCCAAAGTCCATTGAACTTGTACCTGATAAACGAGCATCAGAACAGCTAAGGGGATTAATTTAAGCAAGAAATCAAACAAAACCTTACCCAAAGAAGCTACAAATAGCGCTTCAACTGGAAATTTAACTTGTGTCAACATCGTCTTACCCGATCTGATTGCATCCGAAGGAACATTTAAAGTCGCCGTAAAAAGCTGCCAAAGCACTGTGCCCATCATCACGTAAACCGGATAAGGGATACTCGTTTCACCAATATTTAAAATATTCTGGTTGCTAAGGAAAACAAAGGTGATCGTTGTCGCAATTGGAGCAGACAACGACCACAATACCCCCAAAAGAGATTGTCGATATTGAGCGCTGATATCGCGCACCATCAGGCGCCAAGCCAATTCACGCGAGGCTATAAGATCGCGCCACATCGCAGTGATCAGTCGTCCAGGTCTTTGTAATTGAGAATCAGGCGTATAAATTGTTGTTTTTACTGTTTCCATAATGTCGTTTTCTTTTACGGATAGGGGCAAGGGTACCATGTAGATCCTTTTAAACTCGATGGATGCTCTACGGTTTGGCTATTCCAGTGGCTTCTGCGCCAGACAAGCCAGCATTGGCAATAAATGTGTCGGATGTTTTCGTCAAACAAGCCGAAAAATAACTCCGGATCACTGTCCCCAACATTAGGATTCAACAACCAAGTGCAACTTATTAGGGTGGGAAAAGTAATATGCTGCAGTAGGATCAGCGCTTAATAAACCAGCCAAGTCAAAGGAGTACTTAGGCGATTCTACACATACTTTCCCCCGAGGACAAAGATACCAGATTTCTACAACTTTGAGAGCACAATACAATCAAGCCGAAATCGCTTGATTTTTCAATGTACACAAATCGACGCTGAGCAGAGAGATAAAGGGCAATCGTTCCCAAGACAATCACGACGATCAGCGCAAATGAGCCGGTACTGGCCATGGGTCTATCCTTAAAATGCGATCCAAAGGAGTCTACAAAACGGGTCAAGAAATGAGGATCAGAATGCGCCTTTGCCCTGTAGAACAGCCAACGGAGTGCGGAGTAAGATCTGGATATCCAACCAGAGGGAATAATTGTACACATAGTAAAGATCGTCATCTGTATTGAGATGCATCGGCTTTTCGCTGCGGCCGTTGATCTGCCACCAGCCGGTGATCCCCTGCGGTACGGCGAAACGCTTCCGCTGCCATGATTCGTAGCGGTCGACCAGCCAGGGTATTTCAGGACGGGGACCGACCAGGCTCATATCACCTTTAATAACGTTGATCAATTGCGGCAGCTCATCGAAACTAAAGCGCCTCAGAAATCGTCCTACGCGTGTCACTCGCGGATCATCAACCCTTTTGTGGATTAACTCCCCATCTTCAGTCTCGATGTTAACTCCTTCTTGCTGCAACTCAGCATCCGCTATCATCGTTCGATATTTAAACATTTCGAATAATCGTCCATTCTCGCCGACCCTCTTTTGTCGGAAAATTAACGGACCCCGGGTATCAAGCTTGATGGCGAAAGTGATGTGCGGCTTGATGGGAGCGGTGAGATAGCGGTCAGGTGCACTGCCTTGTTAGGCAAAGTATTAATTATTTTGACACTAAAATTCTTTGGTGTTTTATTTGATCAAGAATCACATCAATTTTGCTAAATACAGAATCAAGTGCATCAATGCCATTCGTGTTTTTTCTGACATCTAATATTAAAATACCATCTTCTGATAGCAACTCATACACTTTTTCCAAATATGCCTCGACTGGGTAATGAAATCCCCACGATAATAGCGAAATCACCAGATCAATTTTACAATCAATGTTAATATCATTGTTGTCAGTTGTATCCACCAGGTGAATAAATTTTTCAGGTATATCGTTCCGAATTAGCATTTTCTTTGTTATATCAAGCGAATTATAGAACGCACCTTTTGTCTCAAGATCATACCAAATAAATTTTTCAATGTGTGTTTTGTCTAGCAAATAGAATTCTGGATGTTTCTCTTCATAGTGATCTCTTAAGAAGACATCAATTCCTGCAACTCCACATCCGATATCAAGAATCGAAGAACATGTTTCCGGTAAATAATCCTTTATCGACAGATACTCCCTCCTCATATCATCTTTATATAGCGACTTAATCCCAGATGAGAAAATTTTAGCTTCTAGTTCCACTATTTGATTGTAAATCGAAAATGGAAGAATTTTTTTTGCTATACGATAAACAAATGTGTTAGTTAAACGCAAGTACGCGGTCCTTTGGAAGAGAATGTACTTGCAGGCTTCATTGGAAATAACCATTTCGTCTATCATTTTATTACGTTGCCTAACCATTATTGAATGAGGACCACCCATATTGGAGATAAAAAACTAAACATAATAGCCCTTATATAATTCGCTCCACCTGTTATTACGACCACGATTCCCCTCACCAGGACGCTGCAAGTCACACAGCGCAAATGAATACAAAATCATCAAACGCTGCCGAGCTTGTAGTAGTAACGGAGTTGGATAGGTTCCCCGACATCAACTTGAGGTCTTTCATTCATAGATTACAGGACAAGTTGAAGGAGGGCAATGTATCAATAATAGCCCCACCAAACCCTAGCCCAGGACCCCTTGGCTCCGGTACAGGAAACAGGGACTGAAAGCAGTATCCGGCGGGCGGAATAAAAGAAGAACCCAGGGGAATATTCCTCGGGGAGATCATGGGATTTAAAAAACCGAACAAGATTTGTACATCTATGCTATGCGCGATGCCTGGTTGACCGCGCACTTGTACTACTGGTGTAATCAATTCACCGTTCTGCTGCATGTAGCCTTGAGCATAATTATCTACCTCAGCCCACCCGAAAACCTGCCAGATGTTGAGCGCCACTATGATTCCAATCATGATAAGGAGGAGAATCAAGAACGGTTGTTTTTGATCCCTTAATGGACAAATCACCCGAGTTTAAGCGAATACAGCCATGGGAAGTAGGTATCCGCACATTGAAGTGAAACCCATTCTTTTGTATGGGGAGAATAGATTCGATAGAACCACTTTTGCGCAGATAAAGAGGAATAAAACATCATTGGCATGAATCTTTGGAATTACTCGCGTCCGGATCCAATCGATCACCCAGCGGATCACGACTACCGCCAGTAGGGGGTAATGAGCACAAACTACCAGCTTGAGATCGCAAAGACCCATTCAGGAGACAGGTCCATTGATACATTCATCCAGCGGATGCTCAAGTCCCGGAAAGGTTCAACAATACCAATCCTGTTAACACAACAAAGACCGCCGCCAGCCAGTGATGAAGGCAATAGTGCCCAAGATGACCACTGCGGTCTGAGTAGATGAGCCGAGACTGGCCATGGGTCATTCCTTAAAATGCGATCCAAAGGAGTCTATAAAACGGGTCAAGAAATGAGGATCAGAATGCGCCTTTGCCCTGTAGCACAGCCAACGGAGTGCGGAGTAAGATCTGGATATCCAACCAGAGGGAGTAATTGTACACATAGTAAAGATCGTCATCTGTATTGAGATGCATCGGCTTTTCACTGCGGCCGTTGATCTGCCACCAGCCGGTGATCCCCTGCGGTACGGCGAAGCGCTTCCGCTGCCATGATTCGTAGCGGTCGACCAGCCAGGGCATTTCAGGACGGGGACCGACCAGGCTCATATCACCTTTAATAACGTTGATCAATTGCGGCAGCTCATCAAAACTATAGCGCCTCAGAAATCGTCCGACACGCGTCACCCGCGGATCGTCGACCCGTTTGTGGATCAACTCCCCTTCTTCAGTCTCGATGTTAACTCCTACTTGCTGCAACTCAGCACCAGCTATCATCGTTCGATATTTAAGCATTTCGAATATTCGTCCATTCTCGCCGACCCTCTTTTGTCGGAAGATTAAAGGACCTTGGGTATCAAGCTTGATGGCGATAGAGATGAGCAGCATCGGTGGAGCGATAAGAAGCAGAAGCAGCGATCCGACAACAAGGTCGAAACCACGTTTTATCAGACGCGGCAGACCTTCGATCACCGGCTCACGAAGTCCGATGATTGGAATACCGTTCAATACCTCCGTCTTTGCCTGGACCATCGCATACGAGAAGTAATCGGGTACAACTTTTATCCGGATCGGTAACTTCTCCAATTCATCGATGGTCAGATTGATACGATCCAATGCCCAGACCGGAAGAGCAATCCACACCTCATCAACAAGATGGCTTTCAACGATCTCCCGCACCTCGTAGATCTTCCCCAGCACCTTCCCCCCTTCGTAAGTCTCGCCCTGCTTCTCATTATCATCATCCAGATATCCAACCAGGCTGTAACCCCAGCGATGATGCTCAACGACAACTTCGGCAACACGCCGGCCAAGTGTCCCCGCCCCCAGGATAATCACTCTCGCCTGACTACCTGGTCTAATTTTCCCCACTAGACGATAAGAAATACGAAGGATTGCCCGATGTGCAAGGAGGAGGCTCAAGGTAACAACAAAGATGTATATAAATTGAAGGCGTGATAATTCACGGTAGGTCATATACAGTGCGCCAGCAGTAATGACCGTTGCCAAGAGCCCGGCGGCGACGACTCTCGATACTTCGTTATACCAGCGCAATACCTGCTGATGGTCATAGGCTCCACTGAGCATAAGCGCGATTGACCAGCAAAACGTGATCAACAGATAAACGAGCAAAGGGAGATTGACCGCCGCGAGGGAAAGGTCCTGTCCAAGCGGAAGCTCCCACCGCAGCCAGGAGGCGACCGCCACCCCGGCGGGGATGATGAGAACATCCGTGATGAAGAGTTGCAAGCTCAGGCGTGGTATGCGACGAGGTCCCATAGTTTTTCTGATTGGATCGACGAGACGATCAAACGATTAAGAATAGCAGGTCAATCCAGAATGGACAATTGACTGCTATGAAGGATGATCGTGGTCATGCGAGATTCGATCGACCTCATTCGCTCGTGGAAATATCCCCACCGACCACCTGGAGCTGCATAAGTAACGTGAAACGATGTTCTTGGCGTTACCTCGGCTATAGTCACTAAGACCCGTAAGTCATTCGAATTCTGAAGGGATGACAAGGTTGCTTTACTTTTTTTATTAATTGCTGACACTTTAACCGTAGCGCAGTTCATCGACGGGTGGCGTGGTTTCCTCGGGATCGAATGACCTAACCCCAATCTTCTGTAGAACAAGCAGCCACAGGAAATGCGGATTTAGAAGGAGGTATCGCCGCCATAACCGCCTCGGCTCACATAACAGCCGGAAGAGCCATTCTAGTCCAGTTCGTTGCATCACTCGGGGTGCCTGACGCAGGGTTCCCGCATGGAAATCAAATGCTGCTCCCACCGCAATTACGGGCATCGATAAAGCTTCGCGGTATTCATAAGCCCACACTTCTTGCCTCGGGCAACCCAACGCTACGAAAACGATGGCAGCTCCGCTGGCGCGTATCCTTTCAACCGTCGCACGTTTCTCCTTCTCGGTAACCTGCTGAAATTGGGAAGGCTCGGCACCAGCGATGGATAAATTAGGGAACCACCTTCTGAGGTTTACTTGAAGGGCGTTTAATACAGAACGCTCGCTGCCAAAAAGGTAGATGGGAAGAGATTGCTCCTGAGCTTTCTCGCAGACTTTTAACATCAGTTGAGGGCCATAGACACGGTCCGGTAGATTAGTGTTATGCAGCCAGTTTAATGCCCAGCGAACTGGCTGCCCGTCGGGGGTTATCAGATCCAAGTTATTCAGTCTGTATCGATGAACAAGGTCCGTGGCGCCGGTCATGATTCCGTGAACAGCTAGCGCTGAAACACCGAGACCTGTGCGGGCCTTAGCAGATGAGATAATTATTAAGACTGCAGCCTCGTAATCGATTGCGTTCACTTTTACGCCGAGGACGTTTTTCCTTCCGCAGTCGATCAAGTCCGCGACTCCTTCACGCCTTCCCTCTGACAGGGAAAGTTGATTCTGGAAGAAATGATATTGGGATCATTCGCGAGATATCCCATTCGAATATAATCAAGCCGCTGGTATTCAGAATGCGCTGAAAATCCATATTGTGTACACACCTATAACCGAATGTGCAAGGGCGACTCATACAAGGTTCGATTCGGCCTTTCAAATCATACCTGGATATTGTGAAGTCCAAGATTCAGGTTGATCGCCCAGGACCGCTCTACCGCTTCTCACTACAGGCTATAGTTAGCGCGTCGATAAAGCTCTGAGCAGCATGAGATACAGTTTTAGCGCGAGCAATCGATGCGCTCGCAAGGCCCATCTCTTTCCTTCTTGTCTCATTTTGAATAATCTCTGATGCTCTTGCCGCCATCAAGGATTCATCTTTTGGATCTACTATAAACCCATTCTCACCATCAACAACGTATTCACTAGCCGCGCCAGCGAATTTCGAACATACGATTGGCAAGCCAGAAGCTGCCGCTTCAGCTATAACAACACCAAATGTGTCTTCGAGGGAAGGGAATATAAAAATATCTGCGCTAGCATAGAGTAAGGGCATTTCCTCTTGCTGAACATACCCTGCGAAATGGACTCTATCATCAAGCCCATGCATCTCAATGTATTCTTCAATTGCATCTTTAAGCGGACCCTCACCCGCAAGGATCAAATAAGTATCAGGATTGGACTTAATTACATGACGATAAGCATTTAGTAGGTGAATTACACCCTTATGCTCTGATAAAAATCCTACATAGAGCATCCAATATCCTTCTCTGCTCGTCCTCGAAGGATGATATATTTTTTTCCTGCGAGCTTTACCAGCCTCCCTCGCGAAGAAATCGACATCCGGTGATTGTACAACCACTTTTACGTTGGCAGGATCCGCGCCGTATGAAATGAATTTTTCCGCACCCTTTCGGCTAGGCGTAATGCATGCGTCAGCACGTGGGATGATCAGGCGTCTTGAAGCCCTCTGTATGGGTCCGTAGTGACGTTCAGTGTGCAATGTGTCCGTAGACCAAGAGACGAACCGCTTCCGGAATAGCCGCGTATAGAGGAAGGCGATCCAGGTGGGGATTGAAAAAGCGTAACCAACAACAATATCAGGATTAATGCGTCTGAGTGCAGGAAGAAGCCCATGGGGGATCAGTATCGTGCGCGGCTGATCATAGGGAGGTTTCGTTGAGCGGATATGCTTACTTGAGAGGATCTGGTATTGATATCCCAAATCATTCGGAATGATCCAGTTCCTCTCTTGGAATTGCCTCGAGCAGTATAGCACTCGAAGTCCAGGTATCCGCTGGCCAAGCTTCTGAAATAATGGAATACGGTAAGGGGTGATCTGGTCGTCGATAATGACTACACGCTCATCCATATATGACTCCGAATATCATCGGTGACATCTATCCGCCAATCGATGCCCGGTCCCTAAGATTTGAAAATGTACGACTGAGCAATGTGACACCGGGGATCAGCGCTGGAATGAAGAACCGAGGAGAATGGAATGTCAGAGCATGAGCCAGCGTAATGAGCACCAGCGTAAGGACCATGGCGAGATTCATACCATCACCAGGTGATCGAATAAATGAAAATATCGCAAAACCCAAGATCAGCAATTGAATTGCTGTCCCCAGTGAGTTGTAAGATTCAAACCAGAAAGAAATGGACTTGCGAAGAACTCCTCTAATGAAGATACCTGGGTTCGCAGATATATGATCCAATGTTCGACGAGAGAGCACAGAAGCCACTTCAGCTTCTGAAAGCTCGGATCGCATTTCTTGGAGATCCGAGAGCGCATTAGGATCATTGAGGACTGAGGTGCCGAAAACCGTGCCTATATAGAAATTGTAAGATGAGTTAGTGCTAATGAAAACAAATCTGTCATGAACACGAGCATTGCGAATCTGCCAAATACCAACCAAGACGCAAAAACCGAGAAAGAAAAATAGCGTGCCTTTCATTGCGCTTTGAACATTGCTCCTACCTAAATTGGAATTCTTGGTAAATTCAATAACAGAATATACCAGCGCAGGAAAGAATGCGATAAGTATCGTGCGCGTCAGGAGAGCCGCTCCCGCGCATAGCCCACCCAGAAAAATACATAAACAAGTGTCACGCTTCCTTTTTGCACTGCCCGCACGTGCGATCATCCCGAAACCGACCATCAGGAAAGCCATAAAATAAGTTTCCGACATAATGACCAAAGTCATTTGTCTGACTGCGGGATGGAGGATATAAATCAAGCTTCCGATCAAGGCAAGCGTGAGACCAATCCCTAGCTTTCCCAAGAAATAAGCGATACCGAGTAGCGTCACAATTACCAGCCCCATGTTCAAATAGACTACACCTGTTGGCTGAAAGCCGACCCACCTGAAGAGTGCCAACAAGATACTTGTCATCGGAGGTCGCCACGATGTGGGAGTGCTGCCGGTAGAGAACCTTTCTTCAAATCTACACGTATCGAGAAGTTTGCCGGCAGTGTACCAGTAGCTTTTCGAATCACTTAAGCTCAAAGGATTCTCGATCCCGGAGAGAAGTAGAATCCCCTGCCCGATAAACAATATGAACAGGATCCGTAAAACCCAAATATGAAATCGCTTATTTCCTGTCATTGATGATCATGTACCATGCGGTTCTTTTGCTGTTCGATTGACCGCACCATGGATATGCAATGGGATAACAAAAAAAGCTGTCTGCAAACTTGGTTCGCCTTGAGCCTTTAACCAGATGGCTGGACTTGCTTTTCCCCTCAAGCCGCGCACTTGTCTGTATCGCTTTCGTCATAAGGGAAAATCTGACACTACTGATCGGTGTGAATCTCGACAGCCGGATGCGCTTGAGTTACCGACTGCCGGGTTGTGGGATCGCGGCTCAACCCTTGCCATGAATCAGGAGCTTATCGAAAGCTTCTCTTTTGCATATCTAACGACATGGGCTAACCGCTCCCGACTGAGAATAATGTATAGTAAAAACCCAATTAATGCTCCTACGAAGGGATTTCCAAACAACGTGACTGCTAAAGCGAATATTGAGATAAGCAGTGTTGATAGTGGAATCGCCTGAAAGAAATAGGAGGTAGACGAGACTGTTTCTCCAATAAGTTCCGATGTGACCCTCCCCTGCAGATAGGTAAACAAGATTGAGCCGAGGAATATGGCCAATGCTATCCAAACCGAATCTAGTTTAAAAAACACCACCAGAAATGATAAGATCACGACTGTGGTAAAAGATACGAAGCTGTTCGTGGCCATTCTAACCTGCTCCTTTCTGGCCAACGAGAACGCGTTGAATCCGAATGATGCAAGCAGGACAGCCTTAGATAGGAGCAAAATTAATAGGATTGCATGAGCGGGTTCATATTGCGGAAGAATAACGAAGAAAATCGGCAGTGAGCAGCCAATCGCGAAAACGAACAAGAAGACCAGGCTTCCATAGATCCTATTAATTTCCTCAATCAAACTTCTAGCAATTGCCGGCTCTATCCCCTCTCGCAATCTCGAAATCATTTCAGGAAGGGCTACCCAAACGATGGTGTTTATACCAAGCATGAAAGCATTGGTTATCGAGACGGCAAGAGAAAAGAGTCCCATCGTCTTGACCGAATAGTAATAACCCACAATAGTATGCGCAGCCATTTGAATTAGATAAAAGCTTAGACTGTAAACCATCAGGGGGAGACCTATCCCTAGCATCTTTCCCCATTTTTGAGATGACCAGGCAAGTGGAAATGGAGAGCGAAAAAGAAGGACCACAGTGCCGATAACACCAGAGGTCACCATGGATAGAAGCAATCCTTGAATGAGGAACTCATGGGGAAAAAGGAACACCGCAGCCAATGGCAATGCGGCTCTAAGAAGATCGACAATTGCTATCCTGAGAAACTCTCCTCGTACACGATAAACATTGATCAAGATTTGCTGGACGTTGAAAAATGCCACGCTTATGGACAACAAGAATGCATACCGGCTGAATTCATATTTATCAAAGATCTGCACATCGCCGAATTGGATCCACGTCCCGGCCATGACAAGAACCACCCCAATGAGTGTAGTGATGCTTAAAGCTGGGGCAATCGTGTTTTTCGTATGGCTTGATTCAACATCATCGGTAGTTGCGAGTTCTACGTTTACTGCGCTCTCAAGGCCGAGGTTTGCATAGACGAGATAGTGGTTCATCAAAGACAGGAATCCCCATATTCCGAACAATTCCGGGCCAAGAAATTTGGCGACTAAGATCCCCCGAATGAACTGAATAAAGAAACCGAAATAGCGGTTGCCCGTGAACAGTAAATATGGATTCTTTAACACCCTGATTGCCAGTTCACGTAGCCGCATAATCTATCCTGAATATGGTGTGAATGCAGTTAGATTGCTGTCAGTAATCGGTTTCCAGATTTCAGGCTGGATGAACGGAGCAGTTGTGATCCTCTCCAGTAGGTCGATCGCGAGGTCAGAAGACTTTCCTTCATTTTGAGATCCTAGAACGCTCTCATAAGATGCTGCTCTCATGCGGACAGTCGGCTTGGAATTCATCAGCCTCTCGATCTCATCGCAGATGGCATCTGTTGTCGAAAAACAATCCACTAATCCTTCCTCGATGAAGTTATATGGTCTCATTCGCTTTTGGTGCTCGAATGGGTAAAACATGGGGTAGACATTCATGAGGACTGCTTCAAGAAGGATGTTTGAATTACCTGCGATGATCGCGTCCACATCCGCTAGAAATTCATAGCTTGTAACTTCGGATGAATCTGATCTTTCAATCTGGAATTTCTCAGCAATTTCGCACCATAGGTCCTTACGCTCATCAGCTGGATGCGGGCGTATGACTATTGAGAGCTCGGGGAACCGTGTAAGGATGTGCACACACAACTCTTCTACTTGATCGATATGATCCAATAGATTTAGGCAAATTCCGAACCTTTCTGCTTCCAATTTCTCATTGATCTGCCGATGGTAAGTGTCATATTTTGGCGATCCCAGGAGATAAACACGCGTACTTGAGGGTCCAATTGCCTCGTATATCTTCATGGATTGACGTCCCTGTAAAAAGGCAAAGTCGAATTCAAGTGGAGGAAAATGAGCTGTAACGGAAGCATGCTGCAAGTAGATAGTAGGGATCTTTTCAGCAATGGCCGCCAATCGTATTGTGCGATGTTCAAACGTGTGATCATTTGCAAGAATCACGCACTTCGGGACCAATTGGCGTAGGCCTAGGCGCGCAGCCATATAATACCCATAAGCAAGCCAGATACGATCGAATGAATAGGCATAGGCCTCTCGCCTGTATCCCCGTGCACCTATAAACCTTAATACTACAATCGGAAGAAAAAGTAGCGATAGTAAATGTGCTCTAAATTCATTAGGAAATCTCAGTTGAACATCTTCCCCTATGCCAACTAAGAGTGATTGAGAATCTTTCGTAAAGAGCGGAGCAAGGGCCTCGATCTGGTTTCGTGTACTTATGAAATATAAGCGCTTGCCCACGTGTCCTGGCCTGATCCTGGATTGATGGCGATCCTTTAAACCCAAAAGACCTCGCCTAAAAAAAGATAGGATTCGGATCAGAACTCCTCGCCTCGGCATGATTGCAGAAGCGAATTCTTCTAGCCATCGGAAGGTGTCCTCGCTACTGAATAGTAAATAATTTAGGTCTTCGGGTTCAAGTGAGAATGTATCATTGATCATATGCATCGTTTGAGATTATCAGCAAAGCCAAACTTAGGCTAGGGATCAAGAATCATAAGCTATCCACTGGATCATACGTTTTGGATTTATCAGTGCGGCACAGTGGTTTAATCTCAATTGAATTTTCAGGAATACACAGCTCATTCGTTTCTGTCACAATTAGTCACCACCAAGCTGATGATCTGTTGATGTTCATTTAAGACCAAATCGCTCTTAGCAACAATAATGCCTGCCATTGGACTTGTATTCGCTCGTTGCCTCTTCCTTCAAGGAATTTCACCCATTATTATTGAGTGAATCCTTCGTTAGAACTTCAAAATGAACAATTTATTTAAGCCAACGCTTCTGAGCCGCAAATATGGAACAAGGGCTGACCAGCTATCTGTCAAAGCCCCTGCAACTGCCACCACAGGCACCGTCGCTTCCAGTGTTTGGGCAGAGAGTCCAATAGGAGTTTCACCATTGGATTAAAGAATAAACACTTCAAATACGATATTCGATAGGGTCATCGCTCGATCTCAGATGCCTCTTTACCATGGAGAACGCTTGAAGATTTCAATCTCAAACATCAATGATTATATTAGCCATCACCAATCAGAAATAGACGGATCGACCCATAGTCATATGATTTTGGAAATTTATATTTTTCGGGTAATGAATCACAATTCGTACAAACTACTGCACATGGTGCAAAATCGGGATCCTTAAACCGATCGAAATCTGACATCGAAACCAGGTGCTGGATTACGATGCCGCTCTGGGGAGCATCCAACAAGTACCATAACTGATACTCAAGATTTCGTTGATTGAACGACAGTCCAACCTTCTTGCACTCTCCCGCAGAAATCCTTTGGGCAATTTGTTTATATTCATCGTGTACTTCCAGATTAATGGCGAAGAGGAGATCTTCCTTCTCCGCAGTGAAGACACTTTCCACTCGAGTTGGCCAAGGGGTATGGCCGATCACAGGTCGCATATTGCTTATCAGGATATAAGGGACCGAATAGAGCATCATACTTATGATCATGACAAGCCAGAGTCGGTTCCAACGAGAGAATAGCACCCCGACGAGAGGGGCACCCAGGAGGAAGAAACCCAATTGATAGCGAATCCCGAAAATATCACCCCCAGAGCTAACAAGAGAGACCAGAATGAATGATGCCGCCAAGATTAAGGAGTAGATCAACCCGTACCGGAATTGACCACGAATGGCTCTATAACCTCCAATACCCATCGAAAGCAGTACTAAGACCATTTGGACGGGACTTCCAGCCGTATCCTCATGGTTCCAGGCCGCTGCTTCAAGGTTACGCACCCAGTGCTCCGGAAAAAGTTCCGGCTGCAACCGTAAGACCTTGAAATAAGCCTGGTTGAAAGCTGAAAAAGGGCTGACAAAGTTCATCGCCACCATGCGAGCTAATTGGACCAGGCGCGGATCTGCGGATCTTTCCTGTGATAGTTCCAAGTTGATTGGTAGCGACAACCCCAAAGTTCGAATGGGGGAATTGCCGCTCGCCTCGAGCTCTAATTGATCTGCCCCTTTGCTTATCCCGATGACATCGTTCGCAAATGGGCTCTCGTCAAATACTTCCGAATGACTTGGCAGCAGTCGTAAAATTCTGTCTAGGGGATTATCCGAACCGTATAACCCACCGGTCGACTGTATATTGCGCGACCAGAAAAGTCCATTCGTAGCAACAATTAAGAACAGCAAAACGAGCCCCTCCGCAGCCCCCTGTTTCCAGCGCTTATCCTGCAATCGCCCAAGGAAGAACCACAGTATCAGCGGACCGGCGAAGGGGAAGAAAGTGCCTTTGGTCAACATGCCCAAACCTACCGTAAGACCGAAACCCAAGAACTCCAAATAGGACAGATCACGCTTTCTACTCAGGAGGACAAAATACGCCAAACAGACCACCCAGAAAGCCGATACATAGTCATTCTGAGTCGTCGTCGCTTGCAGCAGTCCTATCGGGATGCTGAAAGTGAGCACCGCCGTAAGCCACTGAGCTTTACGATCCCCACCGAACAAAGCGGCAATCCCACTCGTAGCAATCAAAGAGGCGAGCATGATAGACCACTGCACCAGGCCGGCCGGTTGATCATTACCCCATAACACACGCAAATGCAGGATCGCGGCTTCCGCCCAATACGGTCTCAGGTTCTGGCTCGCATGCATGGCCGGGAAGTGTTCCAGCGTTCGATTCTGAGCCCACTGCAAAACACGCGGCATATGGTAGTCCATCGCATCGACATTGTTAGTTGGCGTAACCACTGCGACTGCGAAGAGCATCAAAACCAGAATCCCCATCACGCTGAGCAAACCAATCTCGAACCAGCTTAAGGAGCGGAAACCATGAAGCATTGCAGAAAAACCGCGCCGGAGATATCCAGAGCGTATGCCCATCGCCAAGATCGCTATTAGCGCGAGCGACCAGCCTGCGGCAATCGGCCAACGTGAGAGCCCTTTAAAGAGACTCAAGCCTTCTGTGAGAAGGATTAAATAAGCGCCCCAAATCGAGACTGAGACAAGAAAGACCCCCTGCCAGGGCAGGTACTTCACATCTCCCAGCTGTGATTTTCCCAAGAGGACTATGGCAAAAAACAATAACGCAAATATTGGAAGCAGTGTGAGCATGAATATCCCTTATAAGATTCTACAGCATGAGGAACCCAATTCATTAACCGTAGATGGGTAACTGAATAATCTTAATCAGGCTAGGCGTCATTCCTCGTAGCCCATCTTACCGATGGAATCCCCATAAAGGGTTCGACAAAGTTCAACTTGCTCATCGGTCATCATCTCTTTCCAGCGCCCAGTTATACCTTTGTTGAAATGCAAGGGGTGAGGGAGTGACTCGGTCGAACCATTCTTTATTTCATACTGCTCAATAATCGATCGAAGAATTTCCTGCGGGACATCGATACTCAAGTGTTTAGCTAGCCGATCCCCCTCGCGATAAGGATTTTGGCGCATATCCTCGTACCTGACAAGGAGTGCCCGCCCACTTACCGCCCAGTTCCGCCACACGGGTAAAAGACCGCTCGCGAATTCGATTGCTTCCTCCATGGTCGTCAAACGATCGAATCCGGTTTTCGACACAGACCCACTCCGGCGGATCTTCTCCCCATGCTCGAAAGCCGATAAAGCAACATCCCGTGGATCGCGGTACATATACGTGACTTTGACCACACCCCGGTCAATTAACCCAAGTAATGCCTGTGTAGGTCCTTCATGCGTTTTTATAACGTAAGAGTTCCCCAACCAGTGCGGAAGGCTCACAATGAGTAATTTCAACAATCTGGGTCGACCGATATTACAATTCCTCTCGGTCATAAAACGTTGAAGGCGATACCGGTGCCTCAATTCACGGATATCTTGATGACCAGCCGCTTGAAGCAGATCATTCGTGATATTGAAATACCACGCCGTCCCTGCTTTCTGCATCCCCACACTGAGCACAATCATCGCGGCTTCCCCGTGTTAAGCCTGAGGAACTTCATTTATATCCTCTCGCTCTCACCGCCTGCGCTTCAGTCCAGAGCGAGACGGATTAGTTTATTATTCAACAGGATGAAGCTAAATTAGGCTACCGTCGCCTATAGTATCCATCGGCGAATTGAAGGAAGGCAAATCCTGCGGTGTCAGACAGGGCGAATTAATCCCTTCTGCGCCAGGTATTCGACAATCCGATGGGCATTTTCCTCCGGGGTATGATTTACAGTATCCAATACGATCTCCGCATTATTGGGCGCTTCATATGGGTCATCAATACCAGTGAAACCTTTGATCTCACCGCTGCGGGCTTTGGCGTAGAGACCTTTCACGTCCCGCTGCTCGCACACTTCCAGCGGTGTATCCACGAAGACCTCCACGTAATGATCTCCCCCAACCATGTTGCGCACATCGTTGCGTGTTGCCCGGTACGGGCTGACCGCAGCGCAAATTGCGACACCGCCATGGCGAACGATCTCCGAGGCGACATAGCCAATACGCCGGATGTTTGTGTCGCGTCCCTCTTTACTGAACCCCAAGCCCTTAGAGAGATGTGTGCGCACAACATCGCCGTCCAGCACCGTCACTTGCCGACCGTACTCCTGAAGCATTACCGTGAGCACCGACGCAATAGTTGATTTTCCGGCGCCACTCAAGCCTGTGAACCAGGCGCACACGCCCTGCATATGGCGAGGCGGATAGCTCTCAGCCAAGATTTGAGCTACCTCCGGACGGGTAAACCAATCGGGGAGAATGCGACCGTAGCTGAGATAGTCCTCACGCACTTCTGTGCCGGATATGGAACTCGTTTCCACACCCTCCGGTACCTTGTTGATTTCTTCATAGCGATCTTCCTCCGGGAGGTAGACCAGCATCTTAAAGGGGATCATCTTCACGCCTATTTCGTCCTCGTACTTCGCAACCAGCTCCTGGGCGTCGTAGGGTCCGTAAAACGGTTTGCCCTTGGAATCCACCCCTGGGCCGGCGTGGTCACGACCGACGATAATGTGATTGGCGCCGTAGTTGCGCCGGATGATAGCGTGCCACAAAGCCTCTCGGGGACCTGCTAAACGCATCGCCAGCGGTAGCAGGGCAAGAAGGATCCTATCCCGATCATAGTATTGCGAGGCCAACGTTCGATATGTGCGTACACGGGTGAAATGATCCACATCACCCGGCTTGGTCATACCCACGACCGGGTGGAGCAGGAGCACTCCATCTACTTTTTCGATCGCCCGCTTTGTGAGTTCCTCGTGAACTCGGTGCAGTGGGTTGCGGGTCTGAAACGCCACAACATTCTCACGACCTATGGAACGCAACGCTTCCCGAGTTTCTGCGGGTGTTAGGCGCAAATCCTTGAAATCAAAATGTTTGGGCAATTGGAGAACGCGCAGTTTCCCCGAGATGTTTACTTCCCCCCAGCGGTGCATCTCCGCGACTAGAGGGTGCCGTAAGTCAGTTGTGCCGAAGACTTTGGTGGCAACCTCATCCCGGTCCCAAGGGTAAGCCTCTTCCACGGTCATCACCGCTAGAAGTTCGTTTTTCGAGTTCCTTAGAGCGATATCGCCGCCAATTTCTATAGGGTCATTTTTCGTTACAGGTAACGTTATTGGAATCGGGAAAATCGACCCGTCTGTTAGCCTCATCTCATCCAAGACACGCTTGTGGCTCTCTTCACCCATGAAGCGTTCCAAGGGAGAAAATCCTCCCGGAGCAAGAAGCTCCAGGTCATTTTCTGTTCGAGCTGTTATCTGGATCGAGGGAAGCGTACTCGCATAGGCTTTTAATTCATCCTGTTTTTCTTCTGGCTCGATCAAGTTAATCAGATCACCGCCGTAGGGTGCTACTAGTTTATCTTTACTCACTGTTGCGGATGCCTCTCATTCTCTAAATTATGTATTTGTAAATCAACTAATCAAGTGTACACGGAAACTGGGTTTCAAATAGTAGATTATAAATGCATATTGCCTGGTTTTAAGGAGAAGTGAGAAACATCAATCAAATGAATTAGAATCCATGTATGGAAGAAATCTCAAGCTGTCCACTTTGTGAAAGCCCTAAAGAGGTTTTCTTCAAAGACATTCATGACGCTGGCCAGCAATTGAAGTTCCTCATTTGCCGTCGCTGTGGGTTAGGCTACCAATCCCCTCGCATGGATGAGGAAGAACTGGAACAATTCTATACACGCGAGTATCGCATTCAACGGCAGGAGAGCGAAAACCCTATCGAGAAAGATCTGCTGATGCGGGCTGCCGCCGAGGTTGATCATTTCTCAGTCACGTCGCCGTCGGCGCTGGAGCTATTGCGATTCAGGCTGCCGATCAAGAGCGGCAATGCCAGATCGATCGCCTCCTGGGCGATGTCTTCATCGATGCCGAGCTGATCGGTGATCGCGCCGAGCGAGTCGCCCGAAAGTTGGACCAGCAGATTTATTTTTTAAAGAGTCCATTGTTCTTCTCTCCTAAAATGTTCTGGAGAGCCTTGTACCAGTGGCTCAGGTGGCTCCCGCGAAGGCCTTCGGTTTCACCCTCTCCAGAGCGAAGATCGAGAGCAGCATAACCCCGCCGATGGAGAAGCCAACATCGATTACCTTCAGGTGTGCGCTTTAAAAATTACGGTTTGCAGCTAGGGTTCCATTCATCATGAGGAGCATACTCTAAGGAGCCGTCATTCAATTGTTTGTAGCTAAGGTCCTTGAGCAATGAAAGATGTGTGCCGAAGTAGGTGTTAAAGATGACTCGGAAGGTATTGACGAGCGATATGCTTGGATAAAGGTTCTTCTGGCCATCGCCTGGCATATAGATCGCATTTAGGATTGACGTGCGTTGTAGATTACCGAATCCATGGTCTCCCTCAAGAATAATGATTGGATCGGTGCTGGAATGCTCGATTATGTTCTTAACAAGCTCGAGTATCCGGGGGTTGAGGTAATCAAGTTGAATGGGCAGGCCAACTTGGCCATCAATGGTCTCAGCGCGTAAATTAACACTACCATCGGGATTGAAGACATGTGGTGGGTGTGGAGCCAAGATATGTGCGTAAACGAACTTTGGCCCTTCCATTTCAGGAAGCAACATAAGATGGTCAAGTACGATCCTGATGCGTTGGGCTTTCATTTCGACGCCAGTCTCGAAAAAGATGAAGCCTGCTGTATCAAGGCTTACGGCATAGTCTAGCAATGGTCGCGCAAGAGTTGTCTTAAGAAAGAGCTCCTCGAATTCATCTAGTGACCGACCGAGGATTTCCGGAGGCCTATCGATGAATATGTCAGATTTGTCCAGATTCGCCCAGCCGGCACCCGTGTCAAACGCGATTGATGTGTATCCAATTTCTTCAAATGCCTTCTGCGCAACACTGTTTTTAAACAAGTACGCCAACTTCTCGTGGTCAATATCGTCAAGTAGATTAGCGATGTAATCCATATTCAATTGTGACGGGAGCGACAATATGGTATTCGTATAATTTGAGCGCCCGCATTTTGCGACATAGAAACCCAACGCCTCAAGTTGAGATACGAACTCATGATTGTCGTAGTTGTAATGAGCCAATAAGGCATCCTCGCGACCATACATGTCTAAGATGATGAGGTAAACATCGGGCAAATTGTCTGGAGCGTCAGGCGCTAGGAGGGTAGCTGGCGCGGCGGATTGAGCCTGACGGTAGGAGATCCCGCTTTGTATTTCATAGATCCCAATTTGACCGATCTGGATAAACAAGAGAACAAAGCTTAGAACATTTAATAGGAGGGTTAACTCCTTAAAGTGATCCATTCTTTTGAGAATGTAAAGTGTCCCCAAGGTGAACAGAATCGCCCAGACACTTAACAAGAATCTATGCCGGATGATCAAGAATCCAAAGATGTAGGTGCCCTTGCTCACCTGGTATATATGTCCGTATGAGAAGAAGAGCACTAGAGCCCAAGCAACACATAAGCCAGCTTTCCTCCAATCTTTCACCAACCATTGAACAACGAGAAGCGATGCAATAGCGATCAGAACGGAGACACCAAGAGGCCGAAGGACATTTGACGGTTCTGCTTCCCTGAAGTTGTTGACAAGCAAAGCCAACGATGGGAAGCAGGAGAAAAAAAGAATATGGATTGGCAAATATTTAATTTCAGATTTGTGCATTCTTCTTCGAGGTAGTGAGTGGTTGGTCACCAAAAAAGGAAGTGCTTCCTTCATAGACGTTTAATTGGGGGCATCAATATTCGTTATAGACAAGTCTTATAAGGTTTGGTAAGTTATGAGCCGTTTCCCCATACTCTGACTTGAACCACTCCCTCCGAGAAAGTTCAATGACCATCCCGCACGGGAGGGTTTGATCTCTCAATGAGTATTTATCTCGAGAGAGATTGTACCCGATGATCGGGTTCTTCTGATGAAAGCCTGTGGTGTCACCCCTGCCAGAGCGAAGATTGAAAGCAGCATCACCCCACCGTAAATGGCCATCGGTAGCATGAAACAGCTTATATCGGCGATCGGTCCGCCGAAATAAGCGCCCACCGCCCCGGCGCCTGCACCGGCCAGATTGAAATTCTCCTATAGATAAGAAGACGCCATCTTCGATCCAACCATCACGATAGCCATATTGCTCACCCTGCGCACCAGTGAAGATCCGCACAATAGGGGACTCAGCGAGGGTGCTTACACCTCTTGCGCTTGACCACCCAACTTCTCATGAATATCGGGCGGGATATGAGGCTGACCCCGTGTAAACAAAAATTTTTCAACAACTTAATTGTATGGTTGGCCGCCTAACGGATTTGAGTTGAGGCGCCGGGGTTCGGTCCATCGCCGACAATCCAAGCATCCACATCATACAAATGAGTTTACAAATTACGTCACACCCCTCTTGACCCATCAAATTTAGCATGGACCAGGGTATTGTCTTGATGAAAGGAATACCAAAAACCTGTACCGAGATTAGCCTCTCGTTTCTTTCGCATAACATTTAAAAAGCGATTAATATCCTAGGAGTACTTAAAATGATCGAAGCTCTGATGTGATCCAGAGTTTTTGTTGTCTTTCATCAGTCTCGGTGGTCAATCGAATGGAATACGTGGATACTTGCCCCAAAAGCTGAGCTTTCTTAGCCTTTCGGCTGCTTTTCACACGGTTTGGTTTGTTGCTATACGCATCTAAATCCTACAATAAGAAGTCGACATATTGAACCCTCATTTAGGGTGAGTGTGACTGATTTAATCTTCGAACAAGACTACACAACTTTCTTAATATGAATTAATAGGGAGGTAACTCTAAGGAATGGGATCTCTGTCAGATCGTCCTTTACAATTCGATTATATGCCCAATCCAGAGGCTCGAAAACAATCTCGGGATCTAACACCATTCTTAGAAATCCGACGCGCCATTTTCGAGTAGATATGTGAGTATCAATGGCACTACTTACAATTGATAGGTAAGCGCTTGGGGTATAGTATAAGTTCGCAGTCATATAGGATTTCGGAACTAGAATTCCGAAGACATCAATCAACGTTGCCTTCAACAATGAAATTAAACCTCTGTGAGAGGGTAACTTCAAATCCACCGCATGTAACATTACCCCACCCGGTTTGAGAAGCTTATCCATATGGCTCCATACTTGTAAAGCCATTGATGGAGGAACATGTTCAAGAGTAGATGCACTGTATATACAATCGAAATAATTTATTGGGAGGCTTGACTGATCAACGTTTCCAAGTCGTTCGAGGACATATTTGATTTGGGGGTATTTTGCAATGTGCTCGTTAGGCTCTTTATTTCGCTTCCAAAACTGCTCATCACTTGACTCTCCAAAATCATCTAATGCCCAAACTTCACACCCATAATTATCAGCTATGTGGGCAGGCAACATTGAATACCCTGCTCCTACGTCTAATACCTTGTCAGAATTCTTCCACTTACGCGATTGTAGTATCCATGGATAATCAAAACCCTTGAGACTAAATTCAACACCGAAGACATCATCTAACTTATACCTGAGTAAACGCGGTGCATCAGCAAATGCGATTTCTATCTCGTCATACATCTAACTCTCCTTTTACAGGATAGATTAATCCATAACCATGCTGTATAACACAGCCATATACCATATCGCTAAATCCAGCCCGAAAATATCGATTCTTCTCACGTTATCATCAGCCGTATATCTGGCAGATTTCAATACAATCCCAGCATTATCAGGCGTCTCATAAGGATCGTCAATCCCGATGAAACCTTGATCTCAACGCTTCTCACCTTGTGATTTATTCCTTTATCATCACGCTCTTCACTCTCTTCCACCGAAATATTTACAAGGATTTCGATATAATGGTCCCCCAACATTATTACGCATATTAATGCGTGTCGGCCGAAAGGGAGGCACAGCCGCTCAGGCAGTAACTCCACCATGCCGTACGACCTCTGAAGTCGGAAAACCGACCATTGCAAGAACTTGAATTTATATGAATAGTTACACCATGTGGATATACTCGTATAATTGGTCGATGCTGAGCTCCATTAATAAACCTAATCATATTTAAAGTCGAAGCTGGTTGTCGAGCATCATTGACATTTGCATAGAGGTGGTATGTTCCTTCGGATTTTTATATACGCTGCGTTAACCATGCCTATTACTAATATGAAGCGACTCCTATGAAAGATGTGGCTGAGTGTCCCCTATGCAGTTCTGCTAAAAAACGCCCCTTCGAAACAATTGAAGAGGATGGTCAGATCATTGCTTTCCATATTTGCAGTCGTTGTGGATTAGTCTACCAATCCCCTCGCATGGATGAGGTTGAACTAGAACGATTCTATGCACACGAGTATCGCATCCAGCGCCAGGAGACGGAAAATCCCATCGAGAAAGACCTTCTGATGCAGGATGCCCGGGCGAGGGCAGTTCTTGTTGTGGTGCAACCGCACCTGTCTGCTGTTACCCGTCACCTCGACGTTGGAAGTTCAAGCGGCGCGCTTCTACAGCGCTTCCATGAACAGTACGAATGCGCTAGCGTTGGGGTTGAGCCCGGGGATTCATATCGGCGCTTCAGTCAATCTCTGGGATTAAAAATATATCCATCGCTTGAAACTCTTGCGGAAGCGGATGAGGACCCATTCGATTTGATCTCGATGCTGCACGTGATTGAACACGTTGAAGACCCTGTTCACACGCTTCGCTCTTTGCGGGAGTCCAAGATGCGGCCGGGTGGCTACCTGCTGCTCGAAGTGCCCAATTTAATCGAGCACGAAAGCCTCGAACTCTCCCATCTCTACGCATTTGCGATATCAACCCTAAAGGCAATTGTCCGGCAGGCAGGATTTCGAATCCTCTGGTCTAAGGCTCATGGAAGTTTCCGCTCTCCCATCCTCAAGCTATACATCACCTTGTTAGCTCAATCCGAAGACGAGCCTCTATATCCGCCTACCGTCTATTCAAATCCGGTTGGGATAAAAACACGCAGGCGCTTGGGTAAATTAAAGCGAGATTTCTTCACAAGCCGCTTCCCAGATTGGACTTGGAGGTCGCCATCCTGACAGTAGAACCATTGTCGTAGCATAGCATCCAAGATGATTCGGGCAATCTTCCGGCACGAAGCTGATGTGTGCCTTAATCATAGAATCCACTTATCAGTAACAACTATTGTTGAGAAATCCATCGCTTTCACCCTGGAAACATAAAGGTAATCCCTTTTCCTTGTTTAAAGTCTCGGGGTAATTACGCTGATCGCAGGCAAGAACTGCGGAAAATAAGTCCGGATGATGTCATAGACGATAAACAAAGAATAGACCAACTGCGGCCAGGCGTACCAGATCGTCATCACCATCATACCCAGCAGCACGAAATACGCTTCGAGAAGCCTCCTCTTATTGTTTGATAACATACAACCCTCCCGATCTTTCTCGTAGAACCGACTCAGAACTTGCACAACTCCGTAGTTTAGAGATGATCAAATCGCTAGTATGCTCCGGTGCCACGAGAAGGTAACGTGTCCCACTTAACTCCATCGTCAGTGCAATCTGCTCGCATGTATCCGAAGGTTCGATGGGTATATAAACGATCTCCTGGTTGAAATCAGCGCGATATAGAGGATACACAAACCCATTCTCATGTACGTTGTAGCCTAAAACTCTGTCTGCTGGAACATATTTGATTACACTCTCATACTCCTCTGGCACATGAACATGGAGCAGAGCTGAATGTCGCTCCAATGTGGGGAGGGATAGCATCCGTCCAAAATCGCTTAGCGTTACCAGGTTGTAATTCATCACCATGAGGAGATCCAGGCTGAGCGTAAGCATAAACATACCTCGCACCAACCTGCGAACTGCCGAGGGAGCCTCCCCCATCCAAGAAAATACAGACCCTAAAGCCAGAGAGAGAATCGCCGGGAACCAGATCGCATAGCGCATATTCCACGGACTTGTCGGGCTTGATAACATTAGACCCAAGAAAGACAGCAGGAAGCCGCCAGAGAGAATGCGGTATCGTTGTCGGCGGATCATTGCCCAGAAAGCTGCTGGAATACCCAAGCCATATGCGGTCCAACCCCAACCGGTAGTGTCCGTCAAGTCCGGTGTGATCCTGTATTGCTTATCGCCGACTTTTTGAGAAAACAGCCTGAGATTTTCCAGGAAGTTCTCGGCCCCAAGCCGCATACTACTCTTTTGAGCCTCTAACACCACACGGTTACCGATTTCAACACCGTAAGGGTAAAAGGGATTTCCCATTAGAGCCCAGTTGCGGATGTACCAATAGGAGCCCAGGAAGATTGCTCCGGCAAGGAGCACTCCTGTCAGGCTGGCGACTGTAGGGCCTCGTCGACGAAGCTCAGAAAATGCCCTTCCCGGAACTCGGAGCCATAACCAACCGTCTCCCGCAAGGAAAGAAATCACAACGGCGGTAAGCATTAACCCTGGGATTAGATGAATGATGTATGCCTTTGTCCCAACAGCATAGAGCAACGCGATTACTAGTACAACCAAAGGTCCAAAATCCATTTTTAACTGAGGTTTTAATGCCCTTTGTGATATATGGATGACCAGCGCGAAGGACATGAGGTAAATTCCTGCTATCATGGGGTCATTCTTCGTCCCGGTAGTAGCTAACGTTAGGGCTGGAGTGGACAGATAGCCAATCACGGCAACCCAAGAAGCCCAAGCGGGGATTTCCAGGCTGCGCCCAATAGCATAGACAGAAAGACCGGCAAGGAGATATGCAGGGAGTCCGGACAACTCTATGATCACATCATGATGAATAAAAACACCGAACCACGAGGCGAGGACTTCATAATTGGCAGCTGTGAATATGCGCTGGACCGGCGTGCTGAAGACAGCAATTCGTCCATCCTGGATCCATTGAGCGACATTCGTTAGATGATAAGTCAGCGAGTCCCAGACGAATGGAGGCAATGCCCAGGTGAGAAAGATAACCCTAACGACTGTTACGATCAGGAAACCAATGGTGATGTTTTTAACCCACCTCGGTAATTCCCGCCACCAACAACCAAGGTGGTCTCGAAATCGATCAAGATCCTCTCGAATCAGGAGGAGTTCTTTCCGTAAAGATGAAAGGGTAAAAATGGTTATTAATCCGATGACGGAAAGCAGCCCTATGGGTCCGGCAGCTAGAAACCCGGCCAAACCCATAAGCAACAGTTGAAGCGTAACGAAAAATATCCAAAGGAACACATAATTGATCAAGTCGATAATCACTCGTCCCGATCGCATTCGGCGAGACACTAAATATGTGGCCGCCAGAGTGAAAGTAAGATTTAAAATCCAACTCATAAATCCGATAATCATGTTAGTTACCTTATAATCACCCGCAGTTCCATAATGGATTCGGATGAAAAGATGCTGGGCCGAATTATCAAGCTCTTCATAACATCAGCCTTTATCCAGAATGCGATTCCCAAACTCTTTCACTTCGGTCAACAAGATACGTAGCCAGGATGATTAAGCTCTCTAACAGAACAGAGGAAAGCCGCATTACCGCGCCAGCAAGCAGGACAGCGGGGACAGGGAAATAAGGGCTTAAAGCGAGCGCGAACAACCCTTCGCGAACACCGATGCCACCAGGGATAAACACAACCATCTGTCCAATGAATCTACTCACCGGATAGGCCGCGGCAGTATAAAGAAATAAATCAGGGCTCATAACCGAATCATGGTAAACGGAGGTTAAGAATAAGAAGGCAGCTGAACCCTGAAAAAAATTGATGACCAAATAGCGGAATAACAACTCCAACCGTTGAAGCCAGGTAATACTTATGTCCAACTCGCGCATACTCTCGATGTTGATTTTTTCTACGATCTTCGTATAGAAAAAGTCTGCATTAATTAAAACAACCAGGAGCGCACCACCCCCCAGGAGTATCAGAATCCGATAAGGAATGATTTCTTGCGGGAGATGAATATCTGGCATGAAAAGGATCGTGATCCACGCAAACACCAAAACTCCCCCGATAAGATAAAACTGCTCAACGATGATACTTTTCGCAGCGATCAACCTTCGACCGCCTTCTCGCTTAAAGAGTTCGATCCGACTACCAACATTCACAATCTTGCCCGCAGGAAGATAACGAGTGATCAAGGATACAAAAAAGATCCTGGCCAACCTTATCGCTGAAAAATCGGGAGGACTCTCATTAAACCATCCGATAAGGCGAACCCAAGAGAAAACGTATAGCAAATAAAAGAGAAGCAAAACCGCTATTGCGAATATGAACAATAATGGGACCAAGGTAAATTCAATACGACTGATCTCCTGCCATTGGTTATAGATGAATTTACCCACTGCATACACTACAACAAAGGTAAAAACGAATTGAAGTCCTTTTGACAGCCGCTTTAGTAATTGACGGTCCACAGAAAGTCCTTAAGCAATCCGAGTTTCCACTTCCTCCAGATCAGGTGGAACAAATAGGACCTGCGATACCTTAAGTACCTGCCCATTTGTTTCAAAATACCCTTGACCCGTTGAGATCGCGCTTTGCGTGAAGAAAAAGCTGGCGGGGAATCGCTCGTGGATGAACATTCGTACCCCAGATCCCCCATCAGCTCTCCACAAATCCCCTCAACAATATTCACTTCCTCTGGCGATAAATGCTGTTTCCATTTATCGACGAACGCAGGTGTAGGAGATCGTTCGATGTTCGCATGAATATTTTCATAAAAAACCGAGTACTCCTGCGATTTCTTTTCACCGCTTATCATCATGCCCGAAGGATCCAATTCAAGGAATTCAGATATCGCCTTCAATACTTCTTCTGGATCCTTAACGAGATCCTCGTAGAAAACGCGTAATACACGGCTGCTATGCGTCAATTCGTAAGTCAAACCCGCTCTTACATCCATCTTCCACCTGTGTGAACCATGATAGGCGTTACTTTGGTGGACATTTGATTGGATCAGTGAACTAACGACCGCGCGCGGATCACGAACCATATGGATTACTTTCGAGCTTGGAAAATTTTCCCTTAGAAGATCAAGGTGCCGAACAAACCTGGGTGTTTTCTGCCCCCAGCGTGCTTTCCCTTTCGATTCTGCGTAGATCTCGTGCAGCCTCGAGATCATTCTAGGAACGGAATCACTATCCAGAAGATCCTCAGCCGACACCGAAATGCCCCACTCTTCGAGCTCCGGTTCCCTAATTACAAGGGAATTCAGGTATTTCAGCTCATGCCTATCCTGCACTCTCAAGTAATCAATGATGAAGAGCGACTCGAGCGGTATAGCAATTTCCGGGTGACGGATCAACAATGTGCGCAGGAGCGTCGTTCCGCTCCTGCCACAACCCACGATAAAGAAAGGGAAATTGTTCATCGGGACACCCTCATTCCAGGCGTCATTGATACCGTAAATAATGTTTGCATCATTAATTCTCTTGAGCCATATATACCACCAGGTTATCGCTCCCCGCATCTCCGTTGGCCGTCTTACAAGCAGGTGGTGATTTGAGTCTGTTCACCGAATCTCCAAACCCTAGCCTAACAGAACACGGTTCAACAACAGTTTAGAACAGGATGCGCAGCCATCGAACAAAAGAAATTTAGATTCCGTGCAAGTGACGGGGATGATTATAACCACACGCACGTATTGGTGCGATAAAGGTCAGCGATACAGGGGCGAGGAAAACCTGATAAAGAAAAAGTGTAAATTACTGATAGATCCCACACCGGAGCAAAGGATCATATATATGACCAAACAATTTTAAACCAACTCTGAAAATTTCACATTAGCGAGTTTCCGAATCAACCTGTGCACTATCTATCTTCCGCATGCGATAGACAATCTCCTCGTTTATCCTTCGATTCCTTGCGATCAGGTCGGCGAGGAAGCCTAACAGGAAAATGAGGAAAGCTATAAGTATCAGGATTGATGAGATAATTAAGGATTGTACGTGCCCTTGTCCCTGTCCAATAATGTAGAAATATCCAAATCGTAGAAGGAGCAGAAATCCGCCAGCGAGAGGAACAGCCCCCAATATCAGGAACGACCTGAGCGCCTCATACATGAGGAAGATTCGAAGAATCGTGATCGCTGATTGTGCAACATAGGAGGGGATGCTTCTAATCAATCGCGATTCCCTCAGTTTTTCGTTGGTCTCGACAGGTACTGAGGTGACACTCATCCCCATCTTACCAGCTTGAATAATGGTTTCGAGTGTGTATGTGTAATTCGAGTATATAACCAAGCGCATTGCAGCTTCGCGAGATATAGCCCGGAAACCACTTGTCGCATCTGGAACATCAGTGCCAGAGCTCCAGCGCACAACCTGGCTGCCAATCTTCTGAAGCCACTTCTTCACCCGTGAAAAATGTGGGATTGTCGCAACCTGTCGGTCGCCTACAACAATATCGGCCCCATTTTCCAGGATCGGTCGGACTAGATCCGTAATGCACTTCCCGCGGTATTGATTGTCCCCATCTGTATTAACAATTACATCCGCGCCCATCTGGAGACTCGCTTCAAGACCGCGTGCAAATGCGACCGCAAGCCCTTGATTTTTCGTAAGGCGGATAATGTGGTCCACACCCAGTTCCCGTGCGACATCAATGGTTCCATCGGTGCTACCATCATCGATGATTAAAATCTCAATAACATCAATGCCATCAATAGATCGTGGCAGATCTCTCACCGTCACCGGCAATGTGTCCGCTTCGTTATAGCATGGGATTTGAATGATGAGTTTCGTCATAGACTATCATCCTTCACGTGTCTCAGATTACAAACACCTGCTCACCTGGATTTAATCGAACAGAGCACATCTAAGAAATCCATAGACAATTCGACAACCTAAAGGCATATGAACCCTTGATAAGCACCATCTACTTCTTTGTACCATATTGACCTACCGTGTTCTTATAACGAATACAAGAACACGTACAATCCATTATTTATCAGCTTCGTCAAAAGCATTCTTGGAAAAATCCGGTATCAAGTTTCCCCCGATTAATACAGCTACTAGAAAGAAAAATATTGATGGGCTAATGAAACTACGGGGGAAACCGCGCTTCAATAGATCATAAAGACCCGGAATTACAAATGAACGCAAGTAGATCAAGCCTAGAGCAAGTAAGCCAGTACTGATCATTACAAGAAAAATAGAGAACACGTAGTGATTTTTCTTCGGAAGCAAATGCTTCCATCCTAGCAGGGTGATAAAAAAGCCCAAGGGATAGATAAAACCCCAGGTGTGGGGATCAAAGATATTCCTTCGGGCATAGCCAAGGATCAAGCGTATCGCCGGAAAATCCCATTGGCCTTGGAGTATTGAATCAAACAGGAGTCTGGCGGCACCCATGGCAGAGCTGCCGGATGCAGCATAGAGCTTATAAAAAAATAGCCAACTTCCTCCGATAACAATAATTGGTAGCAGCCCATGGATAAAGTAAATTCTCCCCCTTCTCGATATTATTTTTGCACAAACAATTGCTGATGCCGCTACAAATACAAATAACCCACCTTCCACGATCGTCCATGCTGTGAAGCCAAGAAGCAGACCGCCCAACACTTGGCTTGAAGTATTCTCACGATAAATGCCCTCTATTCCCCAGAGAACACCAAGAACGAGATAAACCCCCATAGGAAGATTTGCATATCCAATTGTTGAATGTTGAAAAATAATTGGGACTGTGGCAAGAATCACTGCTGAGAGCGCAGTTATCCTCGGATCAACTCCGCGTTTGGTTAGAAATGCAACAATTCCTGCGATTAATGAAATAAAAAATAATGGGAAGATAACCTTTGACCCAGGGAGAATATCCCCTGAGGCAAGCTTGAATAATCCGATGAGGAAATGCATGTTCAAGGGATAAGAAAATCCATGGTTCCCCCAGCTCGCGCCCCACAAGGATTCTTCTAAAGCAATTCCGTACCCCTTAGGAGCCCACATCGCGACAGCATCGTATGCTGAATAAGATCGACCAATTGATATATATATTGAGGTGAAAAACACGATCAACAAAATGGCGACGAAGGCTTTTTCCAGCCCCGTAGTCTGCCTCATATATGAGGAATTCTCTGAGATATTTTTTAAATGACCCCCTTTTTTGCCTCGCCAGACAAGAAAGGCTAAAATGCAGAATAATAATAACCATACAAAGAACACGATTTCCAGACGGAAGGGAATACCTATCCATCCGAGTATGAAAAGGATCCACGTGAAAGCACCAGCTCCAAGAGGAAAGCTCAGGCTCAACAATTCGAGACGAGATGGATTGTTTATCACTAGAAACGAGATCAAAGCACCGAGAGTACAAATAGCCAAGACTACAGCTACATCAATGACAATTGCTCCAATCACTTCTTTACGCTCCTCGAAAACCTTTTACTTCGGCGCATATACACCTAATTCATTCCTGAAGGGAATAAACTTCTTCACAGATTCAGCTGCATCCTTCGGAGGAAATTTCCAAGCGGTTACAATATAAGAATGCTCACCCGTCATTCGAAGGACACATTCTCTAACTTCATCACTCCCACAGTTTATTATCGTCCTCGGCATAAGAAAGTACTCTGCAAAGCCCCTGTTCGATAAAGGCTGAACTGGCTCATGCGGCGGCATGACTACTTTTGCATTCTCGGGAACTGTCTCTCTGAGAAATGACATGTATTCAGCAAATTCCAAACCTTTGGCAAGTATGGCCGACCGCTCTATTGCCGAGAAACCCTTTAAATCCCAAACTACCTTGCTTTTGCGTATCACATAGTCATACGCTAAATTCCGAGATTGAACGATTACGACAATTACGAAAAGGACTTGAAACACCCAATAAACGTACCTTCTCAATGACGACTGTCCAGGTTCTTGTAGGTCATTCATTTCGTTTATGCCTTGACCTTCTATACATTTGGAGATACTCCTGTATCTTCTTGCCAGATTAATTCTAAACAGGTCTCATCTTGAGCTCTTTTCCTTAATAGCCCTTTGTTGAACTTCGATCGGCGTCCCACTTGGCAATTGTAGCAACAGTGGGCTTGGCGAATTCAATGCCTCAAATACACCTATAGTTGCGTCACCATATCGATCCATCATACCGCTAAACACGTTATTCGAACTGTATCCTCTTTTCCAAGTAAAGAAGGGCAAAGAGTGCCAACAGGACGATTCCTCCGAAGATGAGATTCGCAATAAGAACGTTCGTAGTTAACGAAATAAAGGCAACCAGGCTCAATAAAATTGCCGCGATTTGCATAGCCGCGACGGCTCGATTTTGGGTAAACCCTAGTCGCTCTAGGCGATGATAGACATGGTCCGTGCCGGCAAGATAGATCGGTCTGTGATGCCGAATGCGTGATAAAACCACCAACACCATATCAAAAATCGGTACACCAAGAACGAGGATCGGGATAAACCATGAAACCCCTTGCGGCAGTCCAGCTTGCGCAGGAGTGTAAATAATACCTATCGCAGCCAAGGCGAACCCCAACGTGAGTGATCCTGAATCCCCCAAGAACATGCGCGCTGGAGGGGCGTTGTAGAAAAAGCAACCAATCATCGTCCCCAGGAATGCAGCGGACAGAAATGCCAACTCTGGTTGAGCGGAATCGATTGTTACCAGCATAAAGAAAGCCGATGCAATTCCCGCTAAGCCCACTGCAAGCCCATCCATACTATCCACAAAATTAAACGCGTTGGTTAACCCGATAAACCATAAGAGTGTTATCAAGAGATCAAGCCAGTCAATTTTCGTGATGTGCACTTGCACACCGAAGCCAACAACGATGAGCGCAGCAAGTACTTGGCCGAAAATCTTATGAGAAACTCGGATGTTGAAGCGGTCATCAACCAAGCCCCATAGCATCATTACCGAGGTGCCCAAGAGTATTCCGCTTACTTCGTTTGAGAAATGCCTTCGGAGAATCCCCAGTGTGATTATCAGTGTAACCAATATGACTAAACCACCTGCGATAGGGGTCTCCACTTGATGTCTCTTATGAGCCGCAGTGCCGGGTATATCGATCAAATGAATTCGCAGAGCCAAGCGAATCATCATTGGACCTGCAACAATCGCGGTGATCGTCGCAGTAAGAATGACGATGAAGACATTTGAAAGGTTAATAACCATTTATTGTTTTCTCGCCTGGATTATTGATGATCGAATCATAATCCATATTGGAGCTGTAATCTCTATAATTTCTCATTATCCAGCAAGATCAGAACGATGCTGACCTTGGCTTGTTAATGGATGTCCATATTAGAGGATAGCTGGTTTCCCCATAAAATTCCGGATGTCGCAAAGCCAAACAAGATCCAATTATGAGGAAGAGCATAGGTATCCAGGCTGAATCCCTCCACAAAGAACGTGATTATACCGATCAATCCTGCGAGACCTACAAGCCGGGAATATCCACTTCCTTTTCTCCAAAGAAATCCTGAGGCAATTCCAATTAAACTAATCCAGATCGTGAAACATAAGAACCCTAAGATCCCATTCTCAGCTAAAAGGCGTACCCAGAAATTTTTAGGGTTTGGGAAACCGTATTGCTGAAGGTTGAGGACGTTCTGGATCTCGGTGAGGCTTCGTCCATAAGCTGGTAAGTTGCTTTCAAAGTAAAACCCCGCATTACCCGGTCCAACTCCCAGGATTGGGTGTTCACCGAAGGTTCGAAAGGCAGTCGTCCAATAAACGGTTCGCTCCGCGAAAGCGAGGCGATTAGCAGCTTCATAAACTTCTTCATTTGGAAAGAAGTAATGGATCTCGGTAATCCTCGCAGGGATAGAAAGAAAGTTCTGCATTCTTTCATCCACTTGACCCATCATCCACCCAAACCCGAGCGCAACCGCAGCTATGCTGCCCAGCAAAACAATTAGTGTAAGTAATGGAATGAGCTTCTGAAGGAGGCGAGTGTCCAAACGACTCCTGTTGCCTACCCACACTTGCATCCTTTCAGAGAAACGCGGGCCCACAAAAAGGAATGCGGCCCCGACTACCACCAGTAAAGCCAGAAAGCTGATCCGTGATTGTGTTAAGAGAAGGATAAAGATTGTCCATGAAAAGAGTGCCAGCTCAATGGTTAAAAATATACGCTTCGATGTAAAAACAGAGCGTTTTTGAACTACGCTGGCGAAAAGCAATGGAAGATAAAGGACAGTTAATTGTCCACCGAGCCAAGATGGTTCAAAGGACATACCCGTCACTCGGTCTGGAAAAGGATCCCTAACAGAGAATAGGTGATGGATTTGAGTTACTACCAATGGAACTCGCTCTGAGCCATCTAATACCAACCATGCTTGCACCGTTGACCAGATCAACATCAGGAAGAGTCCGAAATATAGCGCTCTGATGCTCCAGATGACCTTGCGCTCGGTGCTCGGCAAGACTGAAGCGGATAGATAAAAGCCGATTCCAATCGTGAGCGTCAGGAGCGCTCGGATCCCGCGTGTAATTGGTGTCTGCCCTTTAAAGGGTAGGATAGGGAGCATTATTGCAATTACTGCAGAGAGAAGCGCGAAAAGAAAGAAGGCAAGCAAAGGCCACGAAATCGCCGACAATTTACCCCCTCGCAAAAGGTAAGGGACAAACCATAGGAGCAGCAACCCTAATAAGGGGTAAATCGAGAGCGGGCTGACCGGCGTCTCCCCTCCGGAGAACCGCGCGATAAGCGGGGAACTCGTTACCGGAATCGTGACCAACAGCAGCAGCCAGAGGTACCAGGAGGTTTTCTGTCTCAATTCACTCCATCGAGAAAGAGAAGTTTTCAAATCAATCTACCCTGCTTTGAATGCGTTTGAATGAGCTGATGCTAACCAGCCTCGATCAATAATGCAAACCACACCTACACATGCGATAGATCTGGATCAATCCTCATGAAAGTCCCTGGTTTGCCCCATCTGAAAAAGCAGTCCAACCGATGGATAATCCTCAACAAGCAAACCAAGTTGAGAAGGAAAACTCGGGATGGAGATAATCCTATTTTTCACTCTTGAAAAGATTAACCCCAATGAACCCAAGCAACAGACCGGCCATCGCACTGGCCAGGACGATGGTGCCTCGACTCCAGGCAATTGGATCTGTGGGAACCTGAGCTTCCTGAAGCAGTGAGAAAGTGAAGATCGGAAGGATGCCGCGTGTTTGTTGAATTTCACGGAGCAAATCATCGGCCAGCTCATCAGGGTCGATATCTGGATGCCCCGAGACGCACAACCAGACCACCCTCTCCGAGTTTCCAGGGTCTGGTGATAATTTACACCCGCCTTTATATATCTTTGATTGAAGTTCTGCTGCTCGGATTGCGTGTCCGATCGCCTTCTCCGTCTCTTCCAACGCAATCTCAGCCCATGCGTTCACAAAAGCTGCGGACTGCTCCGGATCTTGATCGTACACGATGAGTTCGAACCCCCCCGGGTAACGTGAAAGTTGTATCTGAGATCGGAGGGCTGCAGCATTCGTGAAGATTAATTCCTCTCCGACCCTCTCGTTGGCGGCATCCAGCGTAGCCTGGAGTGTCTCATCAGCGAGCAACATCCTTCGGACTTGCTCGTAGGCTTGGTGGACGGTAATGTCATCCATATGAGCAGTGCGTGAATAGTCGACAGCGTACTCAATAAACACTGATGCCTGATATACCGGTGGTCTTGCGAATGTAATCAGCCACCCGATAACCGCGCCCACTAAACCAGTGAGAAGAACTACATACCACGCGGTAACTGCCTTACGGAGTATAGCGGCGATATCAATGTCTTCTTTTAGCAATTCACTCATCCTAATTGCGAAATTTGCCGTTTCGCGCTATGGAAACATACACGAATAGTATTTCATACGATAATCCAATTCCAGACATATTCATCCCGCGAAGTTGAAGGAGAGTTTCCAGGATCGATATGTAGCATTCTTCATCCGCTAGGAAGTCCGCTTCAATCTGTTCTCTATTGCAAACTTCCATTTCCAGAGCGTCATCCGCACTGGCATAATCGGTTCAAGGACTCGACGCAGAAGATACTTCATATACAGGATCGAGAACACGCTACCTCCCTCCCGGAAATGGATGCGGATAATCTCTGGCCAGCAACGATGCGCCTCCTGCATCGATTTTGATGAGTTCTGCAGCCGGAAGTTGGCCCAGAGTCGTGGATAGTAATCGATCGGAGAGACACTAGATATGCGGACCCAAAGGTCATAGTCCATGGCGTAGTAGAACGAAGGGTCCAGCGGTCCGACCATCTTCCAGAGAGAAGATCGGAAGAACGCAGCTTGCTGCGGGATCGTCGAGTTTCCTCGCCGCAACTTATGATAATCAGTTTTGTCCGTGGGAAATTGGGCAATGCTTTTACCCTCTTCATCAATATAGAAAGCATGTCCATAGACCATTCCCAATTCAGGATGATCATTAAGGTACTCGACTGCCTCCTGTATCGCCCCGGGACGATAGGTGTCATCAGAATTCAGCCATGCAAGGATTTCCCCCTTGGCGTGGGCGAAACCTTTATTAATCGCATCGGTTTGTCCAAGATCGGGTTCAGACACCCAGTAATCAATGCGATCATCATAACGTTTAATGATTTCAACGCTTCCATCCGTTGAGCCGCCATCGATGATGATGTATTCCAAGTTTGGATAATCCTGGGTCAGGACCGATTTGATGGTTTCCTCAAGATACAATCCCTGATTGAAGGAAGGAGTTACGATAGTAACCAATGGTTTGTCGGTTTTCAATGTCGCCTCGAATAATGAGTTTCGATTCTTGCTGCCCGCATGGAATTGGCCGGCATGGTTCGTTCGGCTGAGTTCAATACTGAACTTGGCTTATCATAACGGCTCAACGCGCTGCGTGCCATAGGTTATCCTGCGGCGTATAGTCCGATACCATTCGAATACACCTGAAAGACCAATTGCGCTCAGTCCAGCCTGGACCACCTTATACCAGTACTTCATCACAGTTGGAGGATGCTCTGTCGCGGCTTGCATCAGATACCGAAATGCACGTCTGTACTCGCCGGAATCGATCAGGCGGCGCCCAGCAAAGACATGCAAACCAGCCTTGATCCGCCTGCGCTCTCTATGGACTAAATCTCCAAGTTCCTCCGTCTGACCAGCCCATGCTACCAACCGCTGAGCTTCTTCAACAAACCCTTTCGCCTGGGAAATTGTCTTGGCCTCAGCGTGCGTTCGCTCAAGAGCCCAAAAACCTTTAATATGAACTAATGGGTAGCGGCTGGCGATACGGACCCAAAGCTCATGGTCTAAGATCAAATGATAATCATCGTTCAACCAGCCCACTTCTTCAAGTGCTGCTCTGCGCATGAATACGGTCGGTTGAAGCAGCACCTCAAAAGAAAGAAGGTCCACAATGCTGAGTGACTGGTAATAATGACGATCCAACAATACGAGGTCAGCATCAACCATCAGCCCATCGGCGTACACCATCCCTGCATCTGGATTTTCTTTCAATGCATTTACGGCTTCTGCCACAACCCCAGGCATGTAGACATCATCGGAGTTCAGCCAGGCGACGATTTCCCCCTGAGCAAGTTGAAACCCTTTATTAATAGCGTCCGCTTGACCCTGATCCGGCTCTGAGATGCAGTGCGCCATT
>DAOUDJ010000116.1:0-71620 GCA_034430795.1 Anaerolineales bacterium | reverse complement strand
CATCGAGGGGATTATCGATATCCCGATCGCCTCCTCTGAAATTCCGCCAAAGTCCGAAGCCGTTATGAAGGGATGAGGGCGAATGCCTAACGAGCAACCCCGCGTGCGTCTGTCCATATTAATCCCCTGTTATAACGAAGAAGAAAACATCAAAAACCTGTGGGATCAGCTCCAAGATGGGATCCGTTCACTCCTGAATGAATATCAGGTGGAAATCGTATTCATAGATGATGGGAGCTCGGACGGGACCTGGGAAGCACTCCACAACGTCTTCGGAGATTCAGATGCGGGTAGTCCGAAGATCTTTTTATGCCGTCATACACACAACGAAGGTTTGGGTGCTGCGATTCGGACAGGGATTCAGGCTTCTCATGGTGATATTCTGGTGACTACCGATAGCGATGGAACCTATTCTTTCTCGGAGATCCCAGCTTTGCTCGCAAAGATGGGAGATGATGTCGCGATCGTTAGCGCATCACCTTACCATCCCAGCGGGAGTGTAGAGGGTGTTCCCCCATATCGGCTGATCCTCAGTCGTGGTTCGTCTTTTCTCTACCGCTTGCTTGTCGATTGGAACATCTATACATACACCTCACTATTTAGAGCGTATCGCCGTGAAGTTTTTAAGAGCTTGGAGTTTTCGGCCAATGATTACCTGGCAGGCACTGAAATCCTGGTTAAAGCCCGTCTTCTGGGGTTCCACATTATGGAATATCCTACGGTATTGCGGGTGCGCCAGTTTGGAACGTCGAAAGCCAAGATCTTGCAAACAGTCCGTTCCCACCTGATTTTTCAATTAAAGATCTTGGCGCATCGCCTTGGCATTCATTCGTTGTTTCACTTGAAAAAGGAAGAACCTCTCGTATGAAATTGCGATTTCGATCGGGGAGAAAAGTAACCATGGATATTGCTGTCGTTTATATTCTGATCAGTGTGCTCGGTGGTGCAATTGGCCAGCTACTCTTGAAACACGGTATGAACACATTGGGCCCACTCACGCTATCAGTTTCTGATATTTTCACGACCCTTCTAAAGATGGCGACCAGTCCTTATGTCGTTGGAGGGCTGTTCGTCTATGTATGTTCCACCGTCTTTTGGCTGGTGGCGCTCTCACGCGTAGATCTTAGCTACGCCTATCCCTTCGCGAGTCTAAGCTATATCCTGATGCTCGTCGTATCCTGGCGCCTATTTGATGAGAATATCTCCCTTCTGCGCCTGCTCGGTACGGCAACCATTGCCGTTGGCGTGCTTCTTGTTTCACGTGGTTAGCGAGACTATTTCTGGTACTCCATAAAGATGAAAATCGTATCTATCGTAGGCGCACGCCCCGAATTTATCCAGGTGTGGCCGTTGAGCGTCGCTCTTGGTAATAGCCACCAGGAGATCCTGGTCCACACAGGTCAGCATTACGACTATAAAATGTCGAGGCTGTTCTTCGAGGAGCTAGATCTCCCTGAACCAGCGTACAACCTGGGAGTTGGATCGGGTTCGCATGCGAAACAGACCGCTGAGATTCTCGTGCGCTTTGAAGAAATCCTGGTAACCGAATGCCCTGATCTGGTGATCGTCCGGGGTGATACCAACTCGACACTCGGAGGAGCGCTCGTAGCAGCGAAGTTACAGATCCCCGTGGCTCATGTCGAAGCGGGTGAACGAAGCTTCAACCGTGAAATGCCGGAGGAGATTAACCGAATCACTACCGACCACCTCGCGAGCCTGCATTACTGTGCCAGTAAGCGGGCGGTAAAACACCTCGCTGCGGAGGGAATCCACGACAATGTGCATTGGACGGGCGATGTGATGTACGATGCCTTCTTAAAGATGTCACCGGTAGCGATGAGTAGATCGAAGGTTCTCGAAACCCTCGAACTTAGCCCGAAGAGGTATTCGCTGGTGACGATCCATCGCACGGGCAATATCGATGACCCGGTTCGCCTTGGGGCTATTCTTGATATCCTGGTTGAACTTGGAGAGGTTATCGTCTTCCCGGTCCATCCGCGTACACGCCTCGCGATTTCAAAATTGGACCGAAGCTTGTCATCGGATGTAAGGCTTATTGATCCGGTCGGATATCTCGATATGCTTGAGTTGGAGCGAAATGCGCGCCTGATCGCGACAGATTCGGGTGGTGTGCAGCGAGAGGCATATTTTCATCGCGTTCCATGCTTAACCTTGCGTGATGAGACGGAATGGCTCAAAACCGTTGAGACCGGTTGGAACCAGCTGGTGGGTGTAGAGCGAGAAACGGTGCTTGAAGCATGGGAGATGGTCACAATTCCGGATGAGCATCCAGCGATCTTTGGTGAAGGCAATGCGGCTGAAACGATCGCAGGCTTGCTTAACCAGTGGAGTCAAGACCTGCCTGCTGGATGAGAACGCTTCAGAAGGAGAATAGTCACCAGTCCATGAAAGATCCTGAAGGAGTGCAAACGAAGGTTGGGATTGTTGGGGGAGGCATCCTCGGAGTCACCCTTGGATATTTGCTATCCCAAAAGGGAGCTCATGTCGAGATCTTTGAGGCTTCCGCAACGCTAGGCGGGCTTGCGGGCTCGATCGTTCTCCCCGATGGTACTCCCGTGGATCGTTTCTACCACGCCATCCTTTCAAGCGACATCAATCTTGAGTTATTGTGTGAGGCATTGGGTATTGAAGACCAACTCCGGTTTCGTGAGACACAAATGGGTTTCTACCACCGGGGCGAACTCCACTCTATGAACAGCATTCTTGACTTCGCCCGGTTTCCTGTCTTAGGGTGGGTGGATCGCTTTCGCCTGGGTTTAACGATCCTGAAAGCACAATCCATTCGCGATTGGGAGCGACTTGAGAGGGAAAGTGTTGAGAGCTGGCTGATCCGCTGGGGCGGCAGATCAGCTTATGAGAATATATGGCGCCCGATGCTAAGAGCTAAGTTCGATGGCTCTTTTGATTCTCTGCCGGCCACCTATATCTGGTCCCGCCTGGTGAGAATGAAATCCACCCGCACCGGTGCCCAGCAAAAGGAAATGGCAGGTCACTTAATTGGAGGTTACCAGACTCTGCTTGAGGCGATGGTAGATCGTATACGAGCGGCGGGAGGGAAGATTCATCTCAACACGCCGGTTGAAGAGATCATGATTCACAATGGCATTGCATGGGGAATACGCGTAGGCGGACAAGGAATTCCGTTCGATGCGATCGCCGCGACACCGCAGACGCCAATCTTCCTGCGTTTAATCCCCGATGCAGATTCCGAATATCGGAAGGTATTGGAGAAGATCGAGTACCTCGGAATCCTGACCATGCTGCTTGTGATGGATCGTCCCTTATCGGATTATTGGACGATGTACATTACCGATGATTCGCGACCCTTTACCGGCATCATCGAGACGACTTCCTATATCGATCCAGTATATGTCGGTGGGCATCACCTGGTTTACCTTCCCAAGTATGTTTCCCAGCATAGCGAGTGGTTCCTGCTGGATGATGACACCATTCGCGAGCGCTGGATGGGGCACTTGCGGCAAATGTTCCCCGAATTTCAGGCAGAGTGGATTCGCTACTGTTTGATCCACAGAGAGCGGTATGTCGAGCCCATTCGAAGTATCTATGAGGCGAGGAACACACCTGCCATTAACACACCGGTGGCCGGGCTTTATCTTGCGACGACGGCGCAAATTTACCCTCAACTTACTAACGGCGAATCGGTATCGACCCACGCACAAAACGTCTGTGACTTGATTCTGGAACAATCTCCGGAGAAGATTCGAGAGGCCAATACCTCCGTAGTTTTATGAGTCACCGCATTCAAGCTTTCGCGTCAAGCCAAGGTTTTGAGTTGTAGAGGATTCTTGCATTAATCGCTCGTAACAGTTTAGGTATGTAATGCCCACGGATTGGAAATTACACCCGGAGATGAGTACAACCTCATCCTCGAAAGCCAGGATTACGGATTTCCTCATTAGTTCAACTATCCACCCCCCGGAAGCGCATCTCAGCCTCTAGTTGTAGTTTTCCAGGTGCATACCTCTACCGATGGATTTATCCCCTATAAGGGGCAAGCTTTCATCGTCGACTATCACGGCAATGTTTTCGTAGCGCTCTTCAATCGGGGTGAGATTGCCCGGATCGAATTGGAGCGGATGGAGGATGGCGAATATCTGCCCGTACCGAGATCTTTGCCAGCGGGTTCCTCAACCCGCTTGATCTTACTGAGGCCAATGATGGGGTGCTCTACCTGGTCGACTTCACCACATGCGGTTTATATCGACTCAATGCATCGAATCTCCCCTAACTCGGTTATAGCAAACTGTTTTGTGGATCATAGTTTCCAAGTCCAGAGCAATGCAAAACTCCGTAATGGGCGCATCGCAATTCAAAGTCTGAAATTCTCGCAGCCTTTTTTCTTGATTGATCCTGCCAAATTCGTCATCCACACCCTATTGAAGGAGTATGATGAAGACTTCAAAGCCATTTGCCAGCATATCGCTTGACCTCGATAACCAATGGTCGTACATGAAGACACACGGTGATCCCGGATGGGAGACGTTCCCTACATACCTCGATCAAGTTGTTCCAGCCATCCTGAGTTTTCTGACCGATCTGGATCTCAAAATAACCTTCTTCCTAGTGGGGCAGGACGCTGCTTTGGAGAAGAACTATGCAGCGTTGCAGTCGATTGTTGATGCGGGACACGAAATCGGAAACCACTCGTTCAAGCACGAACCCTGGCTGCATCGTTATTCAGAAGATGAAATTAATGAGGATCTTTCCTCTGCAGAGAATGCTATCAGCCGATTTACAGATCAAAAAATTCGCGGATTTCGTGGTCCGGGATACAGCATCTCTGAGGCCACTATTCGTGTATTGTCTCGCCGAGGTTATCTCTATGATGCCTCAACTCTTCCTACTTTCATTGGGCCTTTAGCTCGCCTGTATTACTTCGCATCAACAAGGTTAACCGAGGAGGAAAAAGCACAACGGAGCAAGCTGTTTGGGACGTTTCGAGAAGGATTTAGACCACTCCGTCCTCATTACATTCGATCTCGAAGTAAAGAGGGGGAGAATACGATAATCGAGATCCCGGTTACTACTATGCCAGTGTTCCGAGTCCCTATTCATTCGAGCTACGTATTATATTTATCATCAATCTCCCCGCCTTTGGGTTTAATGTATTTCCGTCTGGCACTCTTGTTAACAAGTCTTTATCGTCACGAACCATCCCTGCTGCTTCACCCGCTTGATTTTATGGATAAAGAGCAAGTGCCCGAACTCTCGTTCTTCCCGGCAATGGCTCTCCCCTCATCCTGGAAAATTGAAGTCGTCCAGCAAATGATCCGTATGGTCAGCTCTAGATATAGGATTGGGACTCTTGGAGAACATGCTCAATTGGTTGAAGAACGAACAGGCACTCAGATTGTTGAGGCAAAGTTTGATACAGGAGTACAAAAAACATATTAACCTTGAATTTCACTGAGGGAAGTAGGAAGGGACAAAGTATTTTATGAATTGTCCTCTTTGTCAATCAGCCTCGAATCCACTCTTCATGAAATATGAGATCTGGATCCGAGAATGTGATCACTGCCAGCACCGTTTTGCCGAAATTGACGAAATCGAGAATCACACGCAGCGTGTCTATAGTGATGACTATTTTTCGGGTGGGGGAGCGGGATATCCAGATTATTTACGCGAATCACAAATATTGGTTAGAATAGGTGAACAGTACGCACGCATTATGAGCCGATTTACAAAACCCGGAAGGATTCTGGATATCGGTTCTGCGGCTGGGTTCATCCTTCGCGGATTTTCAGCAAACGGTTGGAATGGGAAAGGTATCGAGCCTAATGCCACTATGTCGAGATATGGCAGGGAAGAGCTTGGGTTGGACATTGAGACTGGAACACTCGAGGATTTTCAGAGTGACGTTAAGTTTGACCTTCTAACTATGATTCAGGTTGTTCCTCATTTTGTTGATATTCATAAAGCTCTCAGCTCAGCAGTGCAGCTCACACGCCCAGGGGGGTATTGGCTTATCGAGACATGGGATAGAAATAGTGTATTTTCGCGTTTTTTAGGCGCCTCCTGGCATGAATATACCCCCCCCAGTGTCGTCCATTGGTTTTCGAAAAGTAGTTTAAGGGATCTTATCGCGGAGTACGGTTATATAGAAATATCATCAGGGCGACCCCACAAGGTTATTGGACTAGATCATGCGATCTCCCTATTGAAATATAAATGGCAATCCGGTCCTCGAATCATTCCATTCGGTTCAATTCTTAAGGCAACCATAGGTTCTCTGAGTATCCCATATATTTTTGATGATATTTATTGGAGCTTATATAAGAGTTCCACATGACATGAATCCATATTAGCTAATTGGTCGGACCTTGTTAGTCGTAGTACCGGGTTTGTCTGATGATTCTCACCATCTTAAGATTTTCGAGTACTCCGAATGCGTATGGCTGATATGTTATCAATACCTTTAATGTGATCAATCGACTTGGTTTGTAATTTCTGAGCTCCATCTCGTACGTGTATGCTCTAACGTGTTGAGGAACGGATGAGGAACAACCCTCGCATCGTTCTTTTTATATCCCCGGAAATCCCGAGGAATCAGAGGCTGCCTTTTTGTGTAACTGGTTAACACTATGTCAAAATTATTGATACTTCAATTAGTGTTTATTGCGTTCTCGGCATTTTGGGCTCTAGTATTCGCTCTAGGGAATTGGAGGGAGGAAAAAGCAAAAATTAATGCTATTCAACTCGCTTTTGCCGGATATGGGGGAATTCAACTTGTAATATTAGTAATTATTGCACTCAACCACGTTAACTTTCCCCTAAATCTAGAGGCAATGGAACTATCAGTTCTCCAACACGTTATAAGGGCTGCGAATGGAGCGGCAATCTATGTAAAACCTTCGCCAAACTTTATACCCTTAGCGTACAATCCCCTTTTCTATTATATTTCAATTCCATTTACTAAGGTGTTTGGGATCGGTCTCCCAGCGCTCAGGGTAGTTTCCACAATTGGGCTCTTCGGCATCATTGTTCTGGTCTATAAGATAATTCGCTCTCAGACCGAGTCTGTTTGGTGGGGCATCATGGGGGTGGGGCTATACTCTGCGTCCTATAGAGCGATGGATACCTACTTAGACAACGCTCATTCAGATTCAATGCTTGTTCTTTTCATCATATTGGGAGGATATCTCGTACACTTACATCTTGAGCGACAAGATGGAACAATCCGATTAGCTATTTTAGGCATCCTAATTTCGTCGATCGCTTTCTGGTTTAAACAATCTGCAATAGTATTTTCAATTGCAACTCTCTTGGTCCTGATGTGGAAAGATAAATCAAAAGCGAGGTTTTTTGGATTTGTTGTATTCCTTCTCGTAATACCTATTTTTTATCTCTACTTAGCTCCACGATTATTCGGACCATGGTTTCATGTATATACGTTTCAGCTTCCAAGAAACTGGGTCGACTTTGAAATGCGATCCACAATTCTGCGCCCTGCTTATTATTCTATTCGCTATTTCGCCGTGCTTGGCTTCGCAGGAGTAGCGAGTCTTATCTTCAAAATTACGAATAATAAGTGGGCATTCAAACATCTTGATTATTGGCATGTGATGTTGCCAGTAGCAATATTGAGTGGCATATGCGCTGCGCTTGATCCAGGAGGCAATAACAACGTATTCATTCCAATGGCTACATGGATTATTCTTCTAGGGGTGATAGGCCTGTCGCGTGTAACAAATGAACTTAATCGAGAAAGAAAGTGGGGATTAATAGTTCTTGGATTGGGAGTATCCTTTGCTCTATTGCTTTACAATCCCCTTTCCGTGTTGATACCCAATCGAGCAACAGAGGATTATTTCAGCCTTATTAGCTATCTGAATAAGATTGAGGGAAAAGTCGCGGCCCCTTGGATCGGTCAACTCCCAAGTGATTATGAATTCAGCCCGGGTGCGCATATGGTTCCTTTGATTGACCTTTATAGAGGAACTGAAAATGGTTTGACAGAATTTCCGTCCAAGGAAGAATTATTCGCACCGATAACAACCCCAACTGACGACGCATTTCTTCTGCTCACAGTGCCAATTGAGGATGATGGTGAACTTAATTTCTTAAGAAACAGCTACCGCTTAGTCATCGATTTCGGAGAACAATATAAATCCCTTTCGACATTGCCTAAACGATACACAATTGGATGGCCTCGCTATCTATATCAATATAATCCCTCCGCAGATGTTGAAGCCCAGAACTAAGAAGATATTTTCCCTAGATTGAGGTAATTTAAGGAGCATAAAATTAATATCCTGCCAGGCCTATACATCATAAATAATTGTTTGGCTGGCAGGTTTAAATTCTGGGGCCAATAGACCAATCTCATTAGACCGGTAGCTGACAAAAGATACGTTGGGTTTATATTCAAGTATTCGTTTGAAATGGGGGGGTGCATGGACTACATGAACTTTTCATTCATAATCAAATCACCAAAATCGAAATAATGAACCCAATAACAAAGATATTCATTAAAAAGAACCTATTAATCTTAATGGTTGCTTTACCATTGCTCGTGGCTATCTCAGCCCTGCCGAAAGAGTCTTTCTGGAGCATGGATGAAGGGATGAAATTCATCCAAATTCAGAATCTTACGATGGATCCCCCTGGCCTTCATATCCGCTACCCGGGTGAATCTATCAGCGGAGCCCCAAGATTCTTCCCTCTGATCAATCTTTCTTTAATGCAGAATGATCGCTGGGTTTCTGTATTTCCGGCCTTCTATGCTTTGGTCAATGCTCCAATTTATCGGTATTTTGGACTTTTCGGCATCTATGGCCTATCAATCATCAGCGCTGCCGGAATTGCCTTGGTAATGTACTGGTTTGGCAAGTCGATATTGAAAGACGAAGCGTCCTGGCTGCCCCCCTTGGCGACTGTGCTGGCAACCCCACTAACTTTCTACGTGTTCTTAGTGTCTGAGTATCCACTGGCGATTCTACTGGTTACTGTTGGTGTTTATTGGGCATGGAGAGGATTGAATTCCCGCCAAGGTTTCTATCTGATTGCTTCTGGTTTTTTCCTCGGCTTGTCCGTTTGGTTTCGAACCGAACTCTACATGATGGTAGCGGCAGGAATGATTGCGGTTTTCCTGCAGCCTGGAGAGTTCGGGCGATTCAGTGGAACGAGACGATTTCTTGTTGGTGCGATACTTGGGTTGGCGCCTATGTGGGCCTTTAATACAGTGCTTTATGGAAATCCGTTAGGGATACATGTTATTGCAAACATCGTATCTGAGGTGACGGCAGAGGTCATGTCGGCGGAGCAATCCGTCCCATTTTTAGAACTACGGCGGCTAATTCTTGTCGAAGATTTCTTCCCGCTTTCAAGTAAACGCTGGATAGCTCTAGTAATATTGGTCACTTCATCATTGCTCTCGGCAAAATTCTTACCGCATCGTTATCGTCGAGCATTCTTCGCTCTTGGGTTTTCGATGAGCATCTTGGGTGCAATTGCTGTAGTTATTGATTATTTGAAGCACGGGTGGATGATAACCTCCTTTGTTGAAGCGACCCCGCTTCTGTTATTGATCCCATGGCTTGCCATCCATCCTGATGATCTCGGCTGCAATATTCCAAATATGGGTGCAAATACGGAATATGAGCGCAGCAAGAGACTGCTCCTGTCATTCTCTATCGGATATCTAATTCTTGTTTTCCTCACGTCGTTATCCAACAGTGGCCGTCAGTGGGGGGGTCGCTTATTCATGCCGGCTGTACCAATGCTTATGCTCCTGCTGGGGTTTAGTTACACGCATTTGAAAGGATTTGCGCGGGCTCTTTGGCCTCGATGGGGGGAATGGCTGATGTCTACGGCCTTCGTAACTCTGCTCGTATTGAGTATAGGTGTTCAAGCAAGGGGTGTTCAAATTGTCTTTATTAATGAACTCCGTTACAGAAAAGTAGTGGAATCGATTGCGAATATACCGGTGATTATCACAAATGTAGATTGGATTCCTCATGTCCTGGCCCCAGTATTTTACGAGCATAGCTTCTTTAGAGTCGATTCGGAAAATGATTTCTGTGATCTTGTTGGAGACCTTACCCATAAGGGTATCTCAACGTTTGCTTTTATATCGGCACCTGAACTCAGCATAAACTTTGATCTTGAGGGATGCCGCCCAGCGCGCCAATATGATCTCGTCTTAACCGTAGAGCATGATGCTTGGACCCAGCTGCTTGAAACCCGATACGTCTTAGAAGATGAAGGTTGACTGAAGATTGAGCAATAACCATGGTCGGACCTGGGATCGGGAAAATATTTATGGGAGCCTCGGTCTGGCTCGATATTAATTTGCTACAGCGGGTTCATCCACATCAATGTTTAATCGAGCTATCCAGTCTGCTCGCGAGTCTCCAACTCAATAGGATATTAGGACCCTATATGCGACTTCAAGTTCCCACTTTGCAGGAGCCATCTGTAGGCTTGACCAGACTTACGAGGATAGGATGAGAGGAGAAAGTTCTTGAAGATAACCATCGCGGTCCATCATTTCCCTCCTATATATACAGCAGGGGCTGAGATGCAAGCCTATCGGACTGCTAAGACCTTGCAAGAGCAAGGGCATCAGGTTCGCGTCATCTGTGTGGAATATATCGATCGCGGACCCTCGACTGGGCTGCAATGGGAAGATGATGTTTTCGATGGTATCCAGGTTCAGCGGCTAGCCTTTAAGAATCCACCTTCCACATATTGGACGCGTTATCAATATGACAATCCTTGGATAGGTGAACACATCCGTTCGGTCCTGCAGAATGATAAGCCTGATATCTACCATCAAATCGGTGGATATCTCCTTACGGCAAATCCCTTGCGAGAAGTGATGCGCATCGGCATACCTGTTGTGGTCACCCTGGTTGATTTCTGGTATCTCTGCCCGCGTATCCAGATGTTGAGAAGTGATGGGGAGATCTCAACGCTCCCGATCGACCCGGCCAGTTGTGTGCGCTGCGTGCGTGAGGAGCAACGCAGATACCGCATCCTGGGAAAGTACATCCCTGGTCTTATGAGACGGTATTGGAACCTCCATACGGAAGAAGTTAGGAATGCAAATGCGAGATTGACCTATCTCGTAAACGCATTAAATCGAGTGGATCTTATCCTGTCTCCATCGAAGTTCCTCCGGGAGATGCACATCCAGGCGGGGGTCGATTCCAAACACATTCGATATTCACGCCAGGGGATGGAAAAAATGAATGTCATGGAACCTGAAGTAGAAGAACCAAAGTCTACACTCCTCACCATTGGATATATTGGCCAGATCATATCCTTTAAAGGCGTTCACACGTTGTATCACGCTATCCAATCTCTAAACAGCCTCCCCCTTGAATTAAGGGTGTACGGAGAGATGTCTCGGGAAAAGGGGTACGCTGATCAGTTGGGGCAAATCGCACAGAGTGATCACCGAATTAAGTATTGCGGTAAATTTTCAGGGAAGCAAGAACTGGCGGCGATCATGGCTGACTTGGATGTGCTCATCGTCCCATCCCTGTGGTATGAGAACAGTCCTAATGTCATACTTGAGGCCTTTGCATATAAGACTCCAGTGGTGGCTTCCAATCTAGGCGGCATGGCAGAACTCGTGCAGCATGAAGTAAACGGGTTGCTTTTCTCGCCTGGAAATGGGATCGAGTTAGCGGGATTACTGAAGCGACTTGTGAGCGAGCCTGATCTCGTAGATCGTTTGAGGGCAGGAATAGCTGATGTCGTAACTGTAGAGCAAGAGATGGAGCAACTCGAGGAGATGTACGGACAAATCTTGTAAAAAAAGAGGGCGTAGCCAACGCATAAATTCGGTCAGAAACTACGTTTGACAGATCAAAGGAGTTATTAAGCGAGAAGTCAGTTTTTCTATGCAGTCTACCTTCCTATCAAGGATTTTCCTACAGGTGAAATTCTTTCTCCTTTAATTATTTTAGTATGCATAGCCCACTTCGAAAAATCATTAACCGATTATCCAGAAAGCCAAATATAAAGTACCTGCAGGTCTGGCAAAGGGATTTAAGAGAAGATATTCCTACACTCCCCTGTGATATCCAATACGCATTTGTGCGCTTACCTCAAGATGTCGAAGCCATCGAAAAACGTGTCGCCAACCTACCGTTCGTTCATCGAAATGACATACCTGATCGGGTTGCTGCCTATCATAAGTGCTGTATTGCTACGCATGGAGGGGAGACCGTCGATACAGCCTGGTTGGGTGTGGGTTATGCCTATTCTTATTTCCTGGATCGCAGGTTTGAGTTGGCAGATGACGAGATCTATTTTTATGGTGCCTACACCATTCCAGAATATAGGAGCCTCGGCGTCCACACCTCTGTCCGTTCGAGAGCTCTTCAGATGGCGAGCGGCAGTTATAAGAGGGTGGTTGCGTTCATTGAGCCCTACAACCTTCCTGCTGTCAAATCTATCAAGAAGCTCTCCTATGAATACTTTGGTCGGACCGGGTATGTTGAGATCGCTGAGATTCGATATTACTTTCACCGCGATAAAGGTGCCTTCTCTAAACTCTCCCTAGGTACTATTTTCGTAAGGTTTGACTTGATTGATCGCTACCAGACATCAGGAAATGGAAATCTAGGCTCATGAATATTTCGGAAAATCCCTCGTTTGCAATTTGGAAACTAAGATTATGATTTATTATCTCGAGAGAATGGCATGAGCGGGGTTTTTGGAATCGTAGACCTAAACCATAAAACCGATCCGCGCCAAGTTGTTCAAAAAATGGCGAACGTCATGTCCCACCGCGATTGGTATGTCTGCGAATGGTATGAGGACTCCAAAGCGTGCCTCGCAATTGGAAGGATCGGCATCGGGATTTTTAATAAGCGGGTACAGCCGATCATTGACGAAACTGAGAAAGTCGTTCTGTTCATGTCTGGTGAAATCTATGCGATTGATGGCAAGCCAATAAATGGTGAATTTGATGCTACAGAAGATGCAGCTCTGGCGGCCTATTTGAAATATGGGAAGGATTTCGCTCGATATCTCAATGGTGCATTTGTAATTGCGATTTGGGATAGCCGATCCAAGGAAGTAGTAGTTACAAATGATCGATTTGGTTTATATCCAATTTTTTACATTGTCAGAGCTGGAAAATTGATCTTCTCGCCAGAGATGAAAGGGATTTTTTGCGATGAATCGTTCGGAAAGCAGTTAGACCATACAGCCCTCGCTCAATATGTGCGTTTTCAACATCTTTTAGGAACAAGAACTTTCTTTGAAGAATTGGAACTCCTTGAAAACGCTTCAGTTTTGGTTTTCGATGTTGAATCAGGTTCTTCAATGGTTGAGCAATATTGGTCTTTCGAAGAGATTCCATATTGTCCCAACATCACCTTCAACGAAGCATCGGAAGAAGCAGGAAGGCTCCTGAGGCAAGCAGTTTGGCGATTAAGTAGTGGGCCTTATCAACCCGGTGTTTACCTCAGTGGCGGGTTGGATTCGAGAACAATTTTGGGACTAATCGATCGCAGACCTGTCCCATCCATCACCTATGGCAAAGAGGATTGTCGGGATGTCTATTATGCGCGCAGGATTGCGAACACCCTCGGTAGTGATCATACCTGGGTAGATATGCCTGATGGCGCTTGGGTCAAGGATTGTGTGGATCTTCATCTTGAACTCACGGAGGGCTTTCACAGTTTGATCCACATGCACGGCATGAATACATTAGATGTGGCCCGCTCTCAAATGGATATTAATTTAATCGGATGGGATGGGGGGACAGTAATGGGCGGTCGGGTATTAATTGAGCCCCTAGTGACAGAGGCCGTTGATGACAGCGCGCTGATTTTGAGACTTTATCAAAGATTCAACCAAGACTTTACGTGGCCTTCCATTAATGAGGCGGAAGAATATATGCTCTTCGAAGAATCCATCAGAAATAAGGTAAAAGGATTGGCTTTCGAATCATTTAAAAACGAGATTGGAAAATACTTAGGATATCGTCATGATGTTCGTGGTGAATATTTCTATATTGACAATCATTGTAAGCGTTTAACCTTCAACATGGTTACGTTCTATCGATCACACATCGAGGTACGCTTTCCATATTTCGATTACGAGCTCTTCTCTTTTTTGCATTCAATTCCTTCTATTCTCCGAGTGGACAAACGCCTCTTTAGGGCCATCATAAAGAGTGAAACCCCTGAATTGTCCTTGATTCCATACGATCACGATGAATTATTGCCCATGCCAGACAATCTACTTCGAAAAACACATGCTTTTGGCGTTAGGTTGAAGCGCCGCATCAACAAGCACATTCTGCCGGTCTTTACCGAACGGCCCACGCTCTATGCAGACTATGAAGATTATTTACGAAAGGATTTGCGATCATGGGCTGAGGGGGTCCTCTTCGATCCTCGCACCGCGAACCGTGGCATCTTTAATCAGGCATTTCTGCGTAGTCTAATGGCTCGTCATTGTTCAGGCCTCGAACAGTGGACGATTGGCAAAATTGCGTCACTGATTACATATGAAATGATGCTAAGACGATTCGTTGATTAATTTCAACTTGCTGTCTTCATTAATCCTTCTTGAGCTATCATTAAGGTTTTAAGGTGAATATGTCATTTCGATCTACAAGTCTCGTTCCACCAGAACTCTTAGCGCGGGCTAGCTCAAGTCTTAAGCTGGATCTGGAAAAAGGATGCATTGAAGTCCTTCTGGATCCTGAACGGAGGCGACAGACTCAGAGTTCGGTTGTAATTACGGGAGATTGGGGTCCTGCTGGTTCGACTTTCAAGGTAAGAAAGAATTATGAGCACCTTCTATACGGTGATTTACTTCCAGTTCTGCGAGATACGGATCTAGCTATTACGAACCTCGAGAGTGTATTTTTGCGTCGCGAGGCAGTTCCCATTAAAAAGGATGGCCCCTCCTTGAACTTGGTGCCAAAGGACGTAGATAAACTTTCCTGTGTCCCATTTCATGTCGTCTGCTTGGCTAATAACCACATTTATGACTATGGATCTATCGGAGTAGAAGATACGCTCGAAACATTGCGAACAACGGGGATTGCAGCATTAGGTGGGCGTTTCTTCTCCGATGAACAAAATGGCTACAAGGAATTTAGACTGGGGAATGCAAATGTAGCCCTGTTTAACATTGCGGAAGGAGAAGAAGCATATTCACAACAAGCCGATTCAAGAACGGATTCAATCGCATCTGTTAAAATATTAGAATCAATTTCGCAGGCAAATAACGCTTGCGATCTCGTCATCGTGATAGCCCATGCAGGGCGTGAATATTTGCCGGTACCTGCTCCCTACATCCGTGATTTGTACCGATCGTTCGTTGATTATGGTGCCGATATTGTTGTTGCTCATCACCCTCATGTACCTCAAGGTATTGAGATTTTCAAGAACTCACCAATATTGTACAGTCTTGGCAACTTCTTGTTCGAAAGCAATTTTGGATCGATCTATCAATCAACAGGGTTTCTTTTAAAAATAAGCATAGCTAACCACCATCTCACGTCTTTGGAGCTGGTCCCCTATAAGATATCAAAGGAAGGTCTCCGGCGGATAGAAGGAGATGAGCTGCACGAGTTTTCCGTTGAAATGACAACACTAAGCGCTCTTATCAACGATGATTCAGCATTCGAATCTGTGTGGCACGCTTATTCTGACTATTGGTTTGCCAAGGAGCGCATGGATGAATTGGCTATTTGCCTTATACCCTTGGTGAGCCCAAGAAGGATGATGCTTTCTATTCTCAAGGTTAAAGCGAATCGTTTGAAGCTGAGGAGTGGCATTCAGCGTATCGTCCGTTCAATTTTATGGCGAGTAATTCATTATCTTGATCCTAGGGAAACCAGGGAAAAGGCACGTAATCCAAGGCCATTGACTTATGAAGAGGTGAGAGGGGCTTCGGTTTTTCGTAACCGACTTGACACACTTGCACATCGAGAGCTGTATCTTACTGCTCTGGATAGAATCACATCTGGAGTGATTGGTGACACTCCGTTATGGGCAAGAGAACTGATCCAGGAATGGAAAAATAAGGCTTGGCCAGATATTTCCTAAATCCTCGAATCAATAATTGATAGCCTGGCGTTACTTCTTCCTGATCTTCTTTCAGATTGATAATACCCAACTATGACCATTGATTATTCCAAATCAATTAATCTCAGAAATACGATACTTAAGAATAGCGCGATCCTCTCGTCTGGTAATTATCTTCTAAAGGGTTTCGCCTTTCTGTTTTCTGTATACGTGATTCGAACACTTGGGGATTCGCAATATGGGCAGTATTCGATCGTCCTTGGATTCGTGGGTGTTGCATCGATCTTCGCGGAACTCGGACTCACCCACTTCTCCATGCGGGAGATGGCACGCGACCGGGCCAACATTCGCAAATATCTCGGAAATTTAATTACCCTTCGATTGTTGCTGGCTCTAGTCGGGATATTTTTAATAACGGCAGCAGGAAAAGTCTTCGGGTACACTGGCGAAGTTCTCCTGGGTATTTTTATCTACACAACAACTTTCCTTTTTGCGGCCGTACTCCAACCTTTACTTTCCTTGTTCACTGCAGAAGCGCGTTTCGGCTATGTGACGACCATTAATATCCTTGGGCGTGTGGTTTTCATGCTCTTTTCCGCGGTAGCCTTGTTTGCGGGAGGCGGCTTCATCTGGCTGTTGGTCGGTGCGTTGCTTCAACTCCCCTTTCAGATTGGCCTGGCATTCATCCTGATCAGGCGGTTGGACTGGAAGCTGCTTGAGATCGAGATTACTCCACGTTTGTGGGGCCGGATGCTCATGTCGAGCCTGCCGTTTGGCATCAACACCTTGATGCTCACGATAGCTTTCGGGATCGACACCGTCATCCTGTCCAAGTTCGAACCCAATTACGTCGTCGGTTGGTATAACGTCGCCTACAGCCTGGTATTTTCTATCAACTTTCTCTTCCAAGGCTTTAAAGAGGCTATCGTTCCATCATTGACCCGCGCTTTTGAGACCGATCCTGAAGTCGTTCGATTATGGTTCTACCGATCTGTGCGGGTCATTCTAATGCTTTCGACTCCAATCGCGTTTGGAGGGGCAATACTGGCATTCCCGTTGATACGCTTTCTCTACTCTGATGAATTCTTACCTTCAGCAATCGCGTTGCAGATCCTCATCTGGGATGTGCCCTTCCTGATCTTCAGTGCCTTCTGTGGGAATATTTCGATAATTATCCGTGAGGAGCGGTCCGCCGCCAGAATCTATACCATTAACACGACGGCGAATGTGCTCTTAAATCTCTACGCGATACCGAGATATGGATTGGTGGGCGCCGCGATTGTAACTGTCGCAACGGATGTGATTGGCGCGATTCAGTTTTATCTGTTGCTCAGCCGAAAGTTAGATCTCCCTAGCATGCGGAGGATTGGCATCAAGGTCCTGATCGCTTCCGGGGGCATGAGCTTGATCGTCTGGTGGATGCGTTCGTGGCATGTCTTGTTGGTCATTCTTCTGGGAGCGTTCGCTTATCTGATATCAAGCCTCGTCCTGCGAGTGTTTGATGAGGAGGAACGTAAGTTCGCTCGTAAGGCGTTCAAACGACTCAAGCTTCTTTCGCAGCCAGGTCGGCTGGGTTCTTAAAGAGAGCTAAAAGAGAATTGCTTTGAAAATTTTTTTAGGTCTACATCATTTCCCGCCCGAATACACTGGGGGAGCTGAGAATCGAGCCTACCGCACCGCGCGTGAGCTCATCGATCGCGGGCACGATGTGCAGGTTGTAAGTGTTGAAAACATTCAACAACCAGCCTCGACGGGTCTTTTCTACAAGAACGAAATCTACAGAGGGGTTCCGATCCGGAGATTATTCTTCGATCTTGAGTCCGCTCCCAATAAACGCATGTGGGAGTACGACAATCGCTGGATTGGTGAGCACTTTCTTCAACTGATGAGGACAGAGGCTCCCGATCTCTTCCATCTCATGAGCGGTTATCTCATCACGGCAAGCCCCCTCCGTATAGCGCAATCACTAAAAGTTCCGACGGTCGTTTCGCTGACCGATTTCTGGTTTCTGTGTCCTCGCATAACAATGCTGCGTTCCAATGGGGAAATCTCGACCCTACCGATAGAAGCCAGTCGTTGTGTACGGTGTTTGCATGAAGAAAAGCGCCGTTATCGCTGGCCGGGAAAAGTGTTTCCGAGCCTGAGCGATTTCTATTGGCGTCTTCGGACTGGAGAAGTCTCGGAAATTGAAAAAAGACAGTCTTTCCTTATAGAGACCCTCAATCAAACAAATAAGCTACTCAGTCCATCGAAGTTTCTTCGGTCCGTGTATATTGAGGCAGGCGTGGATCCTGAACGGATTGACTTCTCGCGACAGGGCTGCGATTTCCTGCATCTGTCAGACCGTGAGTTGAGTAAAACTTATTCCGATAAATTGCGCCTGGCGTATATTGGTGGCATTACTGAACACAAAGGGCTTCATGTCCTGATTGAAGCGCTTTCATACATTAAGAATGATGACATTGATGTGAAGATCTATGGCAATCTAAATGTGGCCGAAAGATATTCAAGAAAATTAATAAATAGCGCAGTTAATGATCGCCGGATCGAATTCCGTGGAAGATTTCAGCCAGATGATCTCTCCAAGATCCACGAGTCCATCGATGTTCTCATCGTCCCTTCAGTCTGGTATGAGAACAGTCCCAACGTCATCCTTGAAGCATTCGCTCTTAAGACGCCAGTTATTGCCTCGAATCTCGGAGGGATGGCTGAACTGATCGTGGATGGTCAAAATGGTTTCGTATTCGAGGTTGGAGATGCAGAACATTTAGCTGAAAAAATCAAGGAGCTGATTAATCATCCCGAGATATTGGCTTCTCTGCAGGATGGAATTTTACCTCTACGGTCTCAAAGAACAGAGATCGACGATCTTGAAACGATCTACTGCAATGTCTGCGTAAAAGAATGAGCCTGCTATAAACAAGAAATCTAAGTATGTCTCCGCTCACCCACGACGGCCCTTCTCTTCCATTTGCTAGATGTGCAATTTAGGGATGTAAGTCATTCTTGCCTCCACTGCTGTATGAATCTCAATTTGGTAAAAGATTTATTTCGAGGTGGTCGATTTGAATCGATCAGGAAACGATCCGGTGTCCCATACTCCCAGTGTCTTAATCCTTCTGCTGAACTTCAATGGTGAACAGGACACGCTTGCGTGTCTGCGTTCGTTGGAAAAACTCGAATACCCAAATTTCGAGGTACTCATTGTTGATAATGGGTCGGAATCGGATTCAGTCCAAGCCATTCGCGAAGCGTTCCCTAGCACTCCGATCATTCTTAATGAAACGAATTTGGGATTTACTGAGGGGAATAACATCGGCCTGCAGCACGCGTTGCAGCAAGGCGAGGACTACACGTTGTTGCTCAACAATGATACCGAAGTGGCACCCGATTTCCTGACCAAGCTCGTTGAAGCTGCGGAATCAGATCCGGCGGTGGCGATGCTTGGTCCTACAATCTACTACTATGATGAGCCGGATAGGATCTGGTCCGCGGGGGGGAGGATCGATTGGAGTATTGGAAAGGCCGAGATGATCGGGATCGATGAAATCGATGTTGATCAATATCGAGCACAATGCCGGGAAGTGGATTTCGTCACAGGTTGTGCTTTGATGGTCCGCATGAGCATTTTGGAATCTGTGGGCATGTTGGATCCTAGGTTTTTTCTTTACTACGAGGAAGTTGAATGGTGTTCTCGAACACTTGCTGCCGGTTATAAGGTTTGCCATATCCCTATGAGCAAAGTCTGGCATAAAATCTCTGCCGAGAGACGTGCCGCATCACCTCTCGTACATTACTATATGACCCGCAATCGATTGCTGTTCCTGCACTCGGCGAAACTCGGCATTCGGGCATGGGTCCATACGCTCCTGCTGGATTATGCGCGCACGCTCCTGAGCTGGAGTCTGCGTCCCAAATGGCGTTCACAGCGGCCTATGCGATCCGTTATGCTGAGAGCGATCCTTGATTACTTCTCCGGACGATTTGGCCAGATGGACGAGAACCATCAGCGTGTCTGAGAGTTGAATATGAAAATTCTTTACCTTTCGCGTTGGTTCCCATACCCACCCGATAATGGGGCGCGTTTGCGAATCTACAATTTGATTCGCTACCTCTCGCGTATCGCTATCATCGATTTGCTCGCCTTTCATTCGGCCCCGGCGCAGCCTGAGATGCTAGAAATGGGGCTGCGTGATTGCCATACGATCGGGGTTGTGCCCTACCAGCCCTTCCGTCCATCTACATTTCAGGCCATCCTGGGTTTCTTCAATTCCAAGCCGCGGTCTGTGGTCGCCACCCATAACAAGGACATGGCCCAACGGGTGAAGTATGCACTGTCAGGAGATGGTTATGACCTCGTGATCGCCTCTCAGCGGGACATGGCTGACTATCTGGATGGCATTGAGCATCCCACCGCAATCTTGGAAGAACTGGAATTATCCACGTTCTACGAAGCCTATGCTCACGAGCATGCACTCACACGTCGCATACGGCCAGGACTAACCTGGTGGAAGGCAGCGCGATACTACCGGAGGATCTTGGAAGGCTATGCCGCCTCCACAGTAGTATCAGAGGACGAGAAACAGGTTGTCCAGCACGTTACGCCTGATGGCCACCGCCTTGAAGTGGTTCCGAACGGGATTGATCTCGCCCATTACCGGGCTCTGGAATCTAGGGCCCAGGCGCATGCGCTCTTGTATTGTGGATCACTCACCTATGACGCGAATTTCGATGCCGTCGGTTTCTTCCTGGAAGAAATCTTCCCTCAAATCCTGGATGCGTACCCCCAAGCCATACTTCGTGTTACCGGTGCGCTACAGGGCGTCGATCTGGACGAGCTCCCAGCTTCTGAGCACGTGGAATTCACAGGCTATCTGGAAGATGTCCGTCCGATCATCGCCAAGAGCTGGGTGAGCGTGGTGCCACTACGAATCGGCGGTGGGACGCGCTTGAAGATTCTTGAGTCGTTGGCGATGGGTACCCCGGTGATTGCCACGAGAAAAGGCGCACAAGGACTTGCTATTCAGTCCGGAGATGGAATGCTGATCGCCGACTCTCCACAACAGTTCGGTAGGTATGTGATCGACGTCTTCGAGCAACCCGAACTTCGTCAGGCATTGAGTATGGCCGGAAAGATTTCTGTCCGAAGCTACGATTGGGAGAGGATTGGCCCCCAGTTTAACCGTCTGGTTCTCGATCTTGCCCAATCGAAATCCACTCCATAGTTCCAGGTGCTATGGAATAATCCGGTTTCATATACGCGTGGTGATATGACAATGAGTTTATTCCAGGCTATCAAGGGTGTTAGGTTTTGGCGCGCGGGTGTCCTCCTTTGGGCGCTGCTCACAGCTGCCATAGGAGGCGTCTTTGTGGCCTTGGCCAGCATGCAAAGTCTGGAAGGTGTATACAGATCGGCCGTTCTCCCTTTGGTGCTGCTCACATTAACGATGTTCGTTTACTTCATCGACCGAGGCGATAGCTCGGCGCCTGTCCTGATTCTCATCGCAGCATACTTCCTTCCGTTCCGTATTTCAACGGGCTCTGAAAGCCCTATCGTCGATAGCCTGGCACTCACCATTGCATTCGTAGGTGTTTGGATCATCAGGAAGGTTATCCTCCATGAAAAAAAATGGCTATACCCCTCACCGGTCAATCTGCCACTGCTGGGGTTTGTAGCTATCACCATCGTCTCACTCCTATGGAGCATCCTTTTCCGTGACCCTCATGTCTATATATGGGATCGTTTTCTCCTCGTCCAGATTGCATCCACGGTTGTGATGGTGATGCTCCCTCTGGCATTGCTTCTGGTCGCAAATCAGATTGAGAACCTAAAACAGCTTCGCTGGATGGCTGGCTTAACAATCGTTGCTGGGATCGCGGGATTCCTGGTGGATCGATTTAGCCTACCCCTTCCAGTAAATACCGACGGCCTTGTGAGTATGTGGATCATCGCCATCTCAGCTAGCTTGGCGGTTTTCCAGCGGCGGTTGCCGTGGAGTATTCGTTTGGGATTGTTCGCGCTGGCTGGCTGGTGGATTTACCGTGGGTTTGTTCTTAATCTTCAATGGATTGCCGGATGGCTCCCGAGTTTCGTCGCCATATGCGTCTTGAGCTTCATGCGCTCTTGGCGTGCACTGCTGGTAATCCTAGTTATTCTTTTCCTCCTGATCGGACCGAACCAGGAATTTTACTTGGGCACATTTATTCAGCAGGAAGCTGAAGAAAGTCTCTTCACGCGTTTAGATGCATGGAGGGTTAATTGGACGGTGACGAAGGAGCATATCCTTCTAGGGACAGGCCCGGCAGGGTATGCAGCCTATTACATGACGTACAACCCAACCCGGGCCATGGCGACACATAACAACTTCATCGATGTCATCGCCCAGACGGGTGTCCTGGGATTGGGTTTTCTTTGCTGGATGTTTGTGGCCTTGATTCAGATCGGCATTCGCTTGCATCGGAGATTGCGTGGTGCGGGGAACCTCGAGGAAAGCCTGGCGAATGCAGCTTTGGCAGGTCTGACAGGCTCCATCGTGATCATGATGTTCGGTGACTGGCTTTTTCCGTTCGCATACACGCAAACCATTGCCGGCTTTGACTACATCGTCCCGACCTGGCTCTTCTTGGGTGTTATCCTGGTTCTTGACCGGTTGACGGTAGAAAATTCCGAAAAGCGATCGGCTTCTCCATTACATATAGACGGCAATCCTTATTAACTAGACATGTTCACACACCTCAAGATATCTTCATTCAAGCTAAATCAAACGGACCGGCAGCGCGAGACCACGATTCTGATCGTGCTCTTCCTCATCGGGCTGCTCTCGAGAAGTCTCTTCACAAGCCGCATTCTGTACCATTGGGATTCTGTAAATTTTGCATTCGCGCTGGAAGAATTCGACGTCACACAGGCGCAGCCGCATATCCCCGGCTACATCCTCTATGTGATTTTCATGCGCGGTGTAAATTTCTTCTTCAGCGACCCTCAGGTAAGTATGGTCGTCGTCAGCATCCTGGCGAGTGCCCTTGCGATCGTTCAGTTGTACCGCATCGGCAGCTTGATATTCAGCCGGCGTGCCGGTATCTGGGCTGCGCTGTTCTTGGCTTCGAGCCCACTCTTCTGGTTTTACGGTGAGATCGCGCTGCCGCATGCTCTCGACGTGTTGCTAATCCTTATTTCGATCGAGCTCTTATTCCGGATTGATAAAGGAGACACAAAGATCGTCATCTTCACTGCCGTCTGGTTGGGCCTTGTGGGCGGCTTCCGGCCTCAGACCGAAGTGTTTTTGATGCCGCTTGCGCTCTACGCCTGCCGCAAGATTGGTTGGACGAATCTCATCTATGCCCTCCTGGCGCTGGTCATAACGAACCTGGTCTGGCTGATCCCGCTTCTGATTGCGACAGGGGGTTTGCAATCCTACTGGGACGTTTTCCGTCATTTTTACTCATCGTTTAATACCACCACTTCGATCATTAGCGGAGGGGGATTGCATGGAATTCTCCGCAACCTGCGCAAACTGTTCATGTACACGCTTTACGGCTGGGGATTCGTGAGCCTGATTCTCATACCCGCAGTGGTCAAGATTTCACATTCCAACCTCAAGATAAAGCGCAAGCACATAAATGAGCATTGGCGCTTCATCGGACTCTGGATCGTGCCAAGCCTGTTTTACTACACCTTCATCCATATGGGCCAGCAAGGTTTGGTGTTTGTTTATCTTCCAGCATTGCTGCTCATCACAGCCAAAGCACTTGTCAATCTAGATTTAACCAACGTCGCAGTTCGACTTGCCCTTCCCGGTGTGTTGATCCTGGGAAACAGCTTGCTTTTTCTGGCTGGACCGTCCTTTCCGCTGGGCACAGACCGCTTGAAACTTCTGACGGTTGACACAATCCGGGAACATGATCGCTACTATCTCGATCGCACCGAAGCGGTGAGGAATCACTTTGATCCCAAGACGACTATCCTGGTCGCTTCGGAGTGGAGGTTCCTTCAATACTATTTACCGGAATATGTCTACCAGCCCTATGAAATCTATGCTCGCGGTGAGGATCGCACGGGACAACCAAAATCAACCAACTCCACGATTGTCATCTGTCCATTAGATGATGATCGAACAGCACCAGAAAATGTATGCTCCATCGTCTTATTCGATAAAGTCCTCGATCCTTGGGTTACCGATATTGACCGGCTAGCTCGGTTAAGTATGCAGGCTGGAAGCGAGATGCTCTACCTTGATTTAAATGCCGGAGAAAGCGTGCGTTTAGCACCGGAAGGCATAACCCTTCTTGATGAGAACGGGCTTCCCCAGTGACCGCAACGAATACGAAGATCAGCGTCATCATCGTCAGTTGGAACACACGCGAACTGCTTGCAAAGGCATTGCACTCATTGCCACGCGATAGTACTGAGCTTGAACTGGAAATCTTTGTCGTGGATAACGGATCGCAAGATGGAAGCGTTGAGATGATCTACAGTCAGTTTCCTGATGCAACTCTGATTGCGAATGAAGAAAATCTCGGGTTTGCCGCTGCCAATAACATTGCGCTGCAACGTGTGCATGGTGAATACATCTTGCTTTTGAATAGTGACGCCGAACTGCTGCCGGGTGCGCTGGAAGCCTTGGCTTCGCTGCTTACCTCCGTCCAGACTGCGGGGCTCGTCGGTGCAAGGATCTTGAATCCTGATCGAAGTCTGCAAGCGTCGTTCGTGGATTTCCCGAATTTGTTGCGTGAGTTTCTCATCTTGTCAGGGTTAGGACGCCGGGTTTTCGGGAGCTGGTATCCAAGCCACAACCCGAAGCAGAGCCGTGTGCCACGCCTAGTAGATTACGTGAGTGGGGCCTGCCTGTTATTGCGGCGGAGTGCGTATGATGACGTCGGGGGCTTCGACGACACCTACTTCATGTATGCCGAGGAAGTTGATCTCTGCTACCGAATATGGAAAGGGGGATGGCAGGTCTGGTACCAACCCGAGGCCGAAGTGTTGCACGTGGGGGGAGGGAGCAGCCGGTCGATACCTACCAAGCGCGAGGCTGATCTCTACCGGAGTCGCGTACTCTACTTCATGAAGCATCACGGGCGGATGTCGGCAGCGTTACTGGCTGGGATGATCGTCCTCCTGACCGCGGCGAAATCCATTGTCCATGAGACCCTCCGTCGAGTTAGCGGCGGAAAGTACGGCCGGGAGGTTGTGGACCCTCGCACTCTATCAAGAAAACTCCAAAACGTATTATGAATGTATTGTTATTAACTCAGGTACTCCCATATCCTCTAGATAGCGGACCGAAGGTGAAAACCTATCACGTCTTGCGCTACCTGGCAGAGAGATATGAGGTTACGCTTCTCTCATTCGTGCGCGGCGAACCGTCAGAAGCGGTCAAACATCTCCAGCGTTACTGTAAGGCGGTCCATACCGTACCGATGGATCGAAGTTTGGGGCATGACATTTCAGCCTTGCTGAAAAGCCTAGCGACTGGAGTTCCTTTCCTGATGGTGAGGGATCAGCGGAAAGGGATGCGGCAGGCACTAGAGCGGATCACTGCCGGGAAGAAATTCGATGTGGTCCATGCAGACCAATTGAATATGGCGCAATACGCCGCGAGAGTCATGGGTAGTACGAAGATTCTGGATTCGCACAATACACTCTGGCTGTTATACCAGCGGCTTTGTAGATCGAGCCGGATTTCGGCTAAAAGGCTGGTAATGAGTCGAGAGTGGGGACTCCTCAAAGCGTATGAGCGCAAGATCGGGGAAGGATTTGATCTTATCCTGGCAGTTAGTGAGGAGGATCGTCAGGCATTGGTTGAGATTGGGATTCCAGAGGAAAATATTCATGTAATCCCCATTTCGATTGACACCCGGAAAACCGGTCTCATCAAGCGTGAGAGTGATGCAACGAATATCCTTCATTTGGGCACGATGTTTTGGCCTCCGAATAGCGAGGGTGTAATCTGGTTCTTGAAGGAGATATGGCCACGTATCCACATAAAAAACCCCGGGGTCAAGTTCGACATCGTTGGAGCACATCCCCCGCGTGCCCTCCGGCAGCTCGCTATGCGTGATTCCAATGTGAATTTACCGGGCTACGTCACCGATCCCACCGTGTATCTTCGAAGGGCAGGTGTGATGGTAGTTCCATTGCGTGCAGCAGGTGGTATGCGTGTCAAAATCCTACACGCTCTGGCACAAGGGATTCCGGTGGTGTCCACAACCATCGGTTGTGAGGGCATCCGCGCTGAGAACGGGAAGCACCTTCTTGTTGCCGACTCAGCAGAAGACTTCGCACATGCGACGAACCGGCTGTTGCTCAATAACGGTGAGGCTGAGACACTCGCCCGGAACGGCCGCGCACTCGTCGAAAATGTGTATGACTACCGCCGCTCGCTAGATCAACTGGGCAATCTGTACTCTGCACTTGCGCACAACGGGCGTGAGCGGGCATGACTCAATGAGCAAATATAAATTAAGCTCCAAGATGAATGGATTATTCATATTCCTGATCGTCTTCCTCTCGATCATCTATACCTTCCCGCGTTGGGCGGATCCTAACCAGAACTCGCGCCTCGATATGGTGTTTGCTGTTGTCGAGGATGGCAGCTTTCAAATCGACCGCTTCGTTTGGAATACGGTGGATTACGCAAAGGTCGGGGATCATTATTACAGCGACAAAGCGCCCGGGACAGCTTTTCTGGGTATCCCAATCTACGCCGGTCTCAAGCAACTGCTCGACCTTCCTGCCGTTGCTTCTCTCACCCAGTGGTTGGCACAGAATGCATCGTTTCAAGCGACATTGCGAGAGGAGGGGACGGGTGTTTCACTTGAAAAGGTTCGCTTCGCGATCACACAAAGCGTGCTTGTCGTCTTCCTGGCGGCAATCCCTACAGCGCTCCTTTCGGTCGTGTTATTCAATTATCTTGGGCGCTTTAGCCAGGACGTCCTACCACGCGCCATCGTCGCTCTCTCTTACGGCCTTCTCACCCCTGCGTGGGTGTACGGAGGCGCTCTCTACGGGCATCAACTGAGCGCATTTCTGATCTTTACCACGTTCTGGGGACTCTCAACGGGATGGTTCGATGGAAGCCGCGTGCGTGCCTTCGGACTAGGCCTCTTGCTGGCATTTAGTATTGTGATCGAATACCCATCGGTCATTGCTGTTATGATCATCGGCGCCTATGCGTTGGTACGATTTCTCTCCCATAGAGCATTCGTCAAGAGCCTGTTCTTCTTCCTTGGTGGCATCCTGCCGGGCCTCGGGTTGATGGCGTACAACAACGCTGTGTTTGGAGGCCCATTCGACTTGGGTTATGCCTATTCTGAGCTATGGCTCGACCAGCATCAATCCGGCTTCATGAGTCTGAGTTCTTTCCAGCTTGAAGCACTGTGGGGAATATTCTTCAGCGGTTATCGAGGACTATTCTTCCTCTCACCCTGGCTTTTAACAAGTGTTGTTGGGTTTTATTTCTGGTGGCGTGAGCGAATCGAGCGGCCGGCACTCTGGATCTCGCTTGCCATATCCATTTTGTTTGTTGTCTTCAATGCATCCTCGGTTATGTGGTGGGGAGGTTTTGCGATAGGTCCGCGCTATCTCTTACCTGCACTGCCCTTCCTCGCAATTCCCGTGATATTCACGCTCTTATGTTTCAGGAAGATTGCGTGGTTTAAGGTACTTTTTACTCTCAGCTTACTCTGGTCTTTCCTCGCAACATGGGGGCTGGCGCTGGCTGGCCAGGCTTTCCCATCAGATGCCATTCGTGAGCCTTTCTTCGAATACGCCATCCCTGCTTGGAGCCAGGGCGATGTCGCCAGGAACTTCGGTTATTTGCTGAATCTTAGAGGAGCTTGGAGCCTGCTGCCGCTATCCGCCATCCTTTTTATGCTTATCCTTGGATGGGTCCGTTGGTCGAAGAAACATAGCCCAGTTATATCCAGTGAGCCTGGACGAAGTATGCCATTGAGTTCTGATATGGGAGCTGTTTGAAACGATGGTTGAACGAGAATCATCTGAGAAGCCATTCAATTCTGAGACCAGACGATCGATCGCAGCGGTCGAATGGCGCTTCGTCTTGATGATTATTACAATCGTCTTAGTCTTGACGAGTATCCCTTATCTCTATGCTTATCTCTCCGCGCCTCCCGATAAGCAATTCATGGGAATCATGCTTGATGTGCCGGATCATAGCCAATACTTTTCGTGGATGCGGGAGCTTTCAACCTCCGCACTAGCGTCGAACAAATTGACGCCCGAGGCGAATGAACCGGTTTTCTTCAACTTGCTCTGGTGGGGATTGGGTCATCTGAAGCGCTGGTTAGGACTGAGCCTTGATCTGACTTTCCAGATCTTCCGCCTCATCTCGGGGGGACTCTTATTAGCTACCGGGTATTTGGTGATCGCCCGTTTCTTGGGTGAGGTAGAACAACGACGAGCTGCATTCCTGGTATTTACGTTCGGCTCGGGATTCGGATGGGTTCTGGTGTTGTTGAAGTATACGGTCACGAACGGGGTGCTGTATTTCCCACTCGACGTTTTCATCGCTGAGGGCAACACCTTCTTGGGCATCATGGCCTACCCCCATTTCATCGCCGCGGCCTTGTACATACTCGTTTTTATCCTGTTCCTCGAGAGCCTGGCTAAAGAACAGATCCGGTATGCCGTCTTCGCCGGATTGTTCGCCCAATTCCTTGGCTGGCAGCACGCCTACGATCTGGTCCTTGTCTATGGCATCCTTTTCACATTCGTTTTGGCCAAGGCAGTTCAACGTAGGACGGTGCCGCGCTTTCCGCTCAAGGCTTTGGTCGTGATTGGGTTATTCTCCTTCTGGCCGGCTCTTTATTCGGTCCTACTGACAACGTTCGATCCGGTTTGGGGAGAGGTGCTCGACCAATTTGCAAACGCCGGCGTGTTCACCCCCAATCTCCTGCATCTTCCCATCCTCATGGGGCCGGCGTTTCTCTTGGCGCTGGCAGCTTTCTTTCTTGAACGCCCGGATCGACTTCGAGAGAAACGTGATGCTGAGATCCTGCTCCTCTCCTGGTTTGGCGCCAATTTCCTGTTGATTTACATACCCACAGATTTCCAGATCCACCTGCTGAATGGCTGGCAGCTTCCAATCGCCATCCTCGCAACTACCTTTGTGTATGAACATGTCCTGCCGTCTCTGAGAAATTTCCGATCGGGCGCTAAACTTCATGCGACTGTACGCAAACCCGGCGTGATCCCTCTACTGTTGTTACTGCTTGTTGTACCGACGAATATCTATCTCTGGTCGTGGCGTTTCTTCGATCTCAGCCGGCATGATTACCCGTTTTACTTGCACGATGATGAAATCCGGGCGCTGCAATGGCTCGAAGACTATGCGGACGGTGACGATGTGATCATCAGCAGTCTAACGATCGGGCAATATATCCCAGCTTGGACTGGGGCGAGGGCATACCTGGCACATTGGGCTCAGACTCTGGACTTCTACTCCAAGCGGGAGAATGTCGAATTGCTCTTTGAGGAAGGCACCTCGCCTGCGGTCCGTGAAGCAATTCTCACCACGGGCGGTGTCGATTACTTATTTTACGGACCGGCTGAGAGAGATCTAGGAGCTTACTCACCCTTGGGAGCCGAGAACTTGGTCGAAACCTATTCTCAAGGTGTTGTCACGATCTTCCGTGTGGATCAATAGACGCTGCGGGGGAATCTTAAATCAGGGATATCGCTGGCGCCTTCGGCCGGCCGGCACCGCGAATCCACCATTGGATTGAAACGCCGGCATGAAAAAAAAGAGCGGCTCGCCGTTTGTTTGAACTATTATCACTGGTTTTATGTTAGAAAGGACCAAGACCAAACGTGGATAAGATGACTAGAATCATAGGGACCTTTAGATCAATGATATTCTGGCTCCTGTTGCTGGCTTTCATCTTATTAATAGCGGTTGTAGTTCCTTCCGACACAAGTGCCCAGGATCAGGTATGGTCGAGACCTTTCGAGCTCTCTTCAGACTCCGGCGGATGGTTTCCGGATGTCGCTACAGACCGGTTCGGGCGTGTCCATGTTGTGTGGGCGAGCACGATCAGGAAAACGGATGGTGGAATCTATGATGTCGTCATGTACCGCGGACGCGGGGCTGCGGCAGCCTGGACAGAGCCTGTAGACATCGCCTCGCTGAAGGAGGTCAGTGGGAGTTATGCTACACGGCCGGTGCTCACCGTTGATCGCACCTATGGTTTTCACCTGACGTATCGCAACGCTCGTGGTGTGTATTATAAGCGGTCGGACCAACTACAGATCTCAACAGCGTCGAACTGGGAAGAGCCTCAAGTCATTATTTCGTATGGATACTTCTCGGAGGTCGTGGAAGATGGGTCCGGAAGGCTCCATCTGATCTATACGGCGAATGTTCCAACAAGTGAGTGCTTAAATTGTTTCCATGTGTTCTATCGTTCATCGGATAATCAAGGCCTTTCCTGGTCGATTCCCAAGGATATCTCAATCCTGCCCACCGGTGCCGCGAAGCCATCGATCGTGATCGACAGCAAGGATCGTTTGCACGTCGCCTGGGAGGCTGGTGTAGGGGGCGACTTGGGCTATTTGAACGGTCCATCGAGCATTCTCTATACCCGCCTTGATCCGGGCGCTCAAAGATGGTCCACTCCCGCCAAATTATCTGACATAGGGATGGATGCAAAAAATGTCGCCCTCGCGATCGATCGCAGAGATCGTTTGATCGTGGCCTACCTGTCCCTCGCGGATAGAGGTGTCTACTACCAGCGTTCACTCTATAATGGCCTCTCTTGGACAGAACCGGTGCAGATTGAAGGTATCAGGGGAGCTTATTTGACCGCGTTGGACAGGATGGATATGGCGGTGGATACGGCCGGCGAGATCCATCTGGTAATGGTCGGTCGGGTAGAAGGCCAGCCAGATTTTGAGGGCGATCTGGAAACCCGGTCTATCTTACACATCAGCTGGAACGGTTCGTCATGGTCCTCTCCAGACGAAATTATCCGCTATGTGGGTGACGCGCCGGAGTGGCCAGCAATAGCTATAGGTGAGGGAAATCGCTTGCACGTCGTTTGGTTCGTGCGTGATGCCGAGCACATCTGGCAAAGTGATGCGGGGGAGTACATCGTTTGGTATGCGACCAGCCAGACCGATGCCCCACGTTTTACTCCCATGCCGATGCCTACGGAACGGACAACGGCAGCCAGCCTGGAACCAACACTTACAGGTACAACGGAAGCTGAGCAATCCGCAACGTCGGAAACTGGATTGCCGGTCCCATCGGTCACGTTGGAGCTGGTTGAAACTGGTTTGATCCAGGAGACGGATTTCATCCTCCTACTCGGGCGGAGTCTCCTCCCGGTTGTCCTTCTGGTTGTAGGTGTCATCATCATCACGTTCATCCGTAGAAGGTAACATTCTAAACCCAGCTTACCTTCTATTGCACCCGTTTACTCTCAATTTGACATCCATCGAATCTAGGTCTTCGTTCAAATTCCCTCGGTCCGCTACGGAAAAGACAGGGTATCCTTTGAGCCTCCGTATTCTTTTCGTCCTGCCCTACACTCCGAATCTGGTACGGGTACGACCCTTCAACTTCATCCGCGCCCTCGTTGCGCGCGGGCATCAAGTGTCCCTCTTTGCAATCGATGATGGAAGCGGCAGCGACAGTGATTTGAAGTTCATGCGTGAGCTTTGCGAGCACGTTGAATCGGTGTCTCTCACGAAGATGAGGGTAGCCTGGAATTTACTGCTCGCCCTTCCAACTCGCATCCCGCTGCAAGCCGCTTTTGCCTGGCAACCAGGTGCGTTTTCATCCAAGGGTATTGGAAGCTTGTTTTCAAGGTTAGACCGTGAATTTGACCTGATCCACGTAGAGCATTTACGGGCGGCACGCTATGGCCTGGTGTTAAAGGCCATGCTTCGAGATCAGAACCATCCTATCCCCATAGTGTTTGACAGCGTCGACTGTATCAGCGCGCTCTTCCGATTGACTTCTAACCATGCAATCCGGCCTCTCAATCGCTGGATTTCGCGGTTCGAGCTCGGAAGGAACGAGCAATATGAATCGTGGCTGGTCAGTCAATTCGATCGCGTGCTGGTAACGTCTGCCGCGGACCGCGAGGCGTTGCAGTCCTTGAGGAATCGGGGGAATTCTCCAGCGGAGATCTCTGTTGTACCAAATGGTGTCGATCTGACGTACTTCAAACCGGAGGACCATGGATCAGACGATGCTGCCACGCTCATCATGACTGGCAAGATGAGCTACCACGCCAATGTCGCTATGTGCAAGTATTTCGTCGAGGACATCCTGCCCTTGATCTGGCGCAGCAGACCTGAGGTGAGGCTTCTGATCGTGGGCAAAGATCCGCCGGCCAGTATTCAAGCTCTGTCGAAGGACGAGCGCATTGAGGTGACTGGAAGCGTTCCAGATCTCCGCGCATTTTTCCAGGAGGCTTCCATCGCGGTTGTGCCGCTTGTGTACGGCATGGGGATTCAAAACAAGGTACTTGAAGCCATGGCTTGTGGTATCCCGGTTGTCGCCACTCCGCCAGCGATCGCAGCTTTGCAGGTTCGATACGGGCGCGAGCTTTTGGTTGCAGATCGTCCGGTTGACTTTGCCAAGCATGTGATCGACCTAGTGGATCAACGTCATCTTCGTGAAGAGATCGGTGCAGCCGGGCGGCGATACGTCGAACAGCACCACGATTGGAATCTGATCGCACACCAACTTGAGGAGTTATATACGGATGTCATCGACAACCAACACTGAGGATAGTTGGGAACTTACCCCAGCGATTGCTAAACCGCACATAAAACCGTGGATCCCCGAGTCTTGGCAGTGGCCATTTTATCTGACAGCGCTAATCATTAACGACATCGTGATGACTGGCGCCGCGTTTCGTATTGCATACTGGATTCGTTTCGAGCTGTCCCTGCCAATCTTCAAGCTCGATGCAGACCCTTCGTTTGCGTATTACGAAAGCCTTATGATCCTCACGATTCCCTTGTGGATCATAGTCTTTGCCGTGATTGGTCTCTACCAGCGCCAAAATTTACTCGGTGGGACAAAAGAATACGCTCTATTCTTCCGGGCGGCCACTTTTGGACTGCTCCTGGTCATCGTGGCAGGCTTCCTTGAGCCTAGCCTGTTGATCGCCAGGGGCTGGATCTTATCCTCATGGTTTCTCACATTTCTGTTTGGGGTAGTGGGACGTTTTCTCCTGCGGCGCGTCGTCTATCAGCTCAGGCAGTACGGATATTTCGTTATGCCGGCTCTGGTCATCGGGGCGAATGAAGAGGCGAGGTTGCTCGCCTACCAACTCATGAGATGGACAAAATCAGGGCTTCAACTCAAAGGCGTTCTTCACAATCAGCATCCTCCCGTCCTGAATGGTTTCCCAAAGGAAATGATCATTGGGTCACTGGACCAGCTAGATGAAATCGTCACGCGATATGGCATTCGAGAGATCATCCTGGCCACAAGCGCGCTCTCGCGCGAGGAGATGCTCTCGATCTTCCAGCGCTATGGTGTCTCTAGCAGTGTCAACCTCAGGCTTTCTTCTGGATTGTTTGAAATCATTACGACCGGTTTGCAGGTGAAGGAACTGGCCTATGTCCCGCTGGTGAGCGTCGATAAGGTCCGATTAAAGGGGATAGAGTGGTTCATGAAGCTAGGCATGGATTACTCACTGGCTTTACTGGGCTTGGTGCTGATCTCGCCTGTGCTTTTAGTGATTGCGGTCGCCATCAAACTCGACTCGACGGGTTTGATCATCCACCGCAGGCGAGTAATGGGCCTCAATGGGGTGAAATTCGATGCCTTCAAATTCCGAACGATGTACATCGACGGGGACGAAATCCTCACACACAACCCCGAACTTCAAGAGAAGCTCGCCCAAGAGCATAAGCTTCAGAAGGATCCCCGGGTCACCCGCGTGGGCAGAATGTTGAGAAAGTTCAGCCTGGATGAGCTACCCCAGCTCATTAATGTATTACGAGGCGAGATGTCGCTGGTTGGCCCAAGGATGATCTCACCGGAGGAGATGCAGAAATATGATCAGTGGGGGCTCAATCTGCTCACATTGAAACCGGGCATTACCGGCCTGTGGCAAGTAAGCGGGCGCTCAGATGTCAGTTATCAAGAGCGCGTGAGGATGGACATGTATTACATCCGCAATTGGAATCTCTGGTTCGATATTTACCTATTGTTTCAGACCATCCCGGCGGTGTTGAAAGGTAAAGGGGCATATTAGAGGCTGAGTCTCACAGACTCAACTCAAAGGGTAGGAGGTACGCACGATGAAAATATTGGTTACAGGTGGAGCGGGGTTCATTGGATCGCATGTGGTTTCAAGGTACTTAGACCTTGGCTACGACGTCGTTGTGGTCGACGATCTATCCACGGGTCGGCTTTCAAACCTGGATCCGCGTGCTAAGTTCTATCAGATGGATATCCAGGACTCACAATTGCGGGAGATATTCTTTCGTGAACAGCCGGAGGTAGTCAACCATCACGCGGCCCAGATGGATGTGCGGCGGAGTGTCGCCGACCCGTTATTCGACGCGCAAGTTAACGTGGTTGGCTCGCTAAATCTGATTGAGTGTGCGAAGGAATTCGGTGTACGCAGGTTTGTCTACATCTCGACCGGTGGCGCTGTTTATGGTGAACCGGAATATCTACCATGTGATGAGAATCATCCGATCAACCCCATCTGCCAGTATGGCGCGAGCAAACATACTGTGGAGCATTATTTATATATGTATTACGAGAATTACGGTTTGGAATCGATCATCTTGCGCTACCCCAACGTGTATGGACCTCGACAAGATCCTAATGGTGAGGCGGGGGTTATCGCGATCTTCACCGGATTGATGCTGGCGGGGAAACCGGTGACTATTAATGGTGATGGTGAGCAAACACGTGACTATGTTTACGTCGGTGATTGTGCCTGTGCGAATGTTATGGCGGTTGAATCATCCATCGAACACGGCATTTTCAATCTCGGTTCCGGAAAAGGCACCTCGGTAAAGGAAATATTCGACTATCTTTCCGAGTTGACGGATTTTCGCAGCGCCGCGCAGAACGGTCCGGCAAAAGTGGGCGAGACGCGACACATTTACCTCGATGCTACACGGGCTGGCGAACGGTTGGGTTGGAAGCCTGAAGTGGCCCTGGCCGAAGGGTTGGCAAAGACGGTTGCTTACTTCAGAAAATCGGAAAGCATAGCTCCTGTGATGGTTCAACGCCTGTCAACCGACGAAGTAACTTCGAAGGAAGAACTTGTGGAGCTACACGCCAGGAGTCTAAGCCACAGGGAGCATGAACCATCGATGTCATCCGCTGGACGCGATCCTGTCCAGAGCACCAAAGGTGATAAGACTCGGCAAAAAATTCGTTGGATCGAACAAGCGCTTTACGGAAAGTCACTGCACACTGTCACACTAGCCGAGATTCTTAAAGCTACGATGGCCAGTACCGGTGGAGTTGGTGGGAGCATTCTGATTCTCGATGATGAGGGTCATATTACAAACGCCGTAATCGCTTTCAACGACGACATTCAAGAAACGAGTCAGCACAGCCTTGAGACCACACTGGAAAAAGGCCTGGCAGGCTGGGTGAGCAGAAGGAGCAAGCCCGCCCTTGTGCGTGATACGAGCTCGGATCCCCGTTGGTTTCGAACATCATGGGAACAGACTGCATGTAAGGCAAGGTCTGCCATTAGTGTGCCCCTGGTCGAATCACACCGCGTTCGAGGTGTGCTAACCCTAACTCACCCCCAGAAAGGGAAGTTCACCGAGGATGATCTGGCGCTGTTGCTAACGGCTTCCACTTTGCTCGCTATCAACAGTGATATCCGTTATGCAAATTAATCAAAACTGTTCGTCGGATCGAATATCCCCCCATCTTTCCCCAGAGAGGATCAGATCGGGCCGTTTGTGCAGGAGGAGTATCGATGATCATCATTCAATCCCCATTAAGGGTTAGTTTTTTCGGGGGAGGAACAGATCTGCCCTCGTATTATATGAACGAGGGTGGCTGCATTCTCTCGTCTGCTATCGATAAGTACATTTTCGTAAGCGTGAAGACTCGATTCGACCAAAAAATACGTGTTGGGTATACGCGTACCGAGCTGGTCGATCAAGTTGATGATCTTCAACACGAACTCATTCGCGAAGCTTTGCGGATGACGGGAGTTAGCCATGGCGTGGAAATTACCACCATGGGCGACATCCCATCGGCTGGCTCAGGATTAGGATCGTCGAGTACGGTCACCGTTGGAACGTTGCAGGCCCTGTATGCGTTTTGCGGTGAGCATGTCACCGCTGAGAGATTGGCGCGTGAAGCCTGTCAGATCGAGATTAATATCCTGGGAAAACCCATCGGCATTCAGGATCAAATCATCGCTGCTTTTGGTGGAATACGTTTTATGGAGTTAAATCAGGATGGGCGTACCATACTCGACCAGGTAACACTCTCATCGGAGGTGAAGCGTGATTTGAATTCGAACTTAATGCTCTTTTATACTGGCATCGCACGACGGGCTGAGACCATCCTAAGTGAACAGCAGATGAACATCCATCAACATCTGGATGTTTTATCTGAAATGAAGCAGTTGGCAAGACTGGCACGTGTTGAACTCGAGGCCGGAAACGTGGACGAGTTAGGGCACATGCTCCACTACGGTTGGACACTGAAAAAAAGGCTCGCGAATGGCATATCCAGTACCGTGATTGACGAAATGTACGCAGCTGCGAAGGAGGCGGGTGCGCTGGGAGGAAAAATTACGGGAGCTGGCGGGGGCGGTTTTTTGCTGCTGTATTGCACGAAGGATCATCAGGCCTCTGTGCGCAGCGCTTTACGGAATTTGCGTGAGCTTCCTTTCCGTTTGGAACGAGACGGGGTCAAAACTATTTTCAACTACCCTCGTAGCGAAAATGGATCAGAAGACCGTAGAAAGCGGATACATAAGTCAATTGACGTTCACTCGGATCATTTTGAAGGGAAAGGTGTTGTTATAAAAATGATTACCTCTACAGCGTCGAATACGGAAACGACGTCACTTCTGCGTCAATATCAGCGGGATTTCACGAGGACGGTACAGGATCTGCCACTTGAGAAGATTCAAGCAGCGGTCGACATCCTTCATGCCAAACGAATGAGCGAAAATCGCATCTTCATCATGGGGAACGGCGGGAGTGCGTCGACGGCCTCTCATTTTGTCTGTGACCTAAACAAGAACATGCGCCATGAAGGGTGGCCAGATTTCAAGGCATTCGGCTTGGCTGATAACATGCCGGTTTTCTCAGCCTATGCAAACGATGATGGCTACGAGAACGTATTTTGTCGACAGCTTCAAAACGACCTCGCGCAAGGCGATGTTGTAATCGGGATTTCCGCCAGTGGGAATTCGGAAAATGTAGTTCGGGGGATTCGCTATGCGCGTGAAACTGGAGCGTATACCATTGCCTTCACGGGATTCGATGGTGGACGTTTGGCCGGGATGGTTGACCTTCACATCCATATTTCGAATCACGTTATTGAGCAGGTTGAGGATATTCATTTGATGCTAGAGCACATGATCATTCGCTCGATGAAGCAAATACCGAGCACAGCAAGACTCGATGCATCGGGGAGAGACCAGGAGGCTGCAGCGATGTACGAGCTCTCCCCAAGGCAGATTGCTACTTCCATCGAGGTCGATTCTAATACCGCTCGGGAGGGGGAGACCCTCTCGAAGGTGGAGTGGATTTACCAACTCAACCGGTCCTTGCTGGACGAGGATGCCTACGACGGACTTCTCAAACAAGTGTTAAAGAGTGCATATGGACTGTTAAAGGCAGACAGCGGCAGTGTTCTTAGCTACGACCGGGATGGAAAGCCAATCGGGGGTTATACACTCTATGCTGGAGAACTTGTAAAACGGAAGCGTGAAGAGGTGCTTGAATTTGGACAGAATGGCCTTGCGAAATGGGTTTTCGATTATCGTGCTCCAACCCTTGTTGAGGACACGCGGGATGATGCGCGCTGGATCCAAGGCGAGGGTGACAAAATTTCACGCTCTGTCGTTAGCATCCCGCTTGTAATTCGAGGTGATACAGTCGGTGTCCTATCGCTTGCACGTTTGCGTGACAAGGGTTACTCGGAGGGTCATCTGACTTTCTTGGCGGCTATTACCTATATCCTTTCGAATGAATCTGAGCGTGACCATGAAACCAGCGTGGAGGATCTCGACCGTTCCGATTTGCCCTCGGTTGAGTAGTGTGACGAGATAAACAAGTTCCGGGCGGAGGCACAGGTTCTTGAGACGCGTCCTATTGATGGCTGTATGATGATTAATAGAGAAGTAGTCGTAAGCGGAAAAGTCGGATCCGGCGAATGGCGCGCTGAGTCATTCCTCATGGAATGGGATTAAGAACATTGGTATGAAGGAAATTCAGAAGGTTTTTCTTATCAGTTTACCTGCCGTATTGGAAGAGGTTGACACCTATCTTGAGGATGGGCATTCCTTCCACCTTAGCTTGGCGTATCTTGCAGCAGTTATACGAACCCATGGGCTCGAAGTCACAATTCTTGACAGTTACGCCGAAGATCGCTCGAACCTGAGACCTGATGTTGAACCTGGCTGGCTGGAGTTGGGGCTTTCTGATGAGCAGATCCTGGATCGTATTGCCAGCGCTGATCCAGATCTGATTGGAATCACGGTTCCATTTACGTGCCAGCAAGATCTCGCCGTCAAGCTAGCAGAAAAGATCAAGTCTCGTTTCTCTCACGTCGTGCTGGTCGCCGGAGGCAATCACATCACCGGCTATGTTGACGACAAAGTATTGGATATCTTTGACTATCGCGTTCTGGGTGAGGGTGAATATGCGTTGCTGGAATTGATCTGTTCCTTAAACCAGGATGAGGAAGAGCGACCGATCGCGGGTGTCCTCCAACGAGGGGGGGCACAATCTTCACGCGTGCCGTACATCCAGGATTTAGACCAGCTCCCGTTTCCTGCCTTAGATTTGCTTCCGCTTGAAAAAATCTGGGGTTCCGGCAGGCGCTGGATCAACATGATCGCGACACGTGGCTGTATCTATCGTTGTGTTTTTTGCTCGATCCATACCGTGATGGGCCACACCATTCGACGTCGCAGTGTTGAGAATATCGTTGCAGAGATTGCCCACTGGAAGCGGAAATACAACATTCAGGAGATTTACTTCGAAGATGATAATCTGACCGTAAACCACAACTGGGCAAAGAGCTTGTTCCAGGCGATCGCAGAGAGGAAATTCGGCATCCGTATGCACGTTCGCAATGGCGTCAGAGCGGATTCATTGGATGAGGAACTCCTGAAATTGATGAAAGCAGCTGGTTTCCAGGACATCTCGATCTCACCGGAAAGTGGGAGCCAGAATACGCTCACTAACATTATTCATAAGACACAAAATCTTGAAGATTGTCTTCGAGTGTTGAAACTTGCTCGAAAATTACACCTGGGTGTGAACTCCTTCTTTGTTATGGGTTTCCCTGAAGAGACATGGGATGATTTGGAGCAGACCGTTCAGTTCGCACGCCATTTACGCGACCTTGGCTGCAGCGGGTTTTGGTTCTCGTTAGTTACACCTTTCCCGGGGACTGAGCTCTATGACAGTTATCGCAAATCAGGCCATTTACCAGATAGCTTCGATTTCCGGAAATTACGATCCGTTGATTATGTCATTCAGAATCCACATTACAGCGCGAGGGAATTAAAAGCGTTCAGGAAAAGCGTTATGGAGGAACTTGCACCAAGCACATCATGGCTCAAGAGAGGGATACGAATTCTCGCTCTAGCTCTCCAGGATCCAGAATTCTTCTGGGTTAAACTACGATGTAGAATGCCGAGTCTACTAAAGAGCAGTGTCCAATGGGTGCACGTGCCCAAACCGAGCTGGAAGCTGCTTCAAAGATCAACCGGCCAACGAAAGGATAGCCGGATTACCTGACTAAAGAAATAGGCATCTGGGCGAGTGATCAGCAAACGAAGATAGCGGGGGGGATTTCACCCCATCCCGTACCTTGCCTGAATCGACCAGGTCTTTTTTGGCGGTATGGAAGAGGTGATCAAGTTTGTTTTTATCTCATTTGGGAGTTTCCTTCAACGTGGGTTATTACGAAGGCTTGATTTGGAAATGGCAGCCGTGAGGCTCCCAATCCGAGTTATTTCTGCAGACTCAATCAACAAAACATACGAATTACATAAACTAAAAGCGAGTTGGCAAATTCTAATCTGGAAGTTCAATGCGCTCAAGTGAGGTAATAAAATCAGACGTTGGGTTAGGAACAACCTTTGAACGTTATGCCATAAACCGCTATCTCTTAACGCTTTGTAAAGTTAGAGGGATTAGAACAGTTCTTGAGGGACCGGATGATGGGGTTGCGGGAATAGTTGGGATCAATAGTTTAATATTAGGTATCCACGGAATCCATGTGACTCTTGTGTTACCATCCCAAACCTGTGCAAGTTTCGCCGAGTTTGTCTGGTCAATTTATGCACCTAAAAACCGACCGGATTTCAATGTCTCTACAAAAAGTGATCTACCCATACATGAAAAACAATTTGATCTTGTATGGAATTTTAATGTACTCACAAGACTTGCCAATCCTCAACCCTTGTTAAGTCAAATGTGCAGGTTGAGCAAAAAATATATCCTATTTTTCGTGCCGAATTCTCAAAATTACTCTTTCTGCCTACACCGTTTACACCACAAAGTAGCAAAACAAGAGTGGGATCATGGGTGTATTGACCTCATGCGACCAGAAGCATGGCAGGACATGCTTAACAACTTAGGTCTAAAGCTTTGTGAAATTGTCTGGCTCGATTGCCCTTGGTGGCCTGATATCGTCGATTTTGGACAGCTGATTGTTGACTTTTTTCCGTTTCTAACAGGATTAGCAAATCAAGCAAGACCACAAAACCGTTATAAATGGTCCGCAGATCAACTGCCATATTATGATAATGATCGTTACCCAGACGTTAGCCAAAACATTGCCCGCCTGTCTTATTTTGAAAACAGTAATCTACAATGGTTGAAAAAACGCTTTGCGCACCATCTGGGCATCCTTGCTGAAAAAATTTAACAGCCGTGATTTCAATCTCCAACATCCTTTGCGGGAAACGTAATTTCAATACAGCTGAAAAATATAACGGGTCTCACTCCCTTCTTATTAACTTGATTTTGTCCCATAGCACACAGTTAGACTCTCGTTGCCCGGCATGCAATTTGGAAAAGGCATATAGCTTCGTTACCATGCTCGTAATGGACTGAGCATTAACAGGGATAGGATGCCCCGACCACTAATTTGCTCTGGAATTTCTCCATTAAAATTTCAGGGAGTACAAAGAGAATGAAATTAACCAGTTTGAAAAGTAAACAATTTTCTATGCCAAATTTCATTCTGATTCTCGGGCTTATGATTGGCACTATTTTCTCCCGAGTACCTTTCCATGCAAAAGGTTTTGCCACCTTTGACGCGATCAATTATACTTTAGCACTTTCACATTTCGACATGCGTCTTCACCAACCCCATCCTCCAGGTTATATTTTATATATCCTTTTAGGCAGAGCCTTTAATCTAGTGTTCCAAGATCCCCGATTGGCTTTATTATGGCTGAGCACAGTAGCTAGCGGGCTGGCTGTTTTGGCTATATACCTTCTCGGTGTGGAGATGTTCGGGAGGCGAGCAGGGTTACTGGCAGCGTGTCTTTTAGCAGTTTTGCCATTTTTCTGGTATTTTGGTGAAATCTCGGCTCCATACACAATAGATCTTTTCTTTGCTGCTCTTATAGGATGGTTATGCTATCGGGCACTTAAACGCGACGGAGAAAAACACATTTATATCTGCGCCTTAGCATTGGGGTTGGCAGGTGCTTTCCGCCTGCAAACTATGATTTTCTTTTTTCCATTGTTTCTTTACTCAGTACGCCACCATCAATTTAAAATTATTATTTCCAGTTCGGTAATAGTGATGATCACTTTCGGTTTGTTTTTTATCCCTTCTGTCTTGGCGAGCGGTGGCTTTAAGAGCTTTATCGAGGGGATGTTCGGTATCCTGCCTCTTTTTTCTTCTGTAAGTAATCTGGTCCGTTCAACACGCTTGGAACGTTTCCAATATAATGCATATGTTATTCTCAGGAGCACCTTTGATGCCGTGGGCGAATTAGTTTGGCCATTTATTGCTCTAGGTGTATTGGCTCCATTGAGGTTAGATAAAGCATCTCGAAAAGAACGGATTGTGTTTCTCGGGTTAATGGTAATACCGATTTGGGTAATATATTTTTTGATCTGGCCAGGCAACTTGGGCACTTTCCTTGTAACCTTAACGCCATTTATATTGTTGGCCGCGTTTGGTCTGGATTGGCTGATTGGGTTGCCGCATTGGAAAACAGTCGGTTGTATTGGACTCGTGCTACTCACCATCACACAGACTGCAATATTCGCCTTATTACCCGAAAAACCGCTTGGAGAGGCTTATCGTAGGCTAATGAATAATCAAACAGTCATCCGACAGGTTGATTATTATAATCACAAGCTGGCGCTTACTCAAAAATTTCCATCAGAAGGAACCATAATATTTGCAAGAGAGTTCAGGCATTTGCAATATTACTTACCCGAGTATAGCGTTTTCACAGAGCCAAAACTTGACCCAATAACCCCCAACCTTGTCAGCTATGTAGTCTTTATAAATAAGGGCAAGATCCATTCGTGGGAAAATGTAGATGTCAGTACACTAATCCCTCCTCGGACAAAAACGATCGTCCTGTTTGATCTGCTACCTGAGGAAATTCTGAATGATCAATCACTAGCAGAAGAAATAATCCAAAATGGCATTTCTATCTATATGATCCAGGCACCTCAAAACCGAACATTTGTATGGACATCAAATGGCATCTCATTGCTTCCTTGACTCCGGGGTGAAGTGTTCTCTAAGGAACTGAAGAATCCTGCGTTACAATTTGACCTCCTTGAATATGGCTTCCCCGGAAATGCTAACAATCTTGACCTGTACAACCTCCTATGGAGTATCTTGCCTTTCCCCTTGAACCGATATTTTTATCAATACTCAACCAGAGCGAATTGAACCTCTTCAGGATTGGTTTCCAAAACAGATCTATCGAAATTAGATATCAATAACATTTCCTTCCAAATATTGACATGACAACAACCAGATCGAGCTAAGGGGCTTGCAATGGCTTGAGAAGAATTAACTTATCATTCTCCGAGTTCGCTAACATTACTTATATTAATGTTGAAAAAGTCAAGGTTTTACCTGCACCGTGCCGTTTCGCTAGTTCGACTAATCATCCAATTTAATACAATTCGAAAACACGAAACAATTGGCTCGAAAGAGGTTCTGAACTTGAAGAGAGGATGAATTATGATTAATTGTTGCGTTGCCGTTATGGCCCACAATGAAGAAGCTAACATAAGCCGAGTGCTCGACGGGCTGCTTGCTCAGGTAACGAAAACGGTGAACATAGAAGAAATCCACGTTGTCGCGAGCGGTTGTACGGACAGGACCGAAGAGATTGTTAACGAATATGCCGCTAAGGACAGCCGGGTCCGGCTGACGATCCAGAGACAGCGAAAGGGCAAGGCATCTGCCATTAATCTGTTGAAAAAGAATATCAACCACGAGGTGTACGTTCTACACAATGCCGATACCCTGCCGACACCGAGTACAATTGAGGCGCTAGTAGCCCCCTTTGCCGATCCTCAGGTCGGTATGGTAGGCGGTCATCCCGTGCCTATAAACCCTACCACAACTTTTATGGGATATGGCGCACACCTCCTCTGGGAGTTGCACCACCTGGTATCGCTGCGTCATCCCAAAATGGGAGAACTGATCGCCTTTCGAAACATCTTTCGTCAGATTCCCTACGACTCAGCCGTCGATGAAGCCAGCATCGAGCCCCTGATAATCGGCCAAGGACTTCGGCTTCATTATGCCCCTGACGCCATCGTCCGGAATAAAGGCCCCGAAACTGTCCGCGATTACCTCAAACAACGCCGACGGATTTATGCTGGACACTTATACGTCCAGACCCTGGTAGGATACAGAGTTTCAACAATGAACGGACTACGCGTCGCCTCAATGTTCATTAAAAGCGTGAAACTTGACTGGCGGTATTTCATCTACGGGCCGGGAATCGTAGCCCTTGAGATACTGGCCAGGCTATTGGGGACGTACGATTATAAGATCTGGAAACGAAAGCCGTTCGCCTGGTCGGTTGTGGAAACCACCAAGGAACTAACAGACGTTGATTAAGGGTTACTTCAAGGTGTCTTTCGCCCAATTTGTTTGCCGTGAAGAAGTGAGATATTCATGCTTGAGATTTTAACCAGGATACCTCAGTATCAGATGTTCCGCAGATTCGGTTGGCCACGTTTGCTCCCTCTGAACCTCACAATTACCCCATCGCCTCGTTGCAATTCCAGATGCCTGACGTGTAACATTTGGAAGAAACGTGCTGATGAGCTAGCATTGGAAGAATGGGAAATGGTCTTCCAATCTTTAGGTCGAGCACCATTCTGGGTTACCATCAGTGGGGGAGAACCATTCCTTTTTCCTAAGATTGTTGAGCTAGCTCAGCTTCTCTATCAGCACTGCCGACCTGGTATCATAAATATTCCCCATAATAGCCTATTGGATCGAGTAATTCCTGAGCAGGTCTCTGCAATCGCAGAGACCTGCCCCGAATCGCAGATCATCATAAATCTATCTTTAGATGGGGTAGGAGAACAACACGACGACATCCGCGGGATTCCGGGAAACTTTGCAAAATTCGAAAGAACATATCATGCCCTACGTGAACTTAATTTCCCAAACTTGGCAGTTGGAATTCACACGGTCATCTCTAAATATAACGTGCACAACATCGAGCAAGTGTATGATTATGCCTTGGCTTTAGAGCCTGATTCATACATCACTGAGATCGCCGAGGAGCGTATTGAACTGGATACGGTGGGGCTCGACATCACGCCATCGGCTGACGAGTACCAGCAAGCTATCGATATGCTTATCACCCGTTTGGATCAGCAGACCTTCGGAGACATCTCGCAGATCACCAGAGCATTTCGACTTCAATACTACGAATTGGTCAAGCGTATCCTTGTAGAACAAACCCAGGTCATTCCTTGCTATGCAGGTTGGGTGTCCGCCCAGATCTATGCCAATGGTGATGTGTGGCCTTGCTGTATCCGCGCTGACACTATGCTCAACCTGAGGGATGCGGATTACGACTTCGAGGAAGTTTGGTTTAGCCCGGAAGCAGATCGAATTCGGCATAGCATTTATAATAAAGAATGCTACTGTCCGCTTGCAAACGCCTCTTACACTAACATGCTTTGCCATTATCCATCCTTAGGCCGCGTGGGTCTATCCCTCCTTAACAGCAAACTACAGCCCAGGCAAAATTCGCAGCTAGCTGAAGAGTTGGAAAGATGAGGATCTTGGTCACTGGCGCCACCGGTTTCATTGGTGGGTATTTATCCCGCCAATTGGTGTCGCGGGGACACAACGTCCGAGCCTTGGTACGCCGTCTTAGTCCGTCCCTGTCTGAAAACGGCATTGAACTAACGCTGGGGGACATTACGGATCCTGAGTCGGTACAGAGGGCTGTAACAGGTATGACCGATATCTTCCATCTGGCAGCCCAGCGTGATGAGTGGGGTACTCCAGACTCTACTTTCCTGCAGGTGAATGTCGAAGGGACTGGACACCTGCTGGAAGCGGCCTTTAAGGTTGGCGTGAAGCGCTTTGTATACTGCAGTTCGGTGGGAGTTGCCCGCCAGCCGGGCAATTTAAATGCGGATGAAACTTTCCCATACGTTGAGGCTTCAAGCCAGGTTGTCTACCATCGGACAAAGACGCTGGCTGAGCAGGATGTACTTGCAGCAGCACATTCTGGAAAAGTACAAGCATTGGTGGTCCGCCCGGTTATCACATATGGTCCTGGCGACCAAACGGGTATGGTGACTCAACTGTTAGATCGCTTGGCTCGTGGGTGGTTTCTGCCAGTAGGTAATGGTCGCAACCATGTGGATCTAGTATATGTAGATGACATAGTCTCTGGTATTGTGCTAGCCTGGGAAGGTGGAACCGTTGGACAGGTCTACATTCTATCGGGTCAGCGCCCATATTTGATGCGCGATGTTCTGACAGCGGCATATGGAATACTCGGGAAGAATGGTCCTGGACCTATTTATGTACCGACGGAAATCGCGAAAGTGGTGGCGGGGTGTATGGAACGTATGTGGGGAATGATGAGTAGGCGCCCTCCCGTCACCATGGATGCGGTTGCTACTCTCACGGTTGATCGGGGATTCAGCCACGCTCGAGCGCGTAAAGAATTAGGATATCAACCTCGCGTAAGTCTTGAACAAGGACTGCAGCGGACGCAGGAATGGTTGCGGAATTCAAAACCGCCTAGGTAGGTAATATGCGAAGGTTGTGCGTAACAATCTATTCATTTCATTCTGTTAGTTAGTATGATCGAATCTTTCTGGAAGGACATGGTCACCTTTTGTCTATTTTGTGTAATTCCTAAGTGGACACACCTGCCCTGAAGAATTAACTCTAATTCTTTCAGAAAAATGATGCCATACTTGAAGGGAGGTTCATGATGTCGGCCCCACGTTTTTGGCGTTTCAACAAGAAGCGTTACAGGCTAACTGGTTTGCAATGCACCAACTGTGGGGAACGATTTCTCACCCCGCGCCTCCTGTGTCCATATTGCCACAGCGAAATAGAACAGGTTGCAAAAAATGTTTTTCCTACTCTGGACGTGAGGGAGAAAACATCAGATCGAGTCAATGGTCAACGCTCGGCCGAAGTGACGGTGTTGATCCCGGCTTACAATGCTGCCAGTACTATCCGGGATACGCTAACCTCTCTCCAAGCTCAAGAGATCGATGATCCCTTCGAGATTATCGTTGTGGATAGTTCATCTGACGCGACCCCGCGCATTATCGCCGAGGAGTTCCCTGGCGTGTGTTTGGTCCATCGAGATGAGCGAACCGACCCAGGCACAGCACGCAATCTGGGAATCGTTCAAGCTGCAGGAGAAATCATTGCATGCATTGATGCCGATTGCATTGCACCACCTGATTGGTTAAAACGCATGGTGGCAGCGCAGCGGGAAGGTCACCAGGTTGTTGGTGGGACGATACAGAACGGTAACCCAGAGAGCCTCATTGCTTGGGCCGGGTATCTTGGGGAGTTCCGTGAGTGGTTGCCGATTGGGTGCGCTCGTCTAGTGGACCACGTGCCAACCTGCAATATCTCATACCATCGATCCATATTCACCCACTTTGGTGGTTTTCCCACTCGATTTTACCCCCAGGAGGATCTGCTTTACCATTGGAGACTATCGCAGCACGGCGTGCGCATTTGGTTCGATCCAGCTATTCGTGTAAGGCATTACCATCGCTCCACTTGGTACGCCTACAACCAACATCAACGCCGAATCGGGCGTATCACGGCCCGGGTGATTAAGTTGACTGGTGACGAGGGCATTATCTTAGCACGCTCGCGGGTATTAGCCTTGCTAGCAGCCCCATTGTTACCGTTGGTCAAGTGGTTGCGGACAATAAGAGTCTTTATGAGGCATCAACCAGATGTATTAAGACAACACCCTCTAGTGCTGTTGCCACTCCTGTTTGGGTTTTATGTTTGGGCTCTGGGATTTGTTGAAGGATCTTGGGCACCACCCCTCCGCGTTTCTCAGCGAGAAACCTTATGGTAATCTGCGTAGTGGAATCCTATGATAGAGTGTGGGTCATGAAACGAACCGGAGGTTTCACTGTCTCAATCTTGGTGCTGATGATGTAGGCGCTCATGACCCTTGCTGCTGCTCAGACCAGGTTTGTTAGCAATCTTTGATCATGCCATTCTTTTCGTTAGAGCTTGGCTGATGGGGGGCTGAATCTCTAACGAACTGCACCGTGGTGAGCGACGTTCGGCGTGTGGGCGGAAATAGAGCTCTCGAATTTGAAAGGAGCCGTGTTCGGACTGTATCGCGCTAGGGATTGTATATTGCCATGGCTAAGAACAACCAAATAGTTAAGGGATTAAAACGACCGTTTATCATTCTAATCTTGATGGTTAACCTCATTTTGGTTCATATCTCGATTGCCTGCCAAACTGAATTAATTAGTGCCGAGACACCTATGCTGATTGCTACTGTCGATACTGATAATAGCAAATCGACCCCCACTCTTGATGATGGACCACAGCTGGCGAGTACTTCAACTCACATAGAGGAAAGTGTAGAATATTTAACTCCTGTTACTATTGAGGTAGATTATCAAAGCATGATCAGCCAGAGTCCTGCTAGTTTTGGTACAAACGGGTATTGGTCCGACCAAGACGCTGAAATGTGGCGCACCCGCTATGCTGAACTTGGACCGACTGTTGTGCGTTTACCCGCAATACAGGGCATGCTTGAGCCCCAGAATGACGACACCAATCCTAACCACATCAACCGCCAAGGTTTTTTATTTGATCAGCCTTTACCTTGGTTCGGGCGAACCGTTACCTTCGGAAGGTGGCTGGAAACGTTACGCGACCAGGATGTCAGCGTCATGATCCACGTCCCCTATCTGGCTGGTTGGCTGAGCTCCAACGGAGACCAGGGTCTCTACTCAACCTATCCGCCTCGTGACATGGCTGAATATCGAGAATATTTACTTGCGCTATTAACCTTCGTGATTGACGAAGTAGGCTACCCTCCAGAACGCGTGATCCTGGAACCGGTGAATGAACCTGATTTACGTTGTGGTCAAGACCCCAATGTGCCTTGCTTCTGGGAAAACTGGCAAATGGATGATCTGGTGAACGTGATGCGCACCGCTGATGAAGTTGCGATGGAAGTCGATCCGGATATTCATGTCGTTGGTGTGGCGGAGTGCTGCAGCACAGCACTGGTCGAAATCCTGATGAATGAATATGCTGGACATACACTTCTCGACGGCTTAACCTATCACCGGTATGTATCGGGGGAAGACTTCAGTGATGGCTTGGCCCGGGGGCAACGTCTGGCTACCTATGGGAAACCAGTTTACCTCAACGAGTATGGCAACACGCAGGTATGGAGCAACGGCACACAAGGTGCCTTGTGGCATGCGGTTACTCTTCCGCAAATCTGGGCTGCCGGCATTAACCCGCTACAATTTCCTTTCTCTGAATTTCCTGGCACACACGAGGGTTATAATCAACTGGGGCTCTTTTACGATTGGCGAGAAGATTGGGAAATTAAACCTGCCTATTGGGTTTATACTAACTTTTATGGTTACTTTGGTGAAACTGAACTGGTGTCAGTACAAGAAAAAGAACCGCTCGTCCTGTTGGCAGGACGCGGTTTAAGCGTAAAAGGGAATCCCCTGCTGGCTATCTGGGTGACGAACCCGACAACTGAACCACAAGATACATTGCGACTTGAGATTATCAATTTCCCGGCGAGTGCTGCCCATGTGCAAGTTTACGATAACCTCAAGGGACCCGACCCAATCACTACTGTTGACCTAGCAGGTACTCCCATCCTTCTTGATTTAGATCTACCGGCCAGCAGTTCTTACAGTATTGTTTTACAACCTGTCAACCCAAAGTAGAAATGTCACGCAGTGACAGAGTCAACCTCCTTTCTGGGGTTGGCGCTTCCGTAATTTCGCCATGGATGATTCGCAGGCGGCTTCCAGACCTTCTTCAATGCTTTATCCAGGGACTTGCGTGTAACCTCCTCCGCTTTTCGTGCTTGTTTGTGGTAGATGCTGTATAGGCAAGGAATGGTCTCGGTACAGGATTTCAATATTCCCCCTTTCATTTTCACAGACCGTAACCGCCACATTGCGCATAGCATAGGTCGGGCGTTTGGATTGGATTCGGTAGATCACTTTCTTGAATTTTAATGTGAGGTTTTTACTCAAAGTGCGGGTTTCCTGCCAGGTGAAACGACGGTCTAAATCATCGGTTGAGAGCAAGGGGCGATGAGCGTCATGCGAGCTGTGGGGTACGACATCGAAGCGAGTATTGAAATCGGCCATGAAGGTTGGCAACCATGGATTAGCCTCTTCTATCACTGAGATCCCGGCCAGTCTCATCTCCTTGACCAATCGATCCTACAGCGTGCCATTCACATTTTCAACTCTTCCTTTTGCCCGCGGGGTATTGGCACAGATAACCTCAACCCCCAGCTCTTTCATGGATCGCCCAAACTGTGTTAGCCCAATTGACCCTGAAAATGCTGCTTTTGTCGCTGTAGAGGACACTGGGTTTGCTATAGAGAAAATAACGCCGCATGGCGGCCCAATAGCTATAGGTTTACGGGGGTAATGAAAAGCTCCATCAGACGCCCGGTTGCGTCGTTGATAAAAATGGTAACGTGAAAGCTGGTGAACGCCCTTCAAACCAATCATGAGACGATCCATTGATCTGAACGAGATCCCCAAAACCGGCTCGACGTTCTCGCATCGGGTGTTCAATCACTTTCTTGGATTTCTTATGTTTCCACAGCCCTTCAGCAATCATCAGCTTACGAACCGTCTCAATGGCGAGTTTGAGATGGTGGCGTTCCGTAAGTTTTTCGTGGGCCAGTGTCGGGCCAAAGTCATAATAATGCCTGTAGAGTAGGTCTAAGGCTTGCTGTCTGATTCCCGGCTTTAGACGATTGTTGCTTGGTTTCCCTCGTTTCTTCGAGACAAGCCCAGCCGCGCCGTGTCGACGATAGGCGCGCCAGATGCGTTTGATCTGCCGCACACTGAGACCAAGTATTTCGGCAGCCGTTTTTTGTGAGAGCCTTTTGTTTTCAAGTCGATGCATGATTTCAAGACGTGTAAGTTCTGCTGCGCTCATAGTTAGTTTGTCACTAACTTTTACCTGTCCCTCAGGTGGTTGGGCATTCACCACCAAGGGGACATTTTAACTTTGGTTAAAGGGGACACTGCTACTTTGTGCTAGGAGCATTGTTATACAACCTGTATCTATACCGACCGTTACGTTCTTACTCCTGGTTGTCGAGAACTATCGCACCACCTGACATAGTGGGGATGCCATTTCTCCCAACATGCCATTCGTTATAGCCTGAAAAGGGGGCTCAATCAGCATCAGACGCCTTAATAGTTGATGATGTTTAGTCTGTCCAAGGGAAAAAAGGTAAGTGATAAATAGTGGATTGAGTTGGATATTAAGATTCATTGTAGACTGAGCTGTGCTCAAGTTAAGTGACGTGATTTAAAGTAGCATTCTAGCAGGGGGACAGCAACTCTGACCAGCGCGGTTCGAAATTAAAAAACTAGAATTGGCTTCTTTATCTTGAGGTGAAATTCATTGTCATGTTGAAAAATATTTTGGCGCTCCTTGCTTGGCGTAACTGGGGTATCCTACGCTATAATTCGTTCTGGCTAAACATAGCTGCGCTGTTCTACATTGCACTCACCGATCAACTGTTCAACCTTAAATTCCTCGGTCAGGTGGGATTTTTTATATTGTTCAGTACAATCATGACTGGCTATGGCTACCTGATCAACGACCTGGCCGATGTCGAACTCGACCGGTGCCACGGCAAGTCCAACGTCTTCCTGAGTAGGAGTAAAAGAAAGGCAGTCTTTATTGTCCTGGCTTTCATGGTCATCGGCTCGCTGTTTGCACTACCTTTTTTGAACCGTCCCGGATTTGTGCCACTCTGGCTGCTGTGGATTCTGGCAGCGACGTTCTACTCAATGCCGCCGCTGCGGCTCAAAGAGAGGGGATTGATCGGCCTGACGGCGACCATCGCTGCTCAGCAGACTTTGCCCACCGCCCTCATATTCGCTGCTTTCGGAGAACTGGTTAGTTGGTCTGCTTTGGTATTTGTCCTGTATTCTACAGCCCGAGGTGTTTCTTCAGACGTGGGTCACCAGATGCGTGATTGGTCCCAGGATACCAGCACCGACACCGGCACCTTTGCGGTGCGTCACGGTTACGACACTATCAAGACGACCTATGCTATCAGTTTGGAATTCGAACGTCTGGCGTTGAGTGGGATAATGATCGTACTGTTATTGGATCTGCCGCGGGTGATCATACCACTACTGAATTGGCAGGTATCCCCAGCTTGGCCTCTAGCCCTAGCTTACGCATGGCTCTTTTTCCAGACGGTTGGCTGCTCCTGGCGTGCACAGCGTCAGGGGCGTCTACCGCTCCAAGATCCCTACAAACCGGAACGTCAGAAGAGGGTGCACGACACCTTACAGATTATTCACCACTCTCTACCTTCAGTGGTGGTGCCGCTCTACCTCGCTTGCTGGATGGCCGTGCTTTATTGGCCCAACGCGGTCTTTGTGGTGGCCTTGGTACTATTGTATAGACTCTACTCACCAGAACGCTGGGCAGCGACGTGGCCACTTCGTCCTTTACTGGTTTGGCTGCGAACCATTAAGCGCCGAGTAACGTGAATCGATGGACAAAGTCTGTCGAAACTCCCTATAAGTATCCAAAAATCGAGAATTTATAAACTCAAATAAGAAAAGTTCCTTTTGGCTGCATTTTTAAACTGGATCGATCTGTTCTGGGTGACCTCAGGGTATCTCTTTCGTTACAGGAAAAACCATGCCATGAAAACATCTGTCAAACTAATAAAAATATTTGGAGCAGGTATATCCGGGTTGGTTGCAGCGATTAACCTTGCTCGTTCAGATTCTTGAGTTTTGACAAAAAGTCGGGCGGCTAGCGACTCGCGCTATACCGCCCATCGGTGTAGACTTTTCTTATGACAAAAGAAATCAACACCGAAAAACAGATTAGCAAACTATCCGAGTTTCGGCCCTGGTCAGGATCTTCGACAAGCCATTTACCAATATGGCTTCACACGCCGGAGGGACGCACAATTTGAGCTTTTGGATGCGCTATTGCTGAAAGACCAAATTGCATCCTTCCCGATGTTAAGTTGCTCGGCAGCGTTCACGAGACGCTGGTCCAGTGTCTATGCCGCTCTGGAAAAAGGGCAACAAGACACAACCTGGCTGAGGAGTTATTTGGCGAAGCAAGTTCCCGAGATAGGTATCCAATTCTTCTCGCTGGATTGCACTGCATGGGCAAGACCGGAAGCGCATACCCTTCCTGACCGACAGTATGTGTACCAGCCAAGTAGAACCAATCAGGGATCATTGGTCGTGATTGGACACGCTTATTCCCTCTTGGACTGGGTGCCTGAGCCGAACAGCAGTTGGTCATTGCCAGTAGATGTAGAGCGCGTTTCCAGCGAGCATACTGACCTGGAAGTCGGAGTTGGGCAGGTGAAAAGGCTGTGCCAGGTTCGCAGATTCCGTGATCATGGGCTGGACATTGTGTCTGCCGACGCCAAATATGGCAATCACCACTTTATGGATGCGCTCAAAGACCAACCATGTGGGATAGTTGTTCGGCTCAGAAAAGATCGGGTGCTCTTTCGCCCAGTTCAAGAACGAAAGGTGAGGAAGCGGGGTCGACCCCGAAAGCATGGGCCGCGCTTCGCATTCAAGGAGCCCGAGACCTGGGGTGAACCCGATGAATTCGCCGCGCTTCAGCATCCACGTTGGGGCTCTGTCGAGATCCGCCGGTGGAATGATCTGCATGCATGGCAATCTGTGGACACCTGGTTTGATGTAGTTCAAGTACAAGCTCATTTGGAGAAAGAGGAACCGCCTGCGCCATTATGGCTCGCCTGGCAAGCACCAGCGACCATGCTCGAAGGTATCCAGGTGAATGCAGAAACCATCTGGCAGGCTTACCAACATCGATGGCCCATTGAACCCAGTATCCGCTTTCGCAAGCAGCGACTTTGGTGGACTTTGCCCCAATTTCAACTTGTGGAAGCTGCTGATCGTTGGAGCACTCTAGTCAGTCTGGCAATGTGGATGCTCTATCTGGCAAGGCCGATTGTTCAAGATCAACCCCTTCCCTGGCAGCGCCTGCAGCATGATCTTACGCCGGGAAGAGTGAAAAGAGGTATCGGTACGGTTTTTCGCGCGATTGGTAACCCGGCATTATCGCCCAAACCGCGCGGAATTCCTCCGGGATGGCCAAAAGGCAAGCCAAGGAAGCCGCGGGAGCGATTTCCGGTGATCCGAAAGTGTCCGAAACAGTCTATATACGCCGTTTCTGCGGCTTGAAACTCGATTGTTAAGGTGCATTTGCCTGTATCATTGTTTTTGACGTTAATGAAATTAGTCAAAACTCAAGTCAGATTATGAAGTTGAAGTATTCGAAAAAAGGGACCATATCGGTGGTTCACCTCATTGGCATCCATCCGTTCACCAGCAATTCTTTGAATAAAAGAAAACCTCGGAATACATTGGTATCGATCTTGCTTCCAGTTTTCATTCTGTAAAGAAACACAAATTCTATCTTTATGGGCGCACCCTCATACTTGATAAACCGGGCATCGACGGTGGTGTTGTAGGTCTATCGGCGGCGGTATACTTGGCAGAAACTACAGGCCAGATTGACACACCAACGGTTTCAACAGAACCTGCCTATGATTTCGACGATAATGTGCTGATTTTCAACCCCGATTTCCAATCGGGTGACTTGATTTTGGTTGATATGAGACGAGGTAATGGTTGAAAGATGAAAGGAAACGACTATGCGTGATATTTATGATGTGATTATTATCGGAGCTGGGCCGGCGGGTTCTATGGCCGCGCAGCGCCTGGCGCAGGACAACTGGCGAGTTATCCTGATAGAAAAATCTTCCTGCCCTGGCAAAGACAATGTCTGTGGAGGTATGATCAGTCGTTCAGTTGTTGAAGAGTTAGAGCTTTACCCACAAGTAATCGAAAAGGTCATGAGTAAAGAAGTCCATATTATGCCCTGGGGCAGGGTCAATAATCCTACACAACAAGTGACAATTCAGCGAAAGATTTTAGACCGTATGCTGGCGGAGAAGGCCATGGAGGCAGGTGCTGAATTGATGACGAATACCCGTGCACGCCAGGTCGGTGTGACTGGACCTGGTAATGTGCAAATTATTGCCCATACATTTAAACCCTGGCAAAATATCAAGCTTTACGGGAAAGCCGTAATCTTTGCAGATGGACCTCACACCTTGGCTCGTTCGATTGGACTTGGCTATCAACCCAATGAAATTGGTACGGCGTTTGCGTTGGCCTATGAGTTGGATTGGCCCAACAACCCGATGGAACATTGTGAAATTTATTATGGAAAAGGTATTGCTGAATGGGGTTACGGATGGATATTCCCATATAAAGACACCTTGAATGTTGGCCTGGGTTGTCTGGAAGGCGAGTTGCGCCGATCAAGAAAATTGAAGACGGATCTGATGAATTTTATCAAACATCACCCAGTTGCTTCCAAGGTGTTGAAAGACAAAAGGATAGTGAGTGAGCGAGGTGCCTTCGTTCCTATGAACCCAGCCAAACACATAGCGAGTACTTCGTCCATGGTTGTGGGTGATGCAGCAGGTATGGTTTTTCCTTTACTCGGATCCGGCCTTGATAATGCGGTGGCAGCCGGTAAATTGGCAGGCCAGGTGATGAGCCAGTCATTAGCAAAGGGGGATCTTTCTTCACAAGCGATGCAGAAGTACCAGGATTTATGGATGGAGGGTGAAAGACACAAGTCAATTAATTTACAATATCGACTCGTCCAATTAGCTCATATCTTTATTCGATGGGACCCATACCTACCGCCAAAAGTTACCCAATTGGCTTTTATGGGAGGATTCCTGTCCTGGCCCGACAAGTTTCGGGCATTGTTCTACCCTCTCCTGGGCACACCCACCCCGCGCACCGAGCTGCCGGGAAGGTACACTCTAAATACCGTCAACTATCTTTTTCAAAAAATATTGAAGTTGGTGCTCCGAAGATAATGGCCGCCGCTCATTGCGACGTTGGCGATTCGGTTCAGCCAGAAAAACAATCTGTGCCACAAACGATGGAATCTCGCCCGGAATGTGGATGTATAGTTTTTACTAATCTTGGAATACTTATTCTGCACGACTGATCCAATATGTTTCTATGAATGAAACCAAATCAACTATCCATGATGGCTGCCATATTTCTAATTACAGGGATTACTTCGTTTCAAGTACCGCTCAAGGATCCTATCTGATCCGCTGACTTTTGAAAGATATGAATCTGTTGGCCAGATCTTTGATACGGTAATTACAAATGATGTTTGACGCCATTTTTTTGTTTCGATGGTTAGTGTATCAGGTGTAAGTCCTTATCGTTTGCCTGCCAGTTATTTATCACCGCAAAATCCAGCGGAAAAAAAATATAAAATTTCCATGTCTGAAGCCTCACATAAAGGCAATGGAGAAATATCCTCCATTCTTGTTGATCTAGCTAAAAGTAATTGTAAATTACTTCTTAATGCAAAGGTAAATAAGATCATGGTAAAGAATGGTCGCGCGGTTGGTGTGAAAACAAATCTAGGTGATTTCAGCGGTAATGTGGTGGTAAGCAACGTCGGATTGCGGTCTACAATTTTGCGTTTAACAGATCCGGGGGATTGGCAGGCTGATTACTATAGCCAGGTTAGAAATCTGGAAACAACATTAAAAGTAGTCAATATCTTCTTAACCTTCTCGCGTTTTTATAATATCCCCCCTGGAATCGCCGTGTTTTTTGTTAGCTCTGATATTAAAGAAGGATTTCAAGCTCTTGACAAAGGCCGTTTTCCAAATGAACCGATGTTTATACTTCATATACCTTCGAATATTGATCCCAATTTAGATGGTGATCGCCCGGCAACGCTGCAATTCTATTTTCCCAGGGGAGAAGTGACCTCCAGGTGCCTGGATGATCATGTTCAACGGACCATGCATGATGGATTGGAGAAGTTATTTGCGGGGTTTTCAAGAGCGATAACCGGTTATTCTGTCTATGATCCCATCCGTTATGAGCGCGAGTTTGGATTCCCGCCTTCTGTTTTTTACGTTTCACCCGCACTGGGCCAACACCGTTTTCCTGTTCGCACGCCGATTCCAAACCTGCTTTGTGTGGGAGATTCTGTCCAGCCAGATTTTCCTTGTGTACCCCAGGCAATGGAGTCAGGCATCGCAGGTGCGCGGATAGTTGCACAATACGTGGGAGGGATAAGCGTTACGAATGAATAACACTCATTCTCTCGCACTCGAGTGCGACATCGCGATTATCGGCGGAGGACTTGCTGGGCTCTCGTCGGCGCTCACTATCGCAGAGCATAGCAAGGCAAGTGTAATCCTGATTGACGGAGCTATCGGCTCCAATCGTTCGATTCCACTGACGTTTTTTGATACTATTCAAAAGTATGGTTTAGAAGATAGTATTCTGGAGCGTTATCATGGCTTTGCTATGCGCACACGCAACGGTAATCAAGCATTGCGAATACATGATAAGACACCATTCGTCTCATTGGATTATTCAGCGGCATCTAGTCAACTCTATACGAGGTTACAGGAATACCCGACTTTTGCACATTTATCGGCTTGGGCCGTCAAACTGGATCACAATCCAGCAGGATGGAGTGTTTGTTTGCGGAACAAAAGTAAAGTGACTTGCAATCTACTCATTGATGCTTCAGGTCGTGCACATTTCACTGCCCGGCAATTAGGTCACCCTACACCGCCCATGTATAGTCACAGCTATGGCCGATTATTTAGGAACTGCAGTGCTCCGGCTGGTGAGGAAAGGGTGGCTCTTTTTTTAACGGGAAACCCTCGTCACGGTAATGGGGGAGGTTGGTTCTATCCATTCGGGGGTCAGCGGGCTAGCTTTGGATTCGCCAGACTCACAAACTCGTCGCAGTTTCCAGAAAAAGAATGTAAACAGGGGTTTGAATATGCCTTACAGGATTTCTCCCCTTACGCAGAAATCCTACAAGATGCTATCCCAGAAGATGTACACATTGGTTCCATCCCGATAGGTCCTGTTAAGCGGCTAGTTTATGATGGACTGATGTTGGTTGGTGATGCTGCCGGACAGGCGACGCCTTGGGCATGTATGGGGGCAGAGCCAGCATTGTTGAACGGGCAGTTGTGTGGTCGAGTGGCAGTCAGCGCATTCCGAGAGCAGGACTTCAGTCGATCTCGCTTGCTTGATTATGAGCGAATGTGGAAAACCAGAAATGGTCGAGGTTATCGCCAATCGGTAATGCTCGCTGACCTGGAATGGCATCGCGGTGAGGCAGCCTGGAATTATACGGTGAATAAGCTCGATCAGATGTCCGGTCCGGAAATGCTGCATAGTCTGCGGCACAACACCCCCCATATTTCACTTCCGTTGATATGGTGGTTGCTGGTGTATGATCGCCTGGGGTTAATCCGGCGTAGTTTGCGGGATCGATTGAATCGTTCGTTGATCACCAAGTATCTTAGGTGAAGGGATTCTTAGATAAGGAGCTCAATATTACTGATGTTGGCGATTATTAGCACTGCGATGTGACGTTCCCCACGAGTCAAGGTTCGATCCATTTCCGAACAATTAAATTCACATATGAAATGTCTTACATCCTCTCCGGTCACGTCGTTTTCAACATCAGTGGGACTTTAAATGGAGAAACATTTTCTGGATTTGGTTGAAACGAGCTGCGGCGCTATCCATCGCCACAAGGTTATGCGATATCAGGTTACGCACATGAAACGGATGGGACACCCATCATGGAGGTTCTCTTAACCCTATCAGGTAATGACTCGGGCAGCGCAAGCAGCAACAGCAGCGGGTATTACGAGGTCTTCATCTGGGGTGGGATTGAGCCGTTCGGAGCAACAAATCAGCCTTTTATTATCAATTTTGACAGTGGGGCGACAACCATCGTGGTAACCTTCCAAGGTAATGTCAGTGGAGGTGAGTGGCGGTACCTGGGCGTTTTCCGATTTTCAGCAGTCACATAAGGTAGCGTGGGGATCAGCGATGATGCCGATGACGATGTGGGTGCCGATGCAGTGCAGTGGGTTCAGAGAGAGCAAAGAGTCTGAGTTCAATACTGCAGGTCGACCTGTTTCATCTGAATGGAGTGAAGACCTGGGGAAATTAACCATCACCCAGCTCGATATAGCTGCCTCCCTAGCTCGCAGAGATCCTCCTTCACAGTTGGATCGACCGCACCAAGCTCTTTCGGAGGCGGTACCTGGGTGTCTTGGCTCTCAAGGAGTGCTATGACTGTTTTCTTGCGCTGGTTAGAAAACGTAACTGTGGATGACCGGGCTATCGTAGGCGGTAAGGCGGCTGTTCTCGGCTCCTTGATGAATGCGGGGTTTTTGGTGCCAAACGGTTTTTGTATCACTGCCTTTGGATTCGCACGTTTCGGGTTGAAGGGCTGCATTCCTCCGAAGATGGTCCGAGAAATCCAGAACGCCTATCATAGGCTGGCCCCAGATGGAGCCAAAGTGGCGGTCCGTTCGTCGGGTACAGCCGAGGATTCATCCGCAGCTTCGTTTGCTGGTCAATACGAAACCCGTCTTAACGTTGAGAATGAGAATGATCTTCTGACGGCCATTTATAGGTGTTGGGAGGCGGCTGATTCGGCGCGCGTACAATACTACCGGGAAAAGCAGCAGGTCAAAGGTGAAGCAGTCCTTCCTTTATTAGTACAAAGGATGATCCCAGCCCAGGTCAGTGGTGTGCTCTTCACTGTTGATCCCTTGTCAGGTGTGGGCGAAGCGATTATCGAGGCCGTGGTCGGTTTAGGTGATGACCTGGTGTCTGGAAAGATCACCCCGGACCGATACCGAGTGACCGTCGAAGGTGAAGTGAGTGTTGAACCGGTCCTTGAACAACCCCTGCTAACTTCTGTTCAATGTCACCAGTTGGCTGACCTGGGATGGCAGGCCGAAGCGATACTTGGGGAACCTCAGGACATGGAGTGGGCACTCTATGAGGGCCAATTCCACCTACTGCAGGCACGTCCGGTCACCATCAGTACCTTAAAATCTATAACAGCTTCTAATTATTGGACCCGTGCGAACATCGGGGAGGTCTTGCCTGACGTGGTCACTCCATTGACGTGGTCTGTGTTTCGACAGGGGCTGTTAAACCGCCCTCTATCCATCGTGGATGGTCCCGATGGTCATGGTAAGGATGACACGACTGACGAGGGTGTGAGTCTATTTTCTGGCAGAGCTTATCTACGCTTGGATATGATGCTGGGCAGGTTCTGTGGGCTGCCTGGTGTCACAACCGAGGTAATGCGATGGGTGCTCGGTGTTGAGATCCCCAAACACATTGAGACCTCTCTTGGTAAAGATTCGAGATTTCCCTCGTTTTTATGGGGAAAGCAAGCGATGTTTGTATTCGATATACTGACCAGTGTTCCACTTCTGAAATGGCGTGTAGATCGTTTTGGTTCGCGAATGCCTCTTGATCTACGAAATCTTCCGGGTAGAGCGACAGAGCTTGACGAAGAAGTCCTGAAGCCCCAAGTCGAACTGGCATTCTCTTGGGTTGCGCAATGTTTTCAACTGCACCTGCGTTGTACCGGGTATGCCATCAGTGTGTTTGGTCTCCTCTCTGCCCTGCTACGTCGCTATCTACCCTCACACCCCGATTCCTTGTTGCCTATAATCCTGACCGGCCGAGAAGACTTGCAAACAGCCACGCAGGGGCGATCGCTGTGGAGGTTGGCAAAGCAGGCACAAAAAACCCCTGCCCTTGAGGTTCTTTTGATGCGAGACTTGAGCTGGCAGGTTATATCACATGAGATTGCCGCCACGCAGGACGGGCAGGAGTTCTTGACAGGATTTGACGCATTTCTGAGCAGCAACGGTGCCCGGGCGGTAGGTGAGTTTGAATTGAGAACTCCCCGGTGGCGTGAAGATCCTGGTTTCTTACTCAAAATTATCCGTGGCTATCTACAGGATGGTCGACAAAATAGCCTGGATGTTCAGTCAGATCAGTGTCGGCGCTTGCGGGAGGACTCTTTGGCGGAAGTGGAAGGCCATCTAAAGTGGTGGCAGAAGGAGATCTTTCGACGTCTTCTGCATTCGTACAGTATATGTGTCACCCTCCGTGAGAACATGAAATATCGCCTGATGGAGGGGTATTATGTTCTGCGTCAACTCTTCCTGGCTTTGGGTGAAAAGCTTAGATCCCAGGGCGTTATCGAAACAGTAGATGATATCTTTTTTTTGACTGCTAGCGAAGCCATCGCTCTGGCTTGTGGGGACAAGGCACTCGGCACTGGGACAATTCAAACCGTTCAGGAACGACGAAACGCCCATGCATTGTGGGCGAATGAGGACGCACCTTTTTGGGTAACTGATTCACATTTGACACCAGTAGAAACCCATGTGGGGGCATCATCCTGTGGTGTACTCGAAGGTATTGCTTGCAGCCCTGGCCAGGCAAAGGGTCGGGCTAGAGTGCTGAAAGACCTTTCTCTTGTATGGACATTTCAACCGGGTGAGATTCTGGTGGCACCCAGTACCGATCCGGGATGGACACCGCTCTTCTTAACGGCGGCTGGGATAGTAACTGAGATCGGTGGCTTTCTCTCTCATGGAGCCACAGTAGCTCGGGAATACGGAGTTCCTGCCGTGGTTAGCGTTAGTAAAGCCTGTGCCATGATCAAAACAGGAGATCTGCTGACGGTAGACGGTGATGCGGGCGTGGTGGTGATCCATCAGGGAACGAAGCCTGATTGAAGGTGACCAGGTTACACCTGGCACCACCAGATGAAATGGTTTAGAAAAAATATGATAAAGGGCTGCGCTTCACACTTTCATCTTGCAAGCATGCTATTAGCCATATACACGGATAAAAGATTTAGCAATCAAACAACCAATTTACAAATACCAATGCGATCATCATCTCGCGGCATTTGACTTTATTTACCTAATTAATACCTAAACCAAATGATCTCTTTACCAGAACCTCCCATATCAGGTCCTATATAAGTGACAATTTGCTGGTGTTCACTGCTAGATTTCTCATTTGAGATTTCCCTATTATTGTCGTTTTGTGGATGGGGCAATGGAAACTAACTCAACTAATAAAGACTCTGCGGAATCGAATGATAAACTATCAAGGAAAGCTGTAAGAAGCAGTTTCTGGGCGTTCATGTTAAGAGGGTCTGGTTTTGCCCTCACAACTCTTAAGCTCATAATTCTTGCCAGGCTGCTGTCTCCCTCAGATTTCGGATTGATGGCCATCGCATTGCTAGCGATCTCAATGTTGGAGGCTTTCTCACAGATAGGATTCCTGCCGGCACTTGTTCAAAAGAAGGAGGACATTAAGGAATACCTTAATACGGCCTGGACGGTGACGATTCTGAGAGGGCTTGCTCTAACTACCATATTATTTTTGACTGCGCCGTATATTGCAACCTTCTTCAACGACCCAGAGGCCGAATCCATCCTTCAAGTCGTTGCTTTCTCCATCCTCCTGCAATCCTCATTTAATATTGGTGTAGTCTACTTCCAAAAAGAACTACAATTTAAAAAACAATTCGCGTTTGAAATCAGTGGCACAATAATTGACTTCATTGTTTCTGTTGTTGCTGCTATTATCTTAAGAAGCGCTTGGGCACTAGTGTTGGGGTTGTTAGCGGGGACTCTCGTAAAATGTATTGTGAGTTACATCATACATCCTTATCGGCCTCGGCCCAAAATAGAGTTCCTTATGGCAAAAGAATTATTTAGTTATGGTAAGTGGATCCTGGGCTCTAATGTATGGATTTTTCTGGGTGCGCAAATCGACAATATTGTTGTGGGGAGGTTCCTGGGTTCAGCATCCCTTGGAATCTATCAATTGGCTTATCGAATAGCAAATGTGCCAGCTACTGAGATTACCTATGTAATCGGGAGAGTGGCGTTCCCGACCTATTCGAAGATTCAAGATCAGGAAGATACCTTAAAAAAAGCGTATTTTCGTACAATGAGCCTGACGACTGCAATCTCGATTCCCGCTGCTTTAGGGTTAGTTGCTTTGGCTCCAGAATTCACGACTGTATTTTTAGGGGAGAAGTGGATACCGATGATACAAGTAATGCAGTTGCTTGCCATAGCGGCGCTGATCAAGTCTGTTGTCTCCACTGGAAGCCCCCTTTTTATCGGGAGTGGGAACCCTAATTTTGAGTTTCGAATGCAGTTAGTCAGAAGCCTAATTATGCTAATCTGCATCTATCCATTAACGGATCTTCTGGGAATTTCTGGCGCAGCTCTTTGTGTGATTTTGAGCGCGATTGGGATGGCCGCTGTTTGGTATCCACTGACCCGAAAGGTCACCAGAGCGCCATGGGAGAACTATGCTCTCAGCATCGGCCCACCTTTGCTCGGTTCGTTGATTATGGCAGCATGCTTTTATTTTCTGACATTGAATTGGGATCCAAATCAGCAGTCTTTTGTCCTTGCTGCCTCGATTTTCATTGGAGTATGTATTATAGGCGGGTTGATCTACCTGGCAGTTATCTACCTGATACAATCCCTTGTTCGAAGTTATGACATTCTTGGTGACGTTAGATTGATAAAGAAGTATCTTTTAACGAGATTATGAGGGCATCCTTACTGTGAGTGGAATTGTCGGGTTTATAAACAGTAGTACAGGATGTCATCCGACCACATTACTTAAAAGTATGTCCAAATCAATACGCTATACTGAAAGTGATCGTATTGACCAGTGGAGTGATAATTTCTTTTCCATATCTCGTGTGCATTATGCTGCCACGAATCCACACCCCCAACCTATCTTTAATGAAGATAAATCCATGTTTATAGTTATGTACGGGGAGGTTTTCGACTACGAACAACAGAAGCAGCGACTCGTACAAAATGGGCATGTATTCAAGTTTACAGACAATGATGCCGAGTATTGTCTGCACCTTTACGAAGAAATGGGAAAAGACGCTTTCAAACAACTTAATGGTTGTTTCTGCATCACAATATATAACTTGGCTAATCATGAACTTCTATTGGTCAACGATCGTTTCTCCTCACATCTAATGTTCCACATTCTAACGGACAATAAGACCTTACTGTTTAGCACGCAGCTAGCATCAATACTCCAATCGACTGAAGTCCCGCGAGAATTAGACATTACTTCGGTTTATGAATTTATCACTTTTGGGCGGATTTTGGGGACAAAGACATTCTATGAGGATGTAAAGCTCCTTGCACCTGCTACAATCCTTCATTATCGAGATGGCAATGTCACCCAGGCTCAGTATTGGGAAATGACATTCGAAGAAGAGATGAAACCAGAAAGCTTCTTTGTTGATGAGTTGGCGGCAGCGATTAAGTTATCAGCTGAGAGGCGAACCCAAGGAGATCTTCGTTTTGGGTTATTGTTAAGTGGAGGATTAGATTCAAGAATGGTATTGGCCGCATCAGATAAGAAAATGGTGTGTTTCACGTTTGGAGATTTCGAAAACCGAGAAGTGAAATTAGCCCGGAAAATAGCTGAAACTAGAGGCTGCAAACATACTTTTCTTCAACGCGATGGAGACTATTATTCCAATCTCGTGGACAAAGCAGCTCAAATTGGGGATGGGATGTACAGTTTTGTTCATGCCCATGGCCTTGGTTTTGTTGAACAGATACGGGCCGAATGCGACGTGTTATTCCACGGTTTTGCGATTGAGGGCTATTTCAGAGGCACCAATCTTCCTCAAAGAAACATCAACTTCCTTGGTGCGAGTTGCAATATTGGCCTTGAAGAGTTGTCAGAGGAGAGTTTGCCGATGACAGTCAGGACAAGGTGGAAATATAGTATGTATCGTTTGAATCCTAAGCAACTCTTTGTTGAACCCTACGCATCAAACTTAGGTGATGTCCTCCTTAGCTCTGTCGGAAGCATCCTGAGCGAGACATTAGGACATTGTACGAATGTATATGACAAATTCATATGGTTTGATAACTACTATAAAGCAAGAAATCCCGCATATTTATTTGAGATCTCTCTTAGAACATTTGTAAACGAGAGAAACATTGCATTTGACAACGACGTCTTGGATCTCCACTTAAGGATGCCATTACTGTTCAGATCTAATAACAGGATATGGATAAGAGCTTTAGCGAAGTTAGATTCTAGGCTCGCAGCCATACCTGATTCCAATAGTGGATATAGTCCCTACCTTCCAGATTATTTAAAATGGGGATTGGCTGTCGGAGGAAGGCTAGCAACCAGCCTGCATCTTTTCGTCTCTCGCCAACCACCCGATCCTACCTATACTCAGGGTTCATGGCCGAATCATGCTGAATTGATAAGGCATAATGAAAAAATGAAAAACGCGATCTATGATGTCCTACGGGATCCAGAGTGTCTTGACCCTAGAATTTTCGACATCCCGAGAATAAATAAGATTTTTATACAGCAACTAAATGGAGACGATATGATTACCGTTCTCTTATATCGATTACTTACTTTCGGAAAGTGGCACAAGCAATTTGGTCCAGCGAGGTGATATCCTCAGCGAATCCAGATTAGGAGTGAAGATGCGGTGAAAGCATTGTTCTTCCCCAGCTACATGGGTGGAGGATTTGGTCACATCAGCCGCTGTCTGGCTTTATCCGCGGAACTGAACCAGCAGGGTTGGGAGACTGCATTCGTTATTGAGGGGCAACACGTGCCTCGAGTTGAGGCGGCAGGAAATCTAGTGGTGCGCCCACGCCTCCCCTTAACCGCTAGCTTCAGACATTTGGCTAAGCGGCTGCGTCGTGAGACCCAAGATGCTCCAGCTTATACTATCGTATCCGATATGAACTACCAGATTCCCCGGGATGGCTTTCATAACCCCGGGGTGGTATTTCGGTGGACAGAGCAACAACTGAACATAGTGGGTCGGTTTCAACCCGATGTGCTCATTGGAGATACCTGGCCACTAACCTCGATCATCGGTCGGCGAATTGGAATTCCCGTAGTTCAAATCATCAAATCAGTCGTTCACCCGACCTGTCCTCGGTTGATTTGGTGGGAACTACCGCCCCCCAACCTGGTCAGTCCCGACGTCCGACCCGTGTTTAATCCGGCACTTCAGAGTTGGGGATTGCCACTTATCAAAAGGGCTGAAGACCTGTTGACCGGTGATCTACTCCTCGTTCCAAGTATTCCTGAGCTGGATCCCTTGCCACTGGGATTGCCCGACACCTACTATGTGGGACCATTGACCCAGATTAACCATCACACGGGTGAGACTGATAACTGGCTCGACCAGCTTTCCACTGATCAACCTATGGTTTACATTACCGTTGGAGGTGGTGCTACGCTAGTCGGTGGACGTCAACTGCTCCAAATGCTGTCCGAGGCTCTCGAGGATCTTCCGATCCAGGTCGTAGTATCGACAGGAGCCCGGATTCAACCATCTGACCTACCTAAACCGCCGGAAAATTTCAATATTAAAAGCTGGGTCCCGGGGTCGGCAGTGATCGCCCGCAGCAACGTCGTCGTCTTTCCCGGTGGATACGGCACAATGATGGAAACGGTGCGTTTAGGTGTGCCAAGCCTGATCATACCCTTTCACAGTGAACAGGAGGCGAACGGCCGTCGATTGGAAGCGAGTGGTGCAGGCATCGTAATCCGGCACAGCGACGGCCCCTATGAGCCAGTGCAGGTTCGGTGGCAGGGAAGACCTTTTTCCTTTCTTATTGCGTCTCGGTCAACACTTGATGCGTTCCAACTCCGCCGAGCAGTACACCGTCTGCTGCATGAAGAGCGATTTTGCTCAAGTGCGAGCTGGCTGCAGAAACAGGTGGCTGACTACGATGGTCCAGTGAGGGCGGTCGACCTAATTGAAGGTCTCATTAAGTAATGAACTTAAGCAGTTTAATAAACAATCGAAAGCTATAATAAAATCTGGCAGATAGTCTGAACTCCCAATCAGAAAACCTCAATGCCATGTGCTTGGCGCGTTTCTGAAGGAATTAAGGAGGAGATGCTATATAGATCGATCCAGAGTATGATCTCTCTTCAAAGAGGTTGCATAATACCCCATCCTAAGTTCTCGTAAACTCCACCTACTAGCGTCAGTGTGTGATATATCTGCAGTATATGAAAGCTAGCTTTAATGACTGAGACGCAGCGGTTAACATCATTGACGCTATCAAAGAGAAAATGGGTGGTAACTAGCCAAGATCACGTAAAAAGTATATTTCGACTGATGACTAATCCTTGGCTTTGAATAATCTTTGCTAGTTTGCTCAGGCGATTATTTCCCCAATACGTAGTCAGACTTTACTTTTATGAAGCTTGAGCAGCCCGGTTGCCAGAAAAAGCGCACCAACGACTCTGTCAATAATCGCCCACGAAATGCATTTATTCCTTCTTTTATCTGATACTAACGGTATGGATCAAAACCTAGATTCAACTACTAAGTGCAACAGCGGGTGAATGATTGAAGAATACTTGATTTGGTGATTTGAATCCAAGGCATTTTCTAGGTCTGTTGTTGAGTCTCTCCATGGCGAATTCGATTTCAGTCTCAGTGATTGTGGCGAAGCTGCACTTCTTCGGAAAGTACTGGCGAACGAGACCATTCATGTTTTCATTTGAGCCTCGTTCCCAGGATGAATAGGGATGAGAAAAGTAGACATCAGTATTCAATTCTTTCGCAATACGCTCATGGTCCGCAAACTCCTAGCCATTATCCGCCGTGATCGTATGGGTTCGGACCAGGCAGCGACTTCATGAGCTCAATAACAGCATCCGCCACGGCCTGAGCGGTCTTGCGCTCAACCTTTCTCAGCAGAGAAAGGCGAGATTTGCGCTCGGTCAGGGAGACAATGGCATGACGATGTCCTTTTCCGATAATCGTATCCACTTCCCAATCACCCAAGCGTTGACGGGTATCAACGATAGCAGGCCACTCGTCGATACTCACCCTGTTTTTGAGCTTTCCGCGCCGGTCATAGCTCCCATAGCGCTTCTTCTGGCATCGTAGGTGACGATGGTAGATCTCCTCCCGCTTGTTTATCCATGAGAATGTACTAGTAGATCCATTCATGGCTGATCCGGAGACCGTAATTCGCCTTGAGCCAATCCGACACTTGCTCCGGGCTCCATTCCTGGCTGATCAACGCTTCGATCAAAATCCAGGTAGAAGCTTCTATGCGAAACCAGGCCTTGTTGCGTCTGTTCAAAGCGAACTGATGAGCCTGCTTGGGTCGATATCCTTTCAATCCATGATTGCGCCTCAGTTCTCTGCTGATCGTGGATTTGTTAACCTTCATATGGTGTGTAATTTCCGATTGTCTATGTCCTGCTTTCAGAAGTGGGTAAATCTGGTATCTTTGTTCCTGGGTAAGCTGCGTGTAGGTTCTCACACCGTGCCGGTGCTCTGCTGGTGTCGGTGCTCCTTTGACGTGGTGGTCTAAGAAGTACAGATGCTACTGCAGCTTACCTCTTATTCCAACCTTCAAAGTTGCACTTACGAGTTGAATCTACGTAGTATCCTATGGGAGCAGATACCCAAACCGAGCTGGAAGCTGCTTCAGAGATCAACCGGCCAACGGAAGGATAGCCAGATCTCCTGACGAAAGAAACAGGCATCCGGGCGAGGGATTTGTATACGAAGACCGCGGTGGGGGATATAACCCGGTCGATGTGCCTAATTTGACAGTATGGAGGCCAGAAGAATAAGGAGCTTTTATGAAATCAAATCGACTGTACTTACCCTTGAGACGATGGTGGTGGTTGCTTGCGACCGCAGGGGCTCTTGCTGCGATATCAAGCATTGTTTCGCTGCGGAATATCCCTCCCACCTACCGGGCAACGTCTACGCTCATCATTGGACAGACTCTTGAAAATCCTAATCCGAATAGTGGGGATTTCTTCCTAGGGCAGCAGCTTTCTACAATTTACGCAAGCTTAGCGATGCGTGAACCAATTCAGGAGGCAGCCAGGACGTCTCTTGGCTTGAGCAAGCTGCCTGAAAACTCCGTGCGCGCCGTGTTGGATAACCAACTCATTGAGATCAGTGTGACAGACACCTCGCCCGAACGGGCACAGACCGTGGCCAATGAGCTCGCGCGTCAGATCATCATCCAGAGTCCCTCAAGCTCGGAGCAAGAAGATCAGGTTCGCGCTGAATTCGTCACCAACCAGTTAGATTCCCTGCAGACAATAATTACAAAAACGCAGACGGAGATCGCAGACCTTCAATTCATTTTGGTAGAAATGGTAAGTGCATCCGATTTAGAGCATACGCGAGAGACTCAAATCGCTTTGCAGGAGAAACTGTTCCTCTTTCAGACGAACTACGCCAATCTACTTGCAAACTCGAGGTCTGGCGCTTCGAATACTCTTCGTGTATTTGAATCCGCACTCCTGCCGACAAAACCGATCGGTCCGGACCGAGCAGTCATCGTATCTCTTGCGACGCTTTTAGGAATTGCGCTGGGTGGAAGTGGAATGTACTTGGTAGAGTTCTTTGATAACCGGCTCAAAACCCCAGAGGAAATATCTGCTGCGCTTCAACTTCCAATTATCGGCTTTATCCCTGATGCGCGCCTACTTCGGGTGTCGTCTAAGGGGCATGACGTCTCCACTCCCCTGGCCATCACTTCACAGGAAGCGCTCAGCTTCGAACTTCTTGCCACGAACTTGTCCTTTCGCTTTGGCGAATCACCGCCCCGGTCGTTGCTCGTCACCAGCCTGAAACCGGGAGCGGGCAAGACCACGGTGGCAGCTCACCTAGCAGTCCAGCTTGCCCGCCGGGGTCAGATGATTACCCTGGTTGATGCGGATTTGAGAGATCCGGATCTCCATCGTCGATTTGGCGCTGAGTTATATCCTGGCTTGGGTGATGCGCTTCAGGAGTCTCTTACCTTAAAAACAATTACACAATCAACGGATGATGCCCGCTTAAAAATAATTACAAGTGGCGCTCGACGGGATGACTATACTCAAGTTTTCCAACCGGCTGAAGTTGTGCGCCTGCTCGCACAACTTCATATCAAAAAAATAAACCTGGCGGTCATCGACAGTCCGTCTGTTGTTGTTTCCGAAACGCTACTGCTTGCCAGTAAGGTTGATGCAGTATTGCTTGTCATACGACCGGGTGAAATTGACCAGCGTGCAGCGAGTATTCTCATGGATCAGTTGCATCAAAGTCATGGGAACATTCTAGGTATCGTTGTCAATCGTATTCCAAGGTATATGGTGAGTTCGTACGGGATCACACCCTATCTCAGTCAATCTCGAGATGGAGGGAAAGCGATATCCGCTGAGGTGGATGGATCGGATGTAAGTGAACCACCACGGGAGCAATTGCCGGCGTTTGTCGAAGAAGAGGATGACAAGTGAGACGACTTATGCACGCCAGATGCATGCATAATGTCACGGATGGCACGAACTCATGCTCTAGGAGCGACTGCCATAGCCGATACCGGGTTCTGATCAATCAACTTAGCCCATCATCGCCAAGATATCGGTTGCGCGAGTAAGATCAATCAACAGTTGAAATTGATTGGATGAGCTAGGTTTAAAAGATAGCCGGACAGCATAGCCTGTCCGGCTTTTTGCTTCCCTCGAGTTAAGCTCAGGCTAGAGTGAGTGGAAGTCTGGTGATCGCATCCGCTAAGTCATCGAATACATGAAACGAATATAAGTCGCTTGCATACAAGAGCGTTTCCTGGTCAGCACCTAAACCTGTGCGGACGAGGGCCAGATCCCCGATCCCAGCAGCCTTGCCGGCCAGCAAGTCGGACCTAGAATCGCCGATGATGAATGAGGTCGCCAGATCGAGGGACAATTCGGCGCTGGCCTGGAGAAGCATGCCCGGCTCAGGCTTGCGGCACGAGCATTTATCCTGTGGTGTGTGCGGGCACATCTGCACGGAATCGATCCGTCCGCCTTGTTGTTCGATCGCATTAACGATTCTGGTATTGATTTCGTTCGCTAGCTCAAGCGTAAGTAAACCGCGCCCAATAGCTGATTGATTTGTCACTATCACAATTCGGTAGGCGCTTGCGAAGAGACGCCGCAGTGCGGGAAAGATACCAGGCAGGAAGTTAACATCGTCCCAACCGCGAATATAATTCGCACGATTCTCAATGATCACACCATCACGGTCCAAGAATACCGCTGGGAATCTCGGCATTGGATAACCTCTAAAATGCTATAGCTACTCATGAGTATACGCGATTTGGGTGCAGAAGATCAGTGAAACCCTAATGATTACCAACCACCCGCATGGTTTCGCCGGCATTCGAGCTTCAAAGGATGATCTATCGGTGCATTCGAGGGAAGCGACGACCGAGCAAAGGCAATCGTCCTGGCAGGGCACAGATCGGTTCTATGTTAAGAACGGCGGCACCTGAACTCATATTGGGTTGGAAGACACATTATTTGCTTGAGCAAGCAGGCAGATCCCCTTTCACACCAACCCCCGGGGGGCTTACTTACTATTCCATCGATTGGCGTGCTGGTCCTGTTCACTCGAAGAATGTGGCGAGCGCGCGTTCTTGGAGCGCTTGGAGAAGGCAGCCCGGTTTCGATACAGGTAGATGGCGACCGGTGGGATTAGCAGCGCACTGACGATGCCTGTACCTAAACAAAGCGCCGCCTCGGTAGGCGTCTTGCTTGGGGTGGGCATCGAAGTCGGCGTCGGCGTGGCAGTTGTCGTCGGTGTCAGCGAGCCAACCGGGGTAGGGGTGGCGCTTGACCCGCTGATGCG
>DAOUDJ010000115.1:0-12924 GCA_034430795.1 Anaerolineales bacterium | reverse complement strand
GGAGGGGTTCTGTTGAATCAAACTAGGGTCAATCTTTCCTATCAGGATTTCAGGACTGTGATCGTATCGCTCAGATTATTTTCTGGCACATTTTCTCGAACGGATGTACATTTTCGGGCATCACAGGACTCCAATACCAATAATTAGACCTAATAGGACAGGATCCGTCGCCCGGCGAGATGTACTCGGGGGAATTGTCAATGTTTACTACCGGCTTGCCGCATGATCCATCCGGATGAGGTTTTTCCATACTACACGTTCTCCAGCATGAGTTCTGATTTGCTGCGTGTGAGATCGAACACGGCATCGGCGAACAGAGACGGGTTTTCAAGTTTGACCCATCGTTGAATATGCTGTGCAATAGTATTCAAGATGTATTCGAAGCATTGGCGAAGAGATGAAATCACGGTCTGCCTTTCCTGTCATGAATTCAAGACCGTGATTGTACCGCTTAGAGTATGTTCAAGCACATTTTCTAGGACGGATGCCAATTTCCGGCCATCACACGCATATTGTTACAGTAAATACCCTAAGACAACAATAATGCTGTCTTGTAGTATAATAATTATCAAGAAGGATCCTCTATGGAAGAAATACTCAACGAGCGCACGTACTGGATATCGAAGTCAAATATTCGTAAGCTGCGGGCAGACCTTGAATCTGTCCATAGGAATCCACAGCACTCCTCTGACAAGGTTCATCAAAAGAAGATTGACGAGCTAGAGCAGCAGGTTTTTCAACTGGTTTGCTCTATCGCTGACTACGATGCATTGAAGAGAGCGGGGGGTATGCGCTTTAAATTAGCCTCACTGCAGGATCTTGGCCTTGCTCTGATTAGAGCAAGGATATCCCTGGGTTGGTCCCAAGAACGACTGGCCGGGGAATTGGATATGCCCAAGCAGCAAATTCAACGATACGAGGCCACAGAATATGCCTCGGCCAGCTTCCGGCGAATCCTTGAAGTCGCCGATGCTCTCAGTATCAACCTCTCTGGTACAGCCACAACAGGCTCGAGTTTAAGTCCTGCGACTGAGCTTGACGCCGAGATTTTAGGAAAATCGCTCGCTGGTTTCTCGGCTGTTGAGATCTTCCAGGACATCGAGAAACGCATCGAGCTGCGCGTTATGACCGCCCATGCCGCGCGCAAGATGTTCGACAACCTTTGCGACACTTACTATCAACTCTCACCATTCCATCAGACCTCCGAGATGGACACATCATGGCGTCTAGATCACCGCCTGGCTGTTCGAAACGCTATGGAATTTCTTGCTAAAGAGCGAGGCGAGTTTCAATGAATCCCCAAATTCAAACTGCGCTGATCATGCATGATTTCTTCGTTGAAGATCTCAAGTTGGAATACGCCATCATCGGGGGGATCGCCCTACAGTTCTGGGGGGAGCCGCGGTTTACCCACGATGTTGATATTACTATCCGGGACAGATTGGATATTACCGATCTAGTGAAGTTCACCACAGAAGCTTTTGGGTCCCGCGTCTCGGATCCCTACCAGTTTGCAAAAGCTACTCGAATGATTCTTCTGAATGTAGGAAATGTAGATGTTGATGTCGCCATCGCGCTTCGTAGTTATGAGGAGTTCCTTTTCAAAAGGAGCAAATCCTATGAAGTCGAGCCCGGTAGAGAATTAATCATCTGCTCCGCCGAAGACTTGATCATCCATAAAGCGCTGGCTGGCCGCCCACAGGACCTGGCGGATATTCAGAGCATTATCTATCGACAGGGTGATAATCTTGAGGTCAGATATATTCGTTCCTGGCTTACCGATTTTTCCAATGCGCTAGCGGATGACTCAATACTCGATCGCTTTGAGCAGGCCTGGGCTAAGAAGTAAGCAAAAACCTGCAATCAAGATCGTTGTCCCGTTATCTCGAATACATTTGCGAGCCGCCAATTGTCCAGTTGGTGGCTATTGATTCTTACGAGCTGGAACGGAGGTAGGTAAAGCTTAAAAAAAAGCACTCAGTACGAAGGGGTTGAAATTCGAGATTTATGAGCCTGCGAGCAGACCAGCGGTCTGCTCGTTTTGATTCCACAAGGAGGAAGAAAATGAAAAACCGCTTCATTTCTGTCATGACATTCCCAAAGAGGCCGAAGGAGAAAACTCATGTCCGAAATTGATCTGTCTACACCCATCCAATCACCGCCGTCAATTGAAGTACGGATTACCCCTGAAGAAGTTCTAACTTCAGTTCAGGAGGCTCGATCGGGTAGGGCGCTCACCGCCTTACAACGCAGGTATATCGATCTGGGCCTGATCGACATTCCCACCGAGGAAGCCATCAAGCAGCGCCGCAAAGAAGTTCGCCGGCTGATGACGAAAACTCGAAAAGTCGCCTGGATCTGGGCTAACGTCTACGGCTACGGCGACGACGACTTGTTCTCATCACCTGTAGTGGCCGAAAAAGGACATCCGTTCTAGAAACTGTGCTTGGACACAGAATGAGCGATACAATCACGGTCTTGAGCTCCTATTAAAGAAGGCAGACTGTGATTTCGTAGATTCAACTCGCAAGTACAACACAGAAATATGAAGGCATGATTAGTGCTGTTCCTGTCCCATACCCCGACTGCACTTGCTACGTAGCCTGAACTGGACCAGGTCATAACTGGCTGGATAACCATTCGCAGCAGCGGACCAGGGATGTGTGGCGATTTGATATTGAGTGAACCGATCCCTGGCCGCTGAGCTCAAGACCGTTAGCCTGCATGAATATCGCTGTACCGATGTGCTTATGGTATCGGCTTGAACTTTCGAAATAAATTTAGTCAATGATAAGATTGACACACCTATATCCCAGAGAAAGCATAAAAGTATGAGCAAAATTCGTAGCAATAAAAAAGAGTTGGCTCCAGAACAACATGAAGGACTACTCAGCGCATTGAAAGCCCGCTTTGAGAAAACTATGAATCGCCATAAAGGTCTTGAATGGGTTAAAGTGCAAGCAAAGCTGGAATCGAATCCTGAAAAACTGTGGTCGCTGAATGAAATGGAAAGAACGGGTGGTGAACCAGACGTTGTTGGTCATGATAAAACGACGGGAGAATACTTTTTTTATGATTGTTCAGCAGAAAGTCCTAAAGGCCGCAGAAGTCTTTGTTACGATGGTGAAGCTTTGGAGTCAAGAAAAAAGCATAAACCGGAAACTAGCGCTATGGATATGGCTGCTGCCATGGGCATTGAACTTCTAGCAGAAGAACAATATCGGGGATTACAGAAATTTGGAAATTTCGATACGAAAACATCAAGCTGGGTGAAAACACCGTCTGATATTAGAAAACTCGGCGGTGCTATCTTTGCCGATTACCGCTACGGCCATGTTTTCGTGTATCACAACGGTGCAGAATCTTACTATGCAGCAAGGGGGTTCCGTGGCTCGCTAAGGGTCTAAATTTAGAAGTAGGGCGTTCCTTATTGTACATTTCAGAAAAGCAACATAGTTGGTTCTGTGCCATGTCCATAAAAACCGGATGAACCAAACCGGGACATAGGTTACAAAATATTCTAAAGACATAGGTGACACAAATTCTAAAGACATGGGTGACACTTTCTCCAAGAGGAGGTGCACCCACACTAACCAATCTAGGATGCTTCGCTGCAGTGTGCTGCGCGAGGGATCCCGTCAGGTGAGACGGACTGTGCGGCGCCTACCCGCAAAGTGAGCGGGACTTCGCCCCCCAAAGAACGGGGGACTACGCCCCACATAGAACATGGGACTGCGCAGCTCGAGACCGTTATGTATCATTCATCGGTCATTTCCATTGCATTTCTCCCGAAAAACGTATATACTGGGCATATACAAGACGGATGGACTCAATGGAAGAATTGGGTAGGTGTACTGGATTTCAGTGGGACGAGGGGAATGCCGAGAAGAATTGGGAGAAGCATCGCGTCTCAAGGTTTGAGTGTGAGCAGCTATTTTTCAATGAGCCTTTCCTGGTATTCAAAGATGAAGAACATTCACAAGACGAAAGCAGGTATTACGCGTTAGGCAAAACGAACCGGAATCGTGAACTGTTCATAGTGTTTACTATTCGAGATGATCAAATCAGGATTATCTCAGCCAGGGATATGAGTCGCAAGGAACGGAGGTATTACGAAAATGTCAAAAAAGAATAGGAGCATCCCGCAATTCAAAAGTGAGGATGAAGAGCGCGACTTCTGGTCCGATAATGATTCCTCTGACTATGTTGATTGGAAGAAGGCGCAAGCGATTCGCTTTCCCAATTTGAAACCATCGACAAAGACGATATCGGTACGATTTCCGGAGATCTTGCTCGATGATCTAAAAATCCTTGCGAATAAGAGAGACGTGCCATATCAATCATTACTAAAGATCTTTGTTGCAGAACGGGTGGAGGAAGAGACTCGCAGCGAAAGTTAAAATTGAACGCCTACTAAGAAGTGATGCACAACTCGTCAGATCAATGACCCGTAGATTCACCTCGCAAGTACAACACAGAAGAACGAAGCATTTGTGATGATTCTATTCAGAACTCCGTTGAACTTGCCAGGTTGACCCTCCGCGTGTAGGATACTTGAAACTAATGCTCGCTGGGTTCCGAGTTATCGGATATCGCAAGGCCACCCTTGGTAACCTAGCCTGACGGTCCAAGCCCCCCTTTTTAGGGTTAGAACTCATAACCTGAAGGTCCTTGGTTCGAATCCAAGCCCCGCTACCTTAAAGCACCCGCAAGGGTGCTTTTTTCCTTCCAAGCCCCCTTGAATAGGGTTCGAACCCGTATCCTGGGGGTTATGAGCCTAGCTCTTGAGCTCTGAATTTCGGCCCCCCGGACGAAACGTAGACCGTCAGGCTTTGCAAATCTTTGAATTCATTTGCCTAGCTCGAAAAGGGATTGGGTGACCCCTAACAGCTGATAGGACATCTTCACATTCACTGGTAGCCCAATCAGTTCGGCTCAGTTATCTAGGTCCTCAATTATTGGATTCGAACAAAGAACCTCTGGATCCTGGGTTTGAACCCGAAAAGTGCATATTCCGCTGCATGCTGGACACCGATTCCGACGGATGCTGGACACCGATTCCGACGGATGCTGGACACCGATTCCGGCCCATGGTGGACACTCAGAATCCCCTGGCCTGAGCGCCCGAGGAGAGTATAGCGGCGCTGGATAATCCCGACTTATTGGTGCATCCTCAGCCTTCTGAACATTCAGGAGGAGAGTAATGCCCCAGGAGAGATTGTCCACACTTGCACCGCACTGCGTGCGTTGCAGTGCAGGTGTGCGCAAGATCCACGAAGTTCTTCGCCTCAAGTGGGAGAGCGGGCTTAGCAATCGGGCGATTGCCCGGAGCTGCTCGATATCCCCCACCACGGTGAGTGAGCACGTCCGCCGAGCCCAAGCGGCCGGGCTCTCCTGGCCGCTGCCTGATGCGCTCGACGAAGATCAGCTCTACCGGCTGCTCTTCCCCAAACCAGCCCCACTCTCAGAGCGGGTGATCACGGAGCCCGACTGGAAAACCATCCACACGGAGCTGAGGCGTAAAAGTGTGACCCGCCGCCTGCTGTGGCTTGAATACCGCGAAGCCCATCCCGATGGGTACGGCTATACCATCCTGGCATCTTAGGACAGCTACTTCTGTGAGATCTACCGTCTGTGGGCCAAAAAGCTGGACCCTCCCATGCGTCTCTCCCACAAAGCCGGAGAGAAGGTGTTTGTGGACTACGCAGGTCACATCGTCCCAATGTCCCTGTGGGAGACGGTGCGCATCGTCAATCCGGAAACTGGGGAAATCCGCGAAGCACACATCTTCGTGGCTGTACTTGGAGCCAGCAGCTACACCTACGCCGAAGCGCAGTGGGCCGAAGACCTCCCCAACTGGATCGGCGGCCACGTTCGAGCGCTGGCCTTCTTCGGCGGAGTACCGGAAATCATCATCCCGGATAACCCGAAGGTGGGCGTGAAACACCCCTCTCGGTATGAGCCTGACCTCAATCCAACCTACCTGGACATGGCCGAGCACTACAACACCGTTGTGCTCCCCGCCCGGGTACGCAGACCGAAAGCCAAGGCCAAGGTTGAAGTAGGCGTGAAGGTGGTGGAACGGTGGATCCTGGCTCGCCTGCGCAACCACACCTTCTTTGGATTGGCCGAACTCAACCATGCAATCCGCGATCTGCGGGAAGAGATCAACAACCGGACTATGGAGCACCTGGGGAAGTCCCGCAGGGAGCTCTTTGGAGAACTCGATCGCCCGGCGCTCAAACCGCTGCCCGCAGAGGCCTATCAGTTCGCCATCTGGAAGAAGGCCACAATTGTCCAGACGCTCTGCTGGAAAGTAAACATCGACTACCACATCGAGTTCGACAAGCACTACTACAGCGTGCCCCACAGGCTCATAGGCGAGAAAGTCTTCATTCGGGCCACGGAGCGCACGGTGGAAGTCTTCCACAAGCACCGCAGGGTGGCCTCGCACCCCCGATCCCGCGTCCGCGGGCGCCACACCACCCAAGCCGAGCACACACTTGCACCGCACTGCGTGCGTTGTAGTGCAGGTGTGCCCGCACACCACCGTCAATATGCCGAGTGGTCCCCCGACCGCTTCCTGCGCTGGGCGGAGGAGATCGGACCTCAGACCCGGGCTCTGATCGAGGCTGCCCTGGCCTCCCGCAGGCATCCTCAGCAGGCTTACCGCACCTGCCTGGGAATTCTTGGGCTGGCCAAACGCTTCACCAAAGAGCGTCTGGAAGCCGCCTCTGGCCTCCGGCATTCACTCTTATACCATCCTGGTATCTTAGGACAGAGGGATCAAGAACATCCTCGATACTGGACTCGACCAGGTACCCCTGGAAGAGCCCGTTTCTACGTCTCTTGATCCCCATGCCAACATCCGTGGACCGTCTTACTACAACTAAGGAGAAAACAATGCTCAAGCAACCCCTTCTGGAGAACCTCACCCGTCTGCGCCTTCCCGGCTTCCGCGAAGGACTGAAAGAGCAGTGGGAGAACCCCCACTACGCTGAACTCCCCTTCGATGAGCGCCTTGGGCTGCTGGTGGATCTCGAATGCACCCGCCGGGACAACAGCGGCATGGAGCGCCGCACCAAAGCCGCCCGCTTTGTTCTGCCTGCCAGTATCGAAGACCTGGACCTCTCTCCCGTTCGCGGCCTGGACCGCAGCTTCATCCTGGAGCTCGCCCAGGGGGAGTGGATCCGCCGCCATCTGAACATCCTTGTGCTGGGACCCACCGGCGCGGGAAAAACCTACCTGGCCTGCGCACTTGGCCATGCCGCCTCCCGAAGGATATTGGGACGATGTGCAGACACGGCTTCTCGGTGCGCTGCCACCGCACCTCTCGCCTGCTGCACGAGATCATGCTCTCCCACGCCGACGGATCCTTTCCAAAGCTCCTGACCAGTCTGGCCCGCGTACCGCTGCTGATCCTCGACGACTGGCTGCGAGATCCGCTCAGTGCCTCCCAGGCTCGTGACCTTCTGGAGATCATCGACGATCGCTATGGCCGGGCCTCAACCCTGGTGGCCACTCAGGTACCGATCGAGGATTGGCACGCCCGTCTTCCCGATCCTACGCTTGCTGACGCCATTCTCGACCGTCTTATTCACAATGCTTATCGGATTGAACTGCGAGGTGAATCCATGCGAAAATCCCACTCAGCATTGCAATTGGCGACAGGCTGAGTGTATGATGTCTCAACCAGCGCTGCTGTATCTCAGCGAGTGATCACCATGGATTGGAACAAGTGTCCATCATCAACTGGAACTGCTGTCCATCATCAATTGGATTCGGTGTCCACTTTCATCGGAATGCGCAAAAAGCATCCCCTTAAGAATGGAATTCAGAACAAGTAAGCGGTCAGACCCATTTGAGTGCTAATCTAATTCGAATCCAGAGTTGCACTTTGTAGTTAAATCCAGGATATTCTACCCAATGTCGGGGAATTAGAAGATCAGGCAGTAAGGTATCCCATTCAGGTGAAGTCAACAGGTTCGCAGACGTACCGAAAGATTGGACGGATGAGTTAAGTAGCCAGCACAGGTGGCTGCAATCTCTCCAACCACGGGTTCGTCCTCCGCCAACACGGTTGGTGCTTGAGGCAGTATGATGTTGAGTGATCCGGATCCCCATCTGCGGCGGCAGATCCTTCGCGCCTCCAGGGTGAAGGATGATAGATTCCGGCGTATTTCTTCCCGCCCATCCTCCTCTCAACCTGGCCGAAGTTGCTTTATCCATTCCCTTTTCTTGCGGATTATGCGCTGCAGCACCTATAATCTTTGTATCGTTTTCGTTTGAACCGAGCTGTCCTTCACAATCTTCATAACCCTTAAATTCCAGACCACATCCATCCAGAGGCGCTCGGCTCAGTTCAACTGGAGATTATGTGGCGGCTTCACGCCACATGAATCCCTTAATTCGTTGGGCGGCGGAAGAAAAGTACCAGTGGATGAATTAGTTTCTGGACACTCATCAAGCTTCAAAACTCCCGAGGGCAAAGCAAAATATATAGCTGCATATGATGCTACGTTATCGCTTTGGCCAGTACCCTATGAATCTCTCATAGTCGCCACACGATGGGGGCACACTCATATCATTACGTGTGGCCCGAAAGATGCGTCACCGTTAGTTCTATTACATGGAATGCATCTCAGTGCGACAATGTGGTTTTCAAACGTTGCAGATTTGAGTCGCAATTATCGTATCTATGCCGTGGATACCATCGGTAGTGTCAGTAGAAGTGTAGCAGTTCATCCTCTTAGAAGCAGAGCCGATTTAGCTGGTTGGTTAAATGATGTACTTGACGGGTTGGGAATTACCCAAACCCACATGTTAGGACATTCGCATGGGGGTTGGTTAGCCTTGAATTTTGCTTTGAGTGCGTCAGAGCGAGTAAAACGATTGATCCTTCTTGCCCCGGTAGCATCATTACTGCCGCTTGTCAGCCAGTTCTGGCTCCGAGGGATTCCGACGATTTTGTTTCCGCGTCGTTCTTTTATAACCAGTTTTATGAAGTGGATGACCGTTGAGGGATTTGTCGTCAATGAGTTATTTCTTGAGCAATTTGTGCTGGGCATGAAAAACTTCCGTCCCTATCCTCAGATCAGAGTATTTCCAACCGTGTTTAGCGATGACGAATTGCGGCAAATCAAGGCCCACACGCTGTTTTTAATCGGTGCAGAAGAAGTCATCTATAACCCAGAGGCGGCGGCGAATCGGGCCAAACAACTGATACAAAATATTGAAGCCGAGGTGATACCCAACGCCAGTCATGGTTTACCAATGGAGCAACCGGAGTGGGTTAATGAGCGCATCTTAGGTTTTCTCAATCAGGGGAAAGAAGTCTCGTAGGAAACTGTTAGGCGCCGCCCAACAAATCGTTGCACTTGACGCCTAATCTTGGCTTTTCATCAACCTTGGTTGGGCAGCAAAGTAGTCTTTAATTGAAGCATCCCAGGCAGACCCGGCGCAAGTGAACTCAAGCGTTAGGTTGCCCGTTATTAACTTTAGGATCTTTCGAATTATCCAAGAATGAATCTGAAATAGGAAGATGGCTAGAACCAAGGAATGTAGAGTTCAACCAAGTCTTCCATTGAATGCGAGTTAGGAAAGTGGAACCAGAAACTAAGGTTTATATAGAAAACCGGGCGCTTTTCGAGTGTGCTGTCGCATTCCCTGAGGGGTATGAAGAAGGTCAGAGCACTGCTCTTGTGATTGGGCTTCATGGCGGTGGAAGTGGTATAGGTCGATTCGTTGGCCTGTGGCAAGATCTCAAGAGGAATGGATTCTTATACGCTGTGCCCCGAGCCCCATATCCTTGGACGGGAGAGGAAGAAGTTCTCTATGACTGGGCCTTATATCCAACGGGGGAAGTTCCAATCATTAAAAGGGCCAGCGAATTGACAGAAGGTTACGTCTTAAGAGTAGTTCAATACTTCATCGACCGCTATAGAATTGAGGGAGTGTACCTTCTGGGCTTTTCTCAGGGGGCGATCTTCGCCTACTCAGTTGGTATCAAGAATCACCATCTATTCAGAGGACTGATTTGTTTTGGCGGACCAGGTCTATTGTCTCCGCTAAACTCTCCGTTCACAGGATCATTCAATTCAGAATGGTTGTCAAGAGACGAAATTGAACATGCAAATGGACTGCGGGTTTTCATATCACATGGTGAGAAGGATCATACCGTTGAATATAAACTGGGTGTTCGATCGAGAGATATACTCAAGAGCTATGGCTACAATGTCACTTTTCAGAGCTTCGAGGGAGAACACAACTTGCCACCTAAGGAAATTCTGGTTCAAGCCATAGATTGGATAGAGGATAAGGATTAGCAAGGTCTTTGGGCAACCTAACAACTCAATGGAGCGGACCGGGGATGCTGGGCGAAAAGCAAGCTATGGTGTGCTATGGAGATGCTTGGGGAGCAGGAGAAGAAGCGTGCCCCGGCCGCTCATCTCGAAGCCGTTAGGTGCACGAAAATATTGAAAGAGAGAGTGGCTGCGTATATGAAGCTCCCCTCACAAGATATGGACAGCTCCGGAAGAACCATAAGGCAAGCCACTCTCAACTGCCAGCACCTTCTTTGTTAGAAGAAAACGCGGAAGTAAATGAGGGGCACGATCAGCAAGATGGAGAGTATAGTGCCCGCAATTACAACGGCCAATCCTAGTGTTCGAATTACCATCATCTTATTTGCTTTCTTATAAGCTTCCATTATTTCCTCCTGTGAAAGTGGAATTGGTACTTCATTGAACCCGATGCTAGTGGCATGCTCGACCATACTCGCCAGGGAGGGGTCCGTTTCCAAGAACCTTTCGACGATTATCTTAGTTTCATCGCTCCCTTCACCGGCGATATACAGAGGCAGCAAATCTACGACAACATCCCTCGTTATCTCCATTTTCCCTCCTGTTTGCCGCTCATCCCTTGGGGAAATTATCCCGTTTTCGATTGGATCCATCGTTAGGTCGCCTCCTTATTCATTCGGTTGGTGATCAGTTTCTTCCGCACCCGATGAACTTTCACTCTTGCAGCGGTTTCGGAGATCTGTAAAATCCGTGCGATCTCTGCGTAAGGCAATTCGTATTTTATGCGGATGACAAACGCGGAACGTTCTACTTCAGGCAATGTTTTTAGAAAGGCTTGGATGCGTGCTAGTTCACTGCGGACTTCAGCGGATTTTTCTGGTCCAGGTGAGGGATCAGGGTGCGTATCCTCCAATTGGGTATGCTTCCTTTGTTTTCTTAACTGACCCAGGTACACATTACGCGCAATTTTCAGAAGGTATCCCTTGAGCGTTTCCGTCCGTATCGAACTAAGATTCATCCACGCGCGCATAAATGTTTCTGAGGTGATATCTTTCGCCTCCTCGCTACTACCCGAGAGCCAAAAGGAAAAGCGATAGACGTCATGCGCATACTTGGAGTAAAGGTCTTTGAATTTGAGCATGTTGTTATCTCTATATACAATATGCACGAGAATGGCGGATCGTTACAATTATCTTTAAAGGTATGAACGCTGAGGCTGCCTTTTGTGCACCTAACCACTTCCATGAGAAGGCCTTGTTTGTCAAGGGTCGAAGTCCCACAGGGATCCGCTCCGCTTATGGCGACTAACCGTTAGATCTCCTCCGACCTCAACCTTTCACCTTGCTTCCATACCCAAGGTGTGATGGCCGAAAAAGGACATCCGTTCTGGAAAATGTGCTTAGACACAGAATGAGCGATACAATCACGGTCTTGAATTCCTATTTGTAGATTCAACCCACAAGCGCAACATAAATGAACGAAAGTGAGGTTATTGGCGTTCCTGTCCTATACCCCGACCGCTGTGCTGGCTACTTATCCAATCCGCCAGGTGTCCTGGGAGTTGAAACTAGGACGTTAGCGTTAGGACCTCTTTCAGCAAGTAACCTGCTTGGTATTGATCGAACTCAATGAATAACAAGCAATCCGATATATAGAATTTCAAAACCACTGACTCAGATGTTGTCCAGCCATACCGACATCCCGTAAGTTGCTACAGAATCTCGGCGACAGTTGGCATAGATACCGGCCACTTATCTAATTCATGAAGGGTCTTTATTTCAGTGTTTAAGAAGTTGACAAACTGTTGAATGAATTCAACCCCTCTAGAGGGGTATCGTTCGAATTTCTTCTTCAGAGCCTCAAGACATATACAGTAAAGGGTAAAGGGATCTGCCGCTGTTAACCTATCTTTGAAAGTGCTACGATCGAGTTCCCAATTAGCGCGTCTCTCAGCGAAAACAATCTCAGTCTCCACAGCCAGCAACATAGGGATAGAAGATGTTCCGATGAGCACTAAAATCGGAGCCGGAGACGTTAGAAAACATGCTGTTAACATCTCTTCTGACTCGATACGTAGATCACCACCGAAGGTAAACGCTTCAACTTTCTTGCCTTTACGATCTTGAAGGATCATGTGTCCTGCACATGCTCGATACTGGTCTTGCCCTAGCCAAGGATGTTGTACCCTGAGAAGCTCAGTGCCTTTATGCTTTGGTGCAACGGTGAGGGATAGTTTTTCGGGGTCAAAATGTTTCCCGGTGGGAACAGAACGCAGTAAGACATCAAGTCGTGGGTGACCTGGTGAATTTGAATACTCTCTTGAGTGGAAATAATATCCGTAGTACCTTTCCATAAGATTACCTTGATCGTGGATTCAATGATTTATTCCCTCCAACTCCCAAATACTACTATTAAAACTCGAAATATTAGGAATTGAAGAAATATCCTGGACAATTCCTGTAAATCAATAGAAACTCTCCAGGACACCAAGGGACGCCCACGTCCCTGTGATGGCCGAAAATAGACATCCGTTCTAGAAAATGTGCTTGGACACACAATAAGCGCTACAATCAAGGTCTTGATTTCCTATCAGGATAGGCAGACTGTAATTTCACCTTATCCC
>DAOUDJ010000114.1:0-4440 GCA_034430795.1 Anaerolineales bacterium | reverse complement strand
CCAAGAAGGGCCTGTAGCGCAGCTGGGAGCGCGCATCAATCGCACTGATGAGGTCGCGGGTTCGAATCCCGCCAGGTCCACTCGAGCTTGGGCCCATGGCGCAGCTGGGAGCGCGCCTCAATGGCATTGAGGAGGTCGTGGGTTCGAATCCCACTGGGTCCACCTGAAAATTTAATATCCAGCCATGGCAGGAGTAGTAAGCCAACCGTCAGCGAGTCGGGGAGGGTGAGAGCCCGGCACAACGCCCACGGTGCGTTGCAGCAGAGTTTGTGCGAAGGCTGAACTCGCCTGTTGTCTACCTTAAGGACAGGCTCCCGCGGTGAAATGAGTAGCCGGGGGCGGGTTTCGCCCGTTACCGCGATTGAGTGGCTCAGCATCCGCTGAGCAAACAGGGTGGTACCACGGAGACCCCTTCGTCCCTGTATGGCCGAGGGGGATTTTGTTTAATTACTTGGGTACAGATGGGTTTTATAGTAATAATGATTGAGCTTACGAAGAACTGTAAGGGGTAATAATTCCGTTGGCAGGGGTTGAAATCCTTGCGGAGGTGTTGCGATGAGTGGAGCAAGTAAAAGGGAGAAAGCCCGATCAAACGCTCACGAGACCGATCGCTACCAGCCGGTTGAAATCGAGCGGCGTTGGCAGGCTCGTTGGGAGGCCGATCAACTCTACAAAGCAGAAGTGGATCCAGAGCGTAAAAAGTTCTACTTTCTCACCATGCTTCCCTACACCTCAGGGGATATGCACATCGGGCACTGGTTCGCGATGACACCCTCCGATGCGCGCGCCCGCTACATGCGTATGAGCGGCTATAACGTCATGTTCCCAATAGGGTTTGACGCATTCGGGCTGCCAGCGGAGAATGCGGCGATAGCTCGCAACACCCATCCCAAGGAGTGGACCTATAAGAACATCGAGAACATGCGGCGGCAATTGCGCAGTATGGGCGCAGTGTGGGACTGGTCGCGCGAGGCGATTTCCGCCGATCCGAAATACTACCATTGGACTCAGTGGTTCTTCCTGCAGATGTTTGCGAACGACCTGACCTATAAAAAAATGTCACCGGTTGATTGGTGCCCACAATGCAATACGACACTGGCGCGCGAACAGGTGATCGGAGAGAAACGCGTCTGCGAGCGCTGCGATACGCCGGTGATAAAGAAGGATCTCGACCAGTGGTTCTTCCGCATCACGAACTATGCCGATGAACTGCTTGATTTTTCCACCCTGGATTGGCCGGAGGCGGTCAAGCTGCTACAGACAAACTGGATCGGGCGCAGCGAGGGCGCACGCGTGGTTTTCAAGACCGAAGATGGCGATCCCATAGAGGTCTTTACGACCCGGCCGGATACGCTCTGGGGAGCAACTTTCATGGTTCTGGCGCCTGAACACCCGTTGGTCGCCAAACTCACTACTCCCGAGCAGCACGAAGATGTTCATGAATACATCGATGAAGCCGTACGTCAGACCGATATCGAACGCGAGGCGCTGGATAAGGAGAAGACGGGTGTCTTCACCGGCGGTTACGCTATCAACCCTGTAAACGACGAGCGCATCCCGGTATGGATCGCCGACTATGTGCTTATGACCTATGGGACAGGCGCGATCATGGCTGTGCCAGCCCACGACCAACGAGATTTCGAGTTCGCCCGCATGTTCAACTTAGAAATCCGGCCAGTGATCCTGCCGGACGGTATGGAATCACTGGATGGGGAGACGATGACTGAAGCGATTCCAGCGTACGGAACGATGATCAACTCCGGTCCGCTGACGGGGACGCCGGGAGATGAAGCTTTTAAAAGAGCGAACGCTTATTTAGAGGAGAAAGGCACCGGAAAATTCGCCATCAACTATCGTTTACATGACTGGTTGATCTCGCGTCAGCGCTATTGGGGTGCACCGATCCCGATGGTCATCTGCACGAAGTGCGGCATCGTCCCGGTTCCAGAGGATCAACTGCCGGTGGTGCTCCCAGATGATATCGAGTGGCGGCCGACGGGAGAAAGCCCGTTGAAATTCCATCCCACCTGGAAGGACACGACTTGTCCGGATTGTGGCGGTCCCGCGGAACGAGAGACGGACACGATGGACACTTTTATGTGCTCATCCTGGTACCATCTTCGCTATCTAAGCCCGGATTATGACCAAGGACCTTTTGATCAGAAAGAGTATGACTACTGGATGCCCGTCGACTCATACACTGGCGGCATGGAACACGCCACGATGCATCTGATTTACACGCGCTTCTTCCATAAAGCATTCCGCGACATTGGTGTCACAGAGGGGGATGAACCCATGCTCCAACAACGCAATCAAGGCCAGATTCTGGGGCCCGATGGCCAGCGCATGAGCAAATCGCGCGGCAATGTTGTCGATCCGGATGAGCAGGTACAGAAGTATGGCGCTGACGCCGTGCGGGCGTATCTGATGTTCGGTTACCGCTGGTCGGAGGGAGGGCTCTGGAATCCAGATAATATCCAGGGTGTGATTCGCTGGCTAAACCGAGTCTGGATGGTAGTGCTTGATACCGCAGATGCGAAAGGGGGAAAATCCGACCCGACTGCAGAACGCGCGTTACAGAGAAAAATGCACCAGACTATTAAACAAGTTTCCCATGATATCGAGAATTACGAGTTTAACACCGTGATCTCGGCGCTCATGGAGCTGACGAATAAATTGATCGCTGCCCGGGATGCCGGATTGGCTGGGACGACCGCATTCAAGAGGACGGTTGAGACCCTGTTGCTGCTCATGGCACCACCCACTCCGCATATCGCCGAGGAACTGTGGGCTCGCCTGGGTAAGCCGTACTCCATCCACACACAATCCTGGCCTGAGTTTGACTCGGAACTGGCGAAGGAAGAGCAGGTAACCCTGATCGTCCAGGTAAACGGAAAGGTGCGCGACCGCATCATGGTAGCGGCGGGGATCAACGAAGAAGATGCCAGGACCGCGGCGCTTACAAGTGAAGCCGTGCAGCGCTTCATGGAAGGCAAAGAACCCAAGGAAGTGATCGTCGTCCCCGGGCGTCTGGTGAATATCGTCGTCTAGTCGCCGCGAATAGCCGGGTGCTTCGCTAGCCGAAGTTATAAATCGAAACCATGCGGTTCGAAATGACCGATGTCTTGAGAATAAGTCTGGGGCGCTATTGCGCCTCAGACTTTTTTGACCGAGGCTATATTGAAGCGTACAATCCCGAGAGATCAATATGATTTACGGAGGGAGGCTGTAGATGTCGTCACGAGAGCGTAAAGTTGTTGTCGCGGAGGGAGCGCCGAAGGCCATTGGTCCTTACTCGGTCGCAATCCGGACGGAGAATTTTGTTTTCGCCTCCGGAACGATCGGTGTGGACCCTGGAACCGGCGAATTCGCAGCGGGTGGTGTTGAAGGTCAGACACGCCAGGCGTTGAAGAATCTCGGTGAGGTACTAAAGGCGGGCGGTTCATCGCTCGAACAAGTCGTGAAGACGACGGTATTTATGCAGGATATGTCGGAATTTGCGCGGATGAACGCTGTGTACGCGGAGTTCTTCCCGAATGAATCACCAGCCCGTTCAACCGTAGAGGTTGCGGCGCTGCCGAAAGCCGCAGCCGTCGAGATAGAGGCGATTGCACTGGTCGGCTAGACGGCAGAAGATTGGGGCTGAATTAGAATCTCGCCGGGCTGATGGGTCGGGCACAGCACCCAGTAAATATTTTGCTTTGTTGCATGCGGTGCGTCAAATACGAGCAGCGGTGAGGGGGGGATGGATGGATTGGAGAGAGCACAATGGCCGGTGAGCTCATTCTCGTCGTCGACGACGAGGTTAATATACTGGACCTTACCCGGCTCTACCTGGAGCGGGAAGGTTATCGTGTTGAGGAGGCAATGGATGGCCAGCAAGCTCTGGAGAAGATCGATTCGTCTGAACCAGCGCTTGTAATACTGGATATCATGTTGCCCGAAGTCGACGGATTCGAGGTTTGCCGGCGTGTCCGCTCCGCGAGCGATGTTCCTATTATCATGTTAACCGCCCGGGATGATGACGTCGATAAAATCGTCGGACTGGAACTAGGTGCTGACGATTATATGACCAAGCCCTTCAACCCCCGTGAGTTGGTTGCCCGGGTGAAAGCTATCCTGCGTCGAGCAGAGCGTGCCCCGCGCCAGGATGACAGCCCAATTCACATTGGCGACCTGACGATCGACCCGGCGCGCCGGGAGATCACTGTGGCTGGCCAGGTGGTTGAAACGCGGATGAAAGAATTCGATTTGCTGCTCACACTCGTGGAGCATAAGGGGATCGTTTTGAGTCGTGAACAGCTATTAAATTTGGTTTGGGGCTACGATTTCTATGGTCAGACACGCACGGTAGATGTCCATATTGCCCATTTGCGTAAGCGGATCGCTGCAAGCGATCAGGTTCGGATCGATACCGTGACAGGTGTAGGCTATAAACTG
>DAOUDJ010000113.1:0-10607 GCA_034430795.1 Anaerolineales bacterium | reverse complement strand
CTCCATCAAAGGCCAAGATCTCGAGTGGACCTTCTGCCTCGCCGCCCATGCCCGGCGATCCCTGCTGCATCCCGGGGAGCGCCAACCCAACGATGTCGGGTTGTTCGTCGAGCATCGTATCGATCACATCAGCCGGGACATGGCCTTCGACGATATAACCATCAATCTGCGCCGTGTGGCAGGAGCTCAGCTCGAAGGGAATCCCCAGACTGGTATTGAGATCCGCCAGTTGTTCGTTGGTCATGTCGATCTTTTCTACGTTGTAACCGTTATCCTTTAGGTGAACCACCCATTGAGAACAGCAGCCTCAGGTGGGACTTTCATACACCGTGATGTTTCGTGCTTGCGACGCCTCCAATTGTAGACCATCGCTGGGCGCTGTCTGTTTAGAACACGCGGTCAACCCCGATGTCAGGATGATCAGCGCCACCAAACCCAGAGGCCTTTTCCAACCATTTACTACTTTCACGTTTAGCTCCTATTGAAACGATCTCCGAGCTTTAGACTTTGATAAATGACCATCATTGCGGGATGATCTTAACCCGAATAGTTAAGAATTAGCTGAGAATTCGAGACCATACAGACCTTATCTCGATAGCAGTGGTCATCCCCATAGGCCAACCTTAACGGGTTCTTCTATGCTTGGGCCCACTTCATGCAACCCATTTCTTCACGATGAATAAGAATAGATACCCGATTTCCAACATCTTGCTGTCAACAGTCCTTGAATTATGGTTGGCAGGTATCTTGCTGGTGCTCGGTCTTCTGTGGTGTATCGGCATCCTATAGCTCCCATGCAGCTCTCGAGTAAGGAAGCTCGCCAAGTAAAAGGATGTGTATTTTTCCTTGTCTGATAAGTGTGAGCTTTTCTAAATCTCCCTCTCTTTATCTACAAGGGGGTTTGATCATGTAGGGGATTTGCTCCCGATTAGATGAGAGACACCTTTGGGCGCCCACCATAAGAGGAAACCATCATTCAAGATCGATCTTGGATCGCATTGCCAAGCTCCGTAAGCCAGTCTCGGTGGTTGGCCAAGATCAGAGGCGTTAGTTCGGCCGCCTGCCTGTGCACCGCATCCGTAATGGAAGGCGTTATCCCGCTCCGAGCTTGCTCCACAGCAACTACAAGATGCCTCGGGAAACTGACTTCAAGCTCCTGCTGAATCTCCTCCGCCGAGAGGAACAGCTCCAGCCCCACCTGCTCTTTGCCGCGGTGGATGGCCAGCAACCCGAACACGAACAACAAGTGTGCGATGGAATGCCAATCGCCTTGTCGATCCTCGTAGGTGAGACTCTCAATCAGCAGATCAGAAGCTTCCTCAACACGACCCGTCAGCGTGGCGATTAACCCCAGATAGATCATGGAACTTGAGGACATCTTGATCCAACCGAGCTGCTCGAATAAGTGACGGCTGCGGCGGAGGTGCATATCGGCCTTTTCCAGATCTCCGGCTTCAAGCTCGACCAGACCCAGACCCCGCTCCGTTCCCCCTAGCCCGCGCGGATTGTTCAGGTCATCAAAGATATCCAGGCTCTTGCTTAAATATTCTCTGGCCATGTCGAGGTTTTGCTGTTCATTCGCAAGATGACCCAGGTAAATGAAACACCAACCAGCGCCGAAGATGTCGAGTTCGGACAGGACAGCCAGGGCTTCTTTATACAATACGATGGCGCGCTCTGTCTGACCTTTCACCCGGGCGATCTGCGCCTGATAAAACACAGCCCATGCTGCACCACGCGTTTCGCCCGCTTCTTGGGCGACGCGATAAGCCTGCGTAAGAACCTCGGCAGCTATCGCAAAATCCGACCGATCGAAGATCACAATGGCTTTCCAGTAGAGCGCCCACTGGATGAGGCGGGCTTCGCCGATGCGCTCACCATGTTCCAGGGCCTGAAGGACATGATCCAGGGCTTTATCTACGCTGCCAAGCGTCCATTCAAATGCACCTCGCGCCAGTCGGGTGCTGCCGTAGAGAAAACCCATGCTCTCATCGCTGATCTTCAGGACCTGATCGACCCAATCCCGGCCTTCCGTGAAATACCCCAGGTTAAGCCAGTAACCTTCCCACAGCGCATGGGCGAACCGCAAGCCCACTTCACTTCGCTCACATTTCAAGTGCCGGCGCAAAGCTGCGCGCAGATTATCCGCATCCAGCTCGAGGGTGCGAATATTGATCTTCCGTTGACGGCCGTGCAGCTCCGGCCCTACCGCCTCGGCAAGTTGTAAATAGTACTCGGCGTGGGCGTCCAAGGCGCGTTCGAATAAGGGATCTACCTGCATGCGCTTAAAGCCGAATTGACGCACCGGCTCGAGCAGGGCATAACGGCGCAGATTCTGGTTGACATCGCGAACAACTACCAACGATTTTTCCACAAGTTGAGCCAGGATCGCCTCGGTTAATCCCGGATCGAACCCAAGCGCCTGGGAAACTTCAATCAACGCGGGCAGGTCAAATCCACCCCGGAAGATAGTCGCCTGCCGGAATAACCGCTGTTCCTCTTCGTTCAATAGATGATAGCTCCAATCAATGGCAGCTTCGAGCGTTTGGTGCCTGGGAACTGCGCCTTGATGGTCCCGGCCGTAACTCTGAACGCTCTCCTCAAGATTCTCGGCGATCTGAGTCAGAGAGAGCGATCGCAGGCGAGAAGCCGTAAGCTCAATCGCCAGCGGCATGCCATCAAGAGTTCGGCAGATACGCACCAGGATGTCGGCGTTGCGCTCATTCAATGCGAATGGTTTGCGCACTGCTTGTGCACGCTCCTCGAACAAACGGATCGATTCATTCTCCCGCAAGGAATCGATGTCATAATCCAGGCTGGTTTGATCCTCGGGAATAATCAGGGGTTCCACGATAAAAAGATGTTCTTCTGGTAGGTCAAAGCGCTCACGGCTTGTCACCAAGATCTTCAAGCCAGGGCAATGGCGTAACAGGCGTTCCGTGATCGGCACACAGGTATCTAGCAGATGTTCGCAGTTATCGAGGATCAGCAGCAAATCTTTGGTTTCCAGGAAATCAAGCAACTTGGTAATCATGCCTTCTTGAGGTGGCATATCGGCCGCCAAAGGTCCATCCGGCATCGCCAACACCCGCCCGATGGCCTGGGGGACAAGTTCCGGATCCTCCACCGGAGCTAGATCGACGAACCACAAGCCCTCAAAGAAGGCATCACGCAGACTAACAGCAACCTCAAGCGCAAGCCTCGTCTTACCAATCCCCCCAACACCCACGAGAGTTAACAAGCGCGTGTTCGGCTCTCGAAGACGATTGTGGATCTCTTTAACTTCATCCTGCCTGCCGATCGTCGTCGTTGCCAAGGATGGGAGGTTGTCGAGCGGGCGTTCACGACGAGCGAGAATGCGATCGTACAGACGGCGGGTCGCCAGGGCGGGTTCAACATCCAATTCAGCCTTCAACACTGCTGCGCACTCTCGGTATTGCGCTAATGCTGCCCCGTGCTGACCGGATAGCGCCAGGTTTTGCATCAACTCACGGTGCAACCCTTCCTGCAACGGATCGATTTCGAGGGCGCTCTTCAAGACCCGAATAGCGGAATCTAAATCCCCGATGTGTAAGTAGGTATCCGCCAACGAACACCAGCTCGTCAGCACTTGGCGCTGAATCCGTTCGCGTTCTAGGGATACCCATTCATCAAACCCCCGCGCTTCACGGATGTGGAACCCCTGTAAAAAATCCCCCCTATACCATCCGAGCGCCTCCTCAACCCTGCTGATATCTTGCTCTCGGCGGCTGGATTCGGCATGGTTAGAGGGGAGAAATTGTTCAAGAGCAACCTTGGATTCGTGCACATCAACCCAGATATTCTCACTTGTTTTTATGGAGATCGTGCTCCGTTCGATTTCGAGGAATGAGGCCAGATGTTTCTTCAAGCTGTTGACAACGACGCTGAGATTGCCGAGCGATCTTCCTAAGGGCCGATCATCCCATAGCAGGGTCGCCAGATGTTCACGCGCATGAACTTGTTGGGTCACAGCCAAATAGACAAACAAAGCTTCGGCCTTGCGTGAAGCCAGGCCCTTGACAATCGCTCCATCAAGCCGAATAGTGAACTCCCCCAGGGTCGTCAGTTTTAGATGTTGACCCACATTCTCACTCCCGAATGCTTCCTGAAGGATTTCTGAAGACTAGAAAGTTATGCTGAGACCAGATAATTTAGACCAATGTTGCCATTATATATCAGCTCTTAGGAGTGGAAAGGTATGGACTATCAAAATTCAGCCGTCAAGTCGGCTAATTCCTACCAGGCCTACCTTCTGCGCCTGTGGCAAGAAAGCCCGGACGGCATCTGGCGTTTTACGCTCGAGGATCCACACACGAAAGAACGCCATGCCTTCAGCGGCGTGGATGTATTCATCCAATTCCTGTTGGAAATGACAAAGACGGGTGACCCTGAAGCGGGTGTTAAGCGCTCGGGGACCGAAGGAGGAGATGAGAGATGAAAGTTTATAGAAGTGTTCGGAAAATTCGAGAGATGCTCCTACTGGTGATCGTGGCCAGCCTGACGCTGTGGGGCTGCGCCCCCGGCGCACCCACCGCAGCCCTCGATGATGACGCCCCGGCTTTCATCGACCCGCTGCCCTCGCCCACACCGACCTGGGCTGCGCCCGACCCCGATGATGATGATCCAATCGTGGATTGTGTACTGGACGCACCTCTGTGCGTGATCGACGTTGCCCTCATCGAGGTGGCCGGGGAAGCCTACCTGGGCGTTGAGCTACAGGTCGTGTCGATTCCGGGTAAATGGCAACCGGATGGCGCCGAAAATATCCTGCTGGATGCGAACGTCGCTCTTCAGCGAGACGGCGAGACCATCGCCGAGATCGACGTAGAAGGGCACAGCGTGGCGATTGTACCCGCGCAGGGCGGCATCATCCTCACCGAGGAGGACGGCGCACCGCTGCTGAGTATCAACTCAAGCGAACTGGGGGTGCTGCTGGCCGACCCGCGCCCCTCGCCCAGCCTGGCTGCCGCCTATGACCCCTCGACACAGGAGCTGCTTCTGCTCGACGCCGAGGGCAACCCAATCGCCACCATCAGCGCCGGTGGGATCGGCGTTCTGTTGGCCGACCCGCGTCCTTCGCCCATTTATCATGTCTCCTCTGACCCGACCCTTGGTGGTTTTCTAATCCTCAATGCAGAGGAAGAACCTCTTGTCTTGGTTGACGCATCCAGTGCTACCGTCTGGTTCCTTGAACCAACAACCGGAGATCGCGTGGTCGGGCTGGTCATGCTGAACGACCTGGTCGTCATCGCCGCGCCAGCGGCCGGTCCCGTGGCTATCGTTCATCCTGAGCGAAGCGGCGCCGTGGGAGATTCCATCCGAATCACCCGGCTCATACCACTCTCACTCGATCTACAGGGGGAATTTGACCTCTCGGGATCGCTGGAGCTGCTCGCGGTTGATAAAGATGGTAAGCGCACACTCCTGGGCAAATCCGAGGTCTCCCAAAAAGAGCAAGTGGCTTCCATGGTTAAGCCCATTCCCACACCAACAACATCTCCCGTCGGGGGAAAGCAGACACCGACGGTCCCATCCAAGTCCACCACGCCCCCCAAAGCGACCGCCACCACTGCGCCGCCCAAGCCCACAGCCACCAGCTCAGGAGGCAAAGCCACACCAACGCCCGGAAAATAGCTCGCTAGCGGGGAGACATTGAAAGGAGGATGAAATCGGAAAACAAATCGCCCGACGATTAAACACGATCCGTTTATAGCCAATAAGGAGATAGCCATGTCCGAGACCCTCATGCAACTCAATTTCAAGTACGACGTATCCGCAGACGATTACATCGGCGCCGTCGCGCCTCTGGCCGAGAAGTTCGCCGCCGTTCCTGGGCTGCGCTGGAAGATCTGGATCATCAACGAAGACGAATCCGAAGCCGGTGGGCTATACATGTTCGAGGACGACGCCGCGCTGCAGACCTTCCTGGAGAGCGACCTGGCGGCCACGGTGACAAGCCACCCCGCCCTGCGCGACTTCAGCGTAAAGCCCTTCAAGGTGATGGAGGAGCAGACCACCATCACGCGCGGGCCGGTGCGAATAACCGCAGCTGCTTGAGCTGACGGTAACTACGACTTCCGAAGTCTCGCGACTTCGGAAGTCTCTCCCGGTGTGGCATGCCTGCCGGACTCATTAAACTTAGCAATCGATGAACTGGCCCATTTTCGAAAGCCCAACAGGTTGAGGAGATCGGACATGAAGAGTAAAAAAATCAATTTCTCCAACCCCATCGTTTCAGTGTAAGCGCTGTTTTGATCCTGTCATGCATACTCTTCGCCTTACCCGCCATCGCCTCCGCGAGCCACCCGCCAGTACGTCGTGACCGCCTTGCACCGGCGTCTTCAGCCATGAATCGCCAGATCTCCTCCGCAGCGGATGATGTCTCTCAAGCTGGCGGACCGGGAGCGACCGTATTCACCGTGGGGCTTGACATCCTGATGGGCGACAACAACATGCTCCCGCATACCAGTGGGTACCGATTCGTGAACATCAGCGTGCCCCAGTACGCTACGATTACACGCGCCTCCCTGCTCTTCACTGCCTTCAACAATCAGGCCGGTACGCTCAATCTGACCATCCACGGGCATGACGCCGGGAATTCTCCAACTTTCGTCAACGCGAACGGTCCTGCTGATCGGGAGCCGGACTACACCAGCGCCTCAGCGAATTGGAGCCCGACCCCGTGGATCAACGCCGCGATGTACCAGACTCCCGATCTAGCGGCTATCGTCCAGGAGATCGTGAACCGCCCCGACTGGTCGAGCGGCAACGCCTTGAGCTTCATCGTCCTGGACGACGGAACGCTCGATGGCCCAACCGCAAGGCGACCGCATTCGATTGGAGCCCTACACAATCGGCCCAGATCAGTATCGAGTACGTCGAGAATCCAGGAGCCACAGGGCCGGTCACACCGGCCAACCCCTCAGAGCCGCAGGAAGCGCGGCCCGTCGAGCAATCAGCCGAACTTCCGGGACAAGTGGATGAGAAATTCAACGCGCCATTCTTGAACAACCCGGGCGTGTTCGCTCCTCAGACGGTGAACATCCCATCCACGCCGCCCGACCTCATCATCACAAACCTGGAGACGCACCAGAACGGATACCAGGTGGGGCAGTTCTTCCAGCTCGACGTCGAGGTGACCAATATCGGCGGTTCGGAAGCCGGTCCATTCGAAGTCCAGGTCGACTTCGGCCGCCTGGTGCTCTTGAGCGTAAATCAGGGTCAAATCCAGTTTTCCCCGGGTTTCTCACTCGACAATTCCATCCGCCTTGCGACGGGCGACAGCGTCACTTTGACAAGCGCCCCGCTTCCGTTCAGCCGCTTCCCGCCGGATATAGTTCAGCCGTATTCAAGCCTGGTCCCGGGTTTCCCGGACAACGGTTCGGTGCTCTTCCGGGCCAAGGCCGATGAAAAGGACCAGGTCGCCGAGAGTAGCGAAGGCAACAACATGGCGCTCACTTCAACGATCTATCCCACCGGAGCCGATGCCGGCAGCTACGATCCCGAATTCGATCAGGATGGGGATGGCTAGATGACTCCTGAGGACTGCGACGACGGGAACCCGCTCATCTATCCCGGCGCATACGAGTACGTCGACGACACCGATGCTGATTGTGATGGCTATGCTGAAGGAGTCGATGGCACCGGGTTCGGCGGACTGGGCGGGTTTTCAAATATCGGGCTTGTGTTTGGGGACCCCCGCCTGCTCCTGTTCCTCTTCAAAGGGCAGCAAGATCTTGATCTCGATCAGGACGGCTACCCGCACTCGCAGGACTGCAACGATTTCAACGCCGCGCAGCATCCTGGTGCGGTCGAATTCCCCGACGGCCTTGATAACGACTGTGATGGACTGGTGGATGAGGGTTTTGTGATCCCGGATTTCGCCATCGCGAATTTCCAACTCGACCGATACCCGCCCTCCTGCACGACCTGTTCGGGAGGGGTCTCATACGAGGTCCAGCTGGAATACCTCAGCGGCGATATGGGCCCATTCGCCCTGGAGCAGGCGGCCTGCGCGATCCAGATTATGGATTTGTCCGGGCAGGTCTTCGCTATCGGGGGAGAGGGCTTCATCCCCTATACCGATTTTCCCGGTTATGCCTACGCCGAAGTGATGGCCTGCAGTTCAAGTGGGCTGTTAGCCGTCCTACCGTCAGGCGCCTATGGGGAGCAGAACCTTGGGCAACAACTGGGCTCTCGCCACCCTTGAGGATCGCGGAGGATCCAACATTGACATTAGGTCGATGGGAATGATTTCGTCCGCGAGATCTGGCGACGCTCGATCCGCATTCAAGATGAGAGCGATGTCACCGGCGTATGCCCGCCCCAGACGATCGTCGACTTCATGGTCCGTGTTGCCATCGATGTTGAAGGGCAGCGCGTCTATGAAGCCGAGCAGCTTGTGCATAACCCCCCGCCCCCAGGAAACTTCGAGCACAGCTTCAGCCCAAAGATAAGCGGCGGCGATGAAGTTCGCATCGAGATCGAACTCAACAGCGGTGGCATGGTGAATGAGAATCCGAGCAACAACCTATGCGTGATCGAGGGTATTTTCCGTAGACCCTTCCACATTAATCTGGGCGGTATTGGGTTTAACAGCTATCTCGAGGTTCAGAGCAGTTCGGGCTGCCGATACACACCGCCAAGGTCCTTCAGCATTCATCGCGCCGACGATTTCGATATTTTCCATTCACCTTACATCTTTGCTCAGCCTAACCAGAATCTTTTTTGGGTTTATCCAGGGATTGAAGGATGGCGGCCTAGGCTTTACAATCCATGAACGATGACTGAGAAACACGTACGCGTATACACCGATGGAGCCTGTGAGGGCAATCCCGGCCCCGGCGGGATCGGCTTCGTGATCCTGTCAGAAGGCTCGGAAGTGGAGTTCTCACAAGGATACCGGCACACAACCAACAACCGCATGGAGCTCATGGCGGCAATCGCCGGTCTCGAGAGCTTGAAAAAGAAATGCACGGTCACGATCTACAGCGACTCGAAATACCTCGTTGACGCGGTTACGCAGGGATGGGCCATAACTTGGAGGGAGAACGCCTACATCCGCAAAGGCGGGATCCGCGTGCCGAATGCAGATCTGTGGGAAAGGCTGCTCCGCTTGATCGAGGAGCATGAAGTCCACTTTTTGTGGGTGAAGGGGCACGCGGGAGATCCGCATAATGAGCGGGCGGATCACCTTTCCTATGCCGCTATCGAAGGAAATAACCTTCTCGAAGATGAAGGTTACTTGGAACAGTTGGAATTAGAGAAGCTGGCCCCTTCTAAGATCACCGAGGTTGGGCAGCCCTGCCGGAAGTGTGGGACCCCGGTGGTGAAAATGAAGCCCCGCGGAAAACCCAAGCCGGGGCAGTCCTCATACTATGAGTATTATCTATTCTGCCCAGAATGCGAGACCCGGTATTTCGTCGAAAAAGCCAAGAGAGAGATTAACCAGGGGAACCTCTTCTGACGATTCCTCGCCCCTGGCAAGCAACACCCATCTGTTCTAGGAACAAGATGCTTCGCTTCGCTCAGCATGACAGGATCCCACTTTCTTTAATTCTGAGAAGCGCAGCGACGAAGGATCTCGACCTTCCTTCGAAATGCGTACCTTTGCGAGTGGTCTCGCGAGCTTATTCATCGCCCATTAGTCTCAAATTTACGTTATCCACCCATCCAGAATGGCGCGGACCGATCTTCGCATTTCCACCGCATAATCAGCGCTGAACTTGCGCTTATACATCCTTAGCCCTACGTTGGGCTGGTCACGCGTTTCTGCGCTTCCCGCCATCATTCGTTCGCGCATGCCCGCGTACATTTCTTTGAATTCATCTTCCCCAAGACGCCTGTACCGATTCTTATGAACCACAAATTTCTCGCTGAACCGCTCTGTCCGCTCCCGCTCCTTTTGTTCTCTCGATGGGTAGCCGAAGCAAACCATGCAGATCGGAACGGCATATTGGGGGAGGGCGAACATCTCTCTGTGGATTTCGTAGTTCTCTAAAATATCTCCAATGTAGCAGGAGCCTACACCCATGGACTCGGCAGCGACCACAGCTGTTTGCGCGGCGATGAGGGCGTCACAGCAAGCGAGGAACAGATCCCCCTCTTCTGGTTTCACCATTAGCATGCCCTTTTCTTCGCAGAACTGTTCTACCCCTGAGACCTTGAAGTAGTCAACCCAGCGCTGGTAATCGGCGAGAAAAATGAGCACGAGAGGGGCCTCGGCGATAAAGGGCTGGTTGTCACAAGTCTCGACCAGCTTGTTCTTGACTTCTTGGTCGCTGACTTCGATGATGGAATACAACATCATATTGCCGGCCGTTGGTGCGCGCATGGCTGATTTGATGATCATGTCCCGCACATCTTCAGACACCGGCTTACCATCGTAGGCACGCACGGATTTGCGTTGGTAGATCGTCTCAAGGACTGGATTCATCAATGATTCTCCTAACCGAGGGGCTCAGAACAACTTGCTTAGTATGGCGGGGCATTGCGAGGAGCGGTTTAATCGCCTCCAACCTCCAGGCGCACTTCTGTCCATGAGTTCGGCCCGAAGCTCTGCTTGAAGACCGGATTCTCAAGCGAGA
>DAOUDJ010000112.1:0-2384 GCA_034430795.1 Anaerolineales bacterium | reverse complement strand
GTGTCTATGTAGTCCATGCTCTGTTACCGCAACTGCACCAAAACTGCACCAGACTAAGCATAGTTTCATCACACCTCTAAAATATTAACACAAGGAAAGGCGACTCGAATACCATCTAAGTAATTACTCAGGTGACACAATAATAGTGACTAAGGGTTCTTCAATCTTGTTTTTTTCAGCCGCTATCCTAGAGCTCCTTCTAGATATCCAAGCCAATACTTTTGAAGGAAAGATGTTCCTCCGTCGAGCGCTAACTAAGTCTCCTCCTAAGAAAACGAAAGAAGCGCTCAGGTAATTATTGGATATATCGCTGTTGATAACCCCTCTTATCAAAAGTGTTGTTATCAAATCCTCTTTTTGTAATAATATATGAGGTATATTTCTTGATATTCAATAGTTAGTGAGCAAAACCAGTGAATACTTCCTTTACAGATTCATCTGACGGCACACGCATCGCTTATGACGCCAACGGTCAGGGTCAGGCAATCATGCTCCTGCATGGTGCGGGTCTAACCCGCGCCCAATGGCACGAGAAGGGATACGTCAAGAGTCTCGAGCAAGTAGCCAATGTAGTCACGGTGGATATTCGAGGGAATGGCGAGAGCGACAGGCCGACCGAGAAGAACGCTTATAGAATTGATAGATTGTGCGACGACTTGCTCTCAGTCGCAGATGCCGCCGATCTCGACTAATTTGCCATTTGGGGCTATTCCTATGGCGGCAATATCGGACGCTATCTAGCTGTACGTTCAAATCGCGTAGAGCGTATAGCGATTGTAGGAATCCCTTTCGGCCCAGCAGCATCGGGTCAGTTTCGAAAGGCTATTGAGAATCTGTTATCTCGCTGGTCTGAGATCGTGATAGCTTTCGATCGAGACTCTGTCACTCCGCCTGATCTTATTGAAGAAGAGGTCAAATACCTAGAGTCATCAGGCGCGAAGCTTGATCTTGCCCGCTTCGGCGCGATGTTGGATTGGGGAGCAATCGAGCCAGCAGATATGCGCTGCCCTACGCTATGGCTCGTTGGCTCGGAGAACGAGAGCGCCATGGAGAATGCGCAGGAATACGAATCCATGCTGAGTGACTCGCAAGTTCATCTTGAGGTTATAGAAGGGCTCGATCATCCCGGGGAATTCGATGCCGTCAGCGTTGTGCTCCCTGTAATGCTGGATTTCATCCAAGAACGAAGCTAGGAATCTCGCTGTCGAAGGCTCTTTGTATTTGAATGAGTCCGAGTCATAACTTCTCGACAAAAAGCCATTGTGATACACACGCCAACATTTTAATAGAGAATGAGGGAGGGTAAGATGAGACTTGTCGAGACATGGACCGAAATCAGAGGTAACCTAATTGCCTTCAATTCTTACGGCAAGTCTTCCGATATGCTTGAGAGAGAATTCTTCGTGGAAAGGTTGCGCTTGGGGAAATGCTTCGTTGCCCTGGACACCGATAAAGGCATAATATTTGGGCCCAGTAGGTTCTTGGGCTATGTTGACAACAATATATATAGCCACGAAGACAATAAATCCAAGCATGGTTGGGACACTAACCCTGCAATAAGCGAATTTGTCGGCCCATGCAAAACTATTGCCGAAATTGAAGAATCGTTCATCCGGTTCTGCCATGAATATCAGGTAGACCCAATTAAATATACTAGAAAATATTGGTGCATTAATAAGGAGCGGGATTTCTTATCAAAATAAAGACACTGACTTTTAATGATCATGAATGTTATGAACCTGAGATCTACCCGAATAGCCTACTAGATTTTTCCTCGAGAGGGTAGCCTGGCATGCAAATTGTGTCGCCTTCGCCGCTTCAGCTCCAGATATCGGGGTCGAACAGCTTTGAGCAATTCGCGCTTTCGCTGTCTTGTCATTGAGACCTTCCCAAGAATAATAATGTCGTTCGGTTAGATTCATAATGATGCAAGTCGCCCGTTTTAAGGGAGGCGGATTCTGATGTATAATGAAAGTACCGCATGTAAGAGTGGATAGTTAAAGAGGTGCTGGGCGGCGGCTTGTCCTTGCAACTGAAAGCGCCGCAGCCACTTGCGCACCACCTGGGGGGAGGTGATCCGGCAGCGAGCCGTTTCACGGATTCAGCTTGTTTCCCGGTAGGCAACCGCCGACATAGCCGGCGCTGCTGCTGGGATTTTCGCCAAAGCTTTTCTAAAGGAGAGAAAGATGAATGAGTTCATCCAGCAGTTTCTACAAACTCTGGGGAGCTATCTACCTCGGGCACTTGCCGCCCTGGGGATTCTCGTTGGGGGCTGGTTGCTAGCGCTGATCGGTTCCGCCATCACCCGCGGCGTGCTTAAACGTACGACCATCGACGACAGAATAGCCGCCCTGATCCGGGGTGATGAAGAAGTCGAGGCTGGT
>DAOUDJ010000111.1:0-46434 GCA_034430795.1 Anaerolineales bacterium | reverse complement strand
GGTATGCTAGGATAGAACTACCGAACGGTCGGTAGGGAAAGCATCGATGCAACGCTCGGATATCATTCAGGCGGCTGCGCAAATCTTTCGCCAGAAAGGGTATCACGGCACGTCGATGCAGGATATCGCCGATGCCGTTCATCTCCAGAAAGCCAGCCTTTATCATCACATTACCGGAAAGCAAGAAATACTCGTTGACATCCTCGACCGCGCCCTCGATCTTCTCATTAAGGATATCGAAGCGGTTGCGAAATCTGATATCAAGCCAGAAGAAAAGGTCCGTCAAGCGATGCAAGCATACGTCGGACGCTTGACCGAAGACATCGACCTTGCAGCAGTGCTGCTGCAGGAGCATCGAAGTCTTGATGATGATCTTCAGGCGGCGCATATCGCACGCCGTGATCGATTGGAATCCATCTGGCGCGAGATCCTTCAGGAAGGCATTAGATCTGGAGACTTCCGCCACACAGATGAGGTAATTACCACCTTCGCAATACTGGGGGTTCTAAATTGGATGATTACCTGGTATCGACCAAGCGGTAGATTGACTGCCCAGGAAATCGCAAACCAATTCGGGGACATCTTCCTTAGAGGTCTCTGGAATGGGCGAGATTCGGCCTTATGAAGGATCCTGGACTCTTTCGTTTCGAAACCTCGGGAGGCGACCGAATCTACCGTATTCCGCTGGACATCTTCCCTGGAATGCACGGGTACGCACATCTTGTGATTACGAATGACCTCGTCGCGCTCTTCGATGTGGGGTCCGGGTTTGGAGACTCGAATGAGCAGCTCGAAGCAGGCCTCGAGCAAATTAACGTGGAATTCAAGGAGAAGGCGGGGTGGGATCGGATCACTCACATCCTCATCTCCCACGCTCATGTTGACCATTACGGCGGATTGCATTTTGTCCGCGAGCGGACGAGCGCGCCAATTGGGATCCACGAGCTCGATCGGCGGGTGCTGACGAACTATGAAGAGCGATTGGATGTAATCGAACCTCGCTACCGCGCCTTCTTGGTTGAATCTGGTGTCCCTGAGACTAAGGCTGAGGGGTTGATAACGCTCTATCTATTGCACAAGCAGTTGTTTTCCTCCATCGAGGTAGATTTTTCCTTTGAAGGTATTGGAATGCGATTAAACGGTTTGGAGTTTGTCCATGTTCCCGGGCACTGCTCTGGGCAAGTCGTTGCCCGCGTTGGCGATATCTTGCTCTCCGCCGATCACATATTAGAGCGGACATCACCCCATATGGCGCCCGAGAGCCTCAGCTTGAACACCGGCCTTGAGCATTATCTGGCTTCGCTTCAGAAGGTGGCTCCCCTTACGCAACGAGTCCGGCTGGCGCTGGGTGGACATGAAGGCCCCATCGAGGATCCCGAGGCAAGAATCGAGGCGATTATAACTGTCCATCGGGAGCGACTTAATCAGATATTGGATCTCCTGGAGACCCCGGCAACGATATACGAAATGTCCCAAGAACTTTTCCCGGAGACAGAGGCATACCATCAAATCTTGGCAGTTGAGGAGACTGCTGCACACTTCGAATACCTTTACTCGCGTGGGTTTGTTGAATTGACAAACCTTGATTATTTCGAGTCTGGGGAGAATACGCCTCGTAAATATATTCGCAGGCACATCGAAGAAATTGTTATGCCTGTCTTGAAGGGAGGGAGTGGTTAGTAGTTTGAATTAATTGCGAAAATCAGGGGTACGCACAGAGAACTGAGATATGGAAAGGAGGATGCGTCTCCTTTCAAAAGGAGTGTCCTATGTACTCATTTGAACCATCTGAAGAGCAGCGTATGCTCATCGATGCCGTGGAGCGATACGCGGTTAACGATTTGCGTGAAGCAGCTCGTGATGCAGAGGAATCCGGCGAGATCCCACGTGCACTCATCGAGAAGGGCTGGGAGATGGGTGTCCTCCAAGCCAGCGTGCCTGAGCAATACGGCGGCTTTGGTGAACATTCTGCAGTTACAGGGGTGCTTGCCGCAGAGGCGATGGCATGGGGCGACCTGGCGATTGCGCTGGCTGTGATGGCGCCTTCCACCTACGTTATGCCAATCCTGTATTGCGGGACGGAGGCGCAGAAGAAAGAATTGATCCCGCCGGTCATCGAAGCGGAATGGAAGCCATATGTGGCAGCCCTCACCGAATCCCGGTTCGATTTCCATCTCGGTGACATGAGAACAATTGCAAAGAAGACCAAAGGCGGATATTCGCTCACCGGTGAGAAGGCATATGTTCCCTTCGCCGATCAGGCGGAATCATTCCTGGTGTTCGCCGCATTGGATGGGAAGACGCAGGCGTTTATCGTAGCACCGGATGTGGAGGGAATGACCGTCGGGGAGAGGGATAAACTCCTTGGGATTCAAGCGCTGCCTACATTCCCCTTAACTCTGGAAGATGTCAAAGTTCCGACCGATGCTCGTTTGGGTGGCGACGATGGGTTTGATCCAGCGTCAGTCATCGCCAGCGCTCAATTCACCATCGCCGCGATGGCGATTGGCTTGAGCAAGGCCGCGCTTGATTATGCATTGCCCTATGCGAAGGAGCGCGAAGTTTGGGGTAAACCCATTGCCCAGAGGCAATCGATCGCTTTCATGCTGGCTGAGATGGCGATCGAGATTGAATCGAACCGCTTGCTGGCGTGGGAAGCCGCCTGGATGCTCGACGAGGAGCAAGATTCTTCAAAAGCTGCCTACTTAGCGCTTACGGGCGCAGCAGACACGGCAATGTCTGTAACAGATAGGGCAGTTCAGGTGCTGGGAGGCCATGGTTATATCCGTGAACATCCTGTGGAACTGTGGATGCGCAACGGACGGGGCATTTCAACCTTCGCCGGATTGGCGATGGTTTAGAAGATTCGAGAGATGTTCAGGGAGAGAAGCCCATGATTAGCTTCAAAATGCCGGAGAAGATCGAGCAGTCCGTTGTCATTATGGAAACCATAGCTGAAAACATGATGCGGCCTGTTTCACGTTACTTTGATGAGCATGAGCACGAGATCCCCTGGGATTATGTTGAGTTCATGCACACCTCTCAGAAAGCGATGGGTGGGGGTGGAGCCCTGACCGATTCTGAAAAGAAGAAAAAGAAAGAAGGGCCAAGCATCAGTTTCCAGCGCCTGGCTTTCACATCCGAGATACTCTCCTGGGGGGATGTAGGGCTGTGGCTCTGTACCCCGGGCGGCGGGCTGGGAGGGGCTGCCGTAAACGCTACGGGGACACCCGAGCAGAAGGAGCGGTTCCTCTCACGCTACCGCGGGGAAAAGCCGGTCTTCGATGCGATGGCACTCACGGAGCCGCATGCAGGATCGGCTATGCCCGCTGAAGTTCGCATGACGGCGGTTCGCGATGGAGAGGAATGGATACTGAATGGGGAGAAAATCTTCGTCACCGCGGGGAATAAGGCGCTCGTAGACTCAGATGGATTCGTTGTGATGTGGGCGACGATTGATCCCGAAGCCGGCCGTGCAGGGGTGCGCCCCTTCGTCGTTGAAGCCGGAACACCAGGCTGCTCAGTTACAAAAATGGAACATAAACTTGGAATCCGCTCCAGCGACACTGTTTCGATCGTGCTTCAAGATTGCCGCATCCCCTTTGACAACATACTTGGCAGCCCAGAAGTGGTTAAAAAGAAGAAGACCAAGAAGGGTTTCAAAGGCGCCATGGCTACGTTCGACGCCACACGCCCGCTTGTTGCTGCCTCAGCGCTTGGGATCGCGCGTGCAACCATCGAATTATTGAAGGAGATGCTCCTGGAGCAGGGTGTAGAGATACGCTATGGTCTGCCGCGCAGCACGATGACGAACATCGAACGTGAGATCGTGGATATGGAGACGCTGCTGCGTTCAACGTGGCTGCTCACGGTCAAGGCCATGTGGCTGGCGGATGAGCGCAAATCCAACACGATTGCAGCCTCGATGTGCAAAGTGAAAGCCGGGGATGCGGTCGTCAAGATCACGCAGCGTGCAGTCGAGTTAATGGGACCGCTTGGTTATTCGCGCGAATATTTGTTGGAAAAGTGGTTTAGAGATGCGAAGATCAACGATCTCTATGAGGGGACGGGACAAATAAATCGCTTGATCGTCGCTCGGCGGATCCTGGAATACTCACGACACGAGTTGAGTTGATCGATTCGGTACGGGTCAACGCTCGGTGTCGTTCAAGCCGTTGATGAATGCAGCTCTTAATGTGAGTCACAAATTATTGGCTCACGCTTAGGAGGGGAGCCTATGAAATACCATATTCGAAAAGCTGCCGTAATTGGATCGGGAACGATGGGGGGCGGGATCGCCGCTCTATTCGCAGGATTAGGTATCCCAACGCTCCTGCTTGACATCGTACCCTTTAAACTCACGGCTGCTGAAGAAGCAGAGGGAAAAACTTTAGAGGATACATCCGTCCGCAACCGAATCATCGAGGCGGGGTGGAAGGCGGTTATCAAAAGCCGTCCACCAGCCGTCCTGAGCGAAACTTCTAAGCAGCTTATTTCACTTGGGAACCTAGATGACGACTTCGACCAGTTGGCAGATGTCGATCTTATTGTCGAAGTCATCATCGAGAATCTCGACATCAAACGAGATCTCTTTGAGCGAATTGATGCCATCCGAACTGACCACGCGATCATCGCCACCAACACCTCTGGCTTGCCGATAAAAGCACTGGCGGAAGGTCGCAGCGAAGGTTTCCAAGGGCATTTCCTGGGGATGCACTTTTTCAACCCTCCGCGCTGGCTGAAGCTGCTCGAAGTGATCCCACATGGAGGAACGCTGCCGGAAGTGCTCGACTACGTAGTTCACTTCAGTGAAGAAATACTCGGGAAGGGCGTGGTGATCTGTAAGGATACGCCAAACTTCATCGCCAACCGGATGTTCTCCATCACGAGCGCATATGAAGTTGCCTACGCTTTGGACAACGGATACAGCATCGAGGAGATCGATACCATCATGGGGGTCCTTGTGGGGAGGCCAAAGACGGCGATCTACCGCCTGCGCGACCTCATCGGGAATGACATTGCAGCTCACGTGGGATCGAACCTGTACGAGTTAATCACTGATGACGAAACCCGCTATATCCTGCAGCATGAAGCATCGGTCAAAATGCTGGAGGGGATGATCGAGCGCAAATGGCTGGGCAACAAAACCAAAGCGGGTTTCTATAAGCGGGTTGATAAGGAAGATGGTTCGAAGGAATTCTGGATCCTGAACCCAGAAACCATGGAGCATCAGGCTCCACAAAAACCACGTTTCGAGTTCTTCAGCAGTGGCAAGAAGCATGTAGATCTGCGTGAGCGTTTCCGCTGGATCCTCTCCCAGGTAGATGATGAGGATGCATCCGAGGAGTCACGTCGATTGGCCCGATATATCTGGGAGACGACGGCATTTGCTCTTGGGTATGCCTCCCGCCGAGTGCCGGAGATCGCCGACCGTTTTGTCGATATCGATATGGCGATGAAGTGGGGATTCGCCACCGAAATTGGACCTTTCGAGATCTGGGATGCGTTAGGCGTAAAGGAAACCCTTGAGCGGATGAAGGGCATGAAGATCGAAGTCGGGTCTTGGGTCAAGAAAATGGTCAAGGATGGGACCCAATCCTTCTATAAGTATAAGAAAGGGGAGGCGGTCAGCTATTACGATTTGAAAACGAAGAAATATAAGCCGCTTAAACGGGAGGAGAGAATCCTGCCCATCGCCAGCTTGAAAGCGAAGAAAGGCGCGGGTCTGAAACGCAACGCCTCCGCTTCGCTGATCGACATGGGCGATCGAGTGGGCCTGGTTGAGTTCCACAGCACTGCGAATTCGCTTGATCAAGATATCTTTGACATGCTCACGCATACCTTAGATCTCGCTGAGGAGGGCGGGTTGGATGCGATCGTGATCGGTAACGAAGGGCAGCACTTCTCAGCAGGGGCGAACATCTTCCTAGTCTGGATGGCTGCTCAGCAAGAGGATTTTGACCAGATCGACGCTATGGTTGAGGGCATGCAAAATGTTCTAATGCGTATGCGTTACTTTTCAAAGCCGATTGTCGCTGCGCCACATGGCATGGTCCTTGGCGGTGGCGCTGAACTCAGTATGGCCTGTTCAAGGCGGGTTGCTGCTCCTGAGACCTTCATCGGTCTCGTCGAGATGGGTGTGGGAGTGATCCCTGCTGGGACGGGCACCAAGGAGTTAATCCGCAGGGTTATCAACCCGGTTATGCGTATCCAAAACGCCGATCCGATATCTGTCATGCAGAAAGTATTTGAGCAGATCGCGCTGGCTAAGGTCGCGACAGGGGCTTTTGAGGCTTTTGAGATGGGCTTTTTCATACCGGGTGACCGGATTGTGATGAAGAAGGAGTATCTTCTGGCAGAGGCCAAGAGAAGCGCGCTGGCCATGATTGCGGAGGGCTATCGACCACCGAATGTGGAGCGCGTATACGCTGCGGGCAGGGATGTTCTAGCTGCACTGAAAGCCGCCGTGTGGGGACTGAAAGAAGCTGGCTGGGCTACCGAGCATGATGCTACGATCGCCGATAAGCTGGCGTGGGTTCTCTGCGGTGGGGACCTGACCGATCCAACGTGGGTTCCAGAAGAATACATCTTGGAATTGGAAAGAAAAGCGTTTATTGAGTTATGCCACGAGCCGAAGACGCTCGATCGATTGGCTCATATGATCGAGCACAACAAACCGCTGAGAAATTAATGCCCCTTCCGTCACATAGTGGTGAATGGCGATTGTCAGATGGACGACTGGCGATGCACATAAAATTCTGGTGGACGGGGTAACGAACAACTGGGAATCAAGGGGTCGTAGTCAATATGGCAAATAGGGAGAGACGGTTGGGCACCAGCATGAAATGCAGACGCTATCCGATTATCGCGCAGCGTTTCTCTCCCGTCATACATGATTGCCATACTCGAAGGAGTTGGAGCTATGGGTAGAGAAGCAGTTATTGTTTCAGGAGCAAGAACTGCAGTGGGCCGGTCGAAGCGCGGAACGCTGCAGAATTACCGCGCGGAGGATATGGCCGCGGCGGTTATCAAAGAAGCCTGGAAACGTGCCGGCGATTTGGACAAATCCATCGTGGATGATGTCGTAATCGGGTGTGCCTTCCCGGAGGGTAGCCAGGGTTTGAACATGGCTCGACCCGTTGCTATGCTCGCCGGATTTCCAGATTCGGTCCCGGCAATGACGGTCAACCGTTTCTGCTCATCGGGTCTGCAATCGATCGCCCAGTCCTGTGAACGGATCATTGCCGGCGGAGCCGATATCATCGTCGCCGGTGGTGTGGAAAGTATGAGCATGGTTCCTATGACTGGGTTCCGGATTAGCCCACATCCTGGCTTGATAGAGACCATACCTGAGGTTTACGTTAGCATGGGGCAGACTGCGGAAAACGTTGTGAAAGAATACAAAGTTAGCCGCGAAGATATGGATGAGTTCGCCTTCCATAGCCACCGGAAGGCTGCTGAAGCGCAGGACGCCGGCAGGTTCAAAGAAGAAATCGTCCCCCTTGAGGTCACGACGACAACGCTTGAGGGGACACATAAAGTGATCTTCGAACAGGACGAGCTGATCCGCCGCGATACATCGGTTGAAGGACTCGCGAAGTTGAGACCGGTTTTCTCCCCGAAAGGGTCGGTTACGGCCGGAACCTCCTCACCACTGTCTGACGGTGCTGCTGCGGTAGTCGTTATGAGCGCAGAGAAAGCCAAGGAACTTGGTTTAGATCCGTGGATGCGCTTTGTGGGTTTCGCAGCAGCAGGCGTCCCGCCGGAGATCATGGGCATCGGTCCAATCAAAGCGGTACCTAAAGTATTGGCTCGCTATGACATCAAGCAGGGAGAGCTCGATCTCATCGAGTTGAATGAAGCATTCGCCTCGCAAAGCCTGGCTGTGATCCGCACGTTGGAATTGGACACAGAAATTCTCAATGTCAACGGTGGGGCGATCGCACTAGGTCACCCGCTCGGTGCAACTGGAGCCAAGCTGACCGTACAGATCATGCACGAGGCGAAGCGCCGCAAGTCGAAATATGTCATGGTAACCATGTGTATCGGCGGAGGTATGGGAGCAGCGGGTATCTTTGAGAATTTGCTCCAGTAGACTTAAATAGGTGTAAAAAACAATCACTTAACGAAGGAGTTCGTGATGGCATTAACCGTGAAAGATCTAATGGAACGCATGCCGGGGGCGCTCATCCCTGAGAAAGCTGAAGGGGTAGATGCTGTGATCCAATTCCACCTGGGCGAGGGAGGTGGCGACTGGATCTGTACAATCAAGGAATCGACCTGCACGGTCGAGCCGGGAGTCTATGAAGAGCCCAACCTTTCATTGACGGCTGAAGCCGCGGATTACATCGACATGATCACCGGTAAATTAAACCCTATGACGGCCATTGCCACGAAGAAGGTCATACTAAAAGGGGATTTAAACTTGGCGATGAAGTATATGAATCTCTTCGCGCTTTAAGTTTTTGCATTCGTAAAAGCATCAATACAGAGGTATCCGACCCCCAATTCGGGGCTCGGATACGTTGTGTGAAACCATAAAATGGTTCTACTCTAAATTGTATGTGTGATCAAGGAGATTTTGGTTGCCTTGTTCCGCCCGGAGCTGAACCTCCGGGAGGTTTAAGACCTATGGGAGGTTAACCCGCGAATCTAAAGGCGCAGACTGCGCCTGCGACCGGGAGCAGAGCTTCCTGACACCATAGTCACTGGATGGGAAACGTATTGAATAACCCTATGCTATGAGGGTATTAGCCTGGACCATGTGCAGGTGAATTCTATGGATCTTAGCCGATGAGGGATCAAGATCGAGGGCAAAGAGGACTTCTTCCGGCCGGCCTGTAGCGCCTTCTTTCGCAGCCAGTTTCATCTTGATTGATAACTGTTCAATCCCGCTACTCGAGATCTCCAGTTCCTGAATGAGCGGCCGGAGGTCATAGGTCTTTCCCCTGCGCTCTCGTTCCAGCGTCTTTGTTTTGAGAAGATCATGAATAGCGCTTCGGATGTTTTCTTCTATTAGATTTGCCTCGATCTGAATCATATACGAGACGGCATCGATTTGGCTGGGGAGAGAAGGTTCATTCAATGCGGCGTGTTCGACTTCGAGGATTCTGGTTCCGGGTGGGGTAGAACGCTGCAGTCTTTCAAGTATCTCGCTGCAGGAGATTTCTTCTGTGAGCCAGACATCCGCAAGTTCTTGTTCGCTTGTACACCCGAGGGGAAGGGCTGCGCTCAGTTGAATGCGCGGCCGGGGGTTGAATCCCTTTGAATATAGAAGGGGGAGTTCGGCTCGGCGTAGAAGGCGCCCCCAGGATCGGTGAAGGTCGAGGTGGCTTGTAAAACGTTGTGCCTCATCCTTCGTGAAGGTTATTCGATAGCGATAACGGGCGTCATTTGCCATCTTATATTTTACCCAAGAGTGAAGGACTTTTAGACGAGGCACGGGCGGGTGAAAGGACCTCGGGGCATTGCCAGCTCTCACCGGGGTTCTCCCGGCGTTGTTTTGCGTACTTCGGCAGGATTCCACAGGCGAAGCAACGCTCACGGCAATCTATGCGTGTCTTTCCCTGTTGGCTTAAAAGGTAATCTTCGGTTAAGAACTGCTTCTTAACCGCGGCGTCAATGTGATCCCATGGAAGGGTCTCATCAATCGGGCGTTCGCGGTGGCTGTAAAATGTAGGATCCAGGTCAGCAGCTTCGAAAGCTTGAATCCAGAGGTTGAAATCGAAGTGTTCATGCCAGGCATCGAATTTCACCCCGCTTTTCCAGGCACGATAGATCGCTTCACTCATCCTTCGATCACCGCGAGAGAGCCAGGATTCGAGCATTGTCTCTCCAGGCTCATTCCAGTTTAATTTTAACCCTCGACCCCTCAACTCCCGCTTTAGAAGATCTTGTTTCATCACGATTTGCTCTGTTGTATCACAAGGGGTCCATTGGAATGGTGTGTGTGGTTTAGGGATAAAGGTGCTGACGCCCGCGTTAACTTTAGCCCGTTTACCCATTATCTTCCGACCTTCATTCAAGATCGCCTTACACAACATCGCAATTGCCTGGACGTCCTCAAGGGTCTCGGATGGGTGGCCGATCATGAAATAAAGCTTGATCGTGTGCCAGCCCCGTCGGTAGATCTCACGAACTGTTTCCATGAGCTGCTCTGTGTCGAGAGGTTTATTGATAATCTCGCGCATGCGCTCTGTTGCGGCTTCGGGGGCCAGGGTGAAACCTGATCTCGATGAGTGTCCATGCAGCAAGTCCATCAGCTCGACGGATACCGTCTCGATGCGCAGAGAAGGGAGTGAGATTTTTATCCGTTGCTCTTCAAAGCGCTCATTCACAGCACGCACCAACGGTAAGATATCTGTATAGTCGGATGAGGATAGAGACAATAGGCCGACCTCATCGAGGCCGGTGAGATTGGTCGCTTCCTGAATGGCGTCAAGGATTTCTGCTATCGGTCGTTCGCGAACAGGGCGCGTGATCATGCCGGCCTGGCAGAAACGGCACCCGCGTGTGCAGCCGCGCATGATCTCGATGGGTATGCGATTGTGCGTAATGTCGATGAAGGGCACGATGAAGCGTGTGGGTGGCTTCGGCATTTTCCCTACGATGCGCTTCAGAATCGGGAATGGAGTGTCTTCATGGAGGGGTTCGACTCGGGAGATGGTCCCATCCTCCATGTAATGGACCTGATACAGACTGGGCACATAGACGCCCCAGATCTTAGCGAGTTCGCGATGAAGTTCTTCTCGCGAATGTCCGCTGGCTTTCCAATCTTGAACACATCGAGCGATCTCTAGAATGGCTTCTTCGCCCTCGCCAATTACAAAAGCATCAAAGAACGCGGCCATCGGCTCTGGATTAAGTGCTGCGTGGCCTCCCGCAATCACGATCGGATCATCCCGTTGGCGTTTCGACGCGAAAAGTGGAATCCCAGCGAGGTCGATGAGATTTAGGGTGTTTGTATAAAGCGTTTCGTAGGGAAGTGAGAACCCGAGGATGTCAAACTCAGAAACCGGGTGTTTCGTCTCCAGTGAGTACAACGGAATTCCGGATAGACGCATCGCGGCTTCCATGTCCGGCCAGGGAGCAAAAACTCGCTCCGCAAGGATTTCCTTTTCGCGATTCAAGATATCGTAGAGGATCGCCAACCCAAGGTTGGACATGCCGAGATCATAGAGATCTGGAAAAATCAACGCAACACGTAGGTCTACGCTTTTCCAGTCTTTTACGACCTGGTTCAGCTCGCCTCCTGTGTAGCGACCTGGCTTCTGTACACCAGGAAGGATGCGCTGTAGTGCTCGGTCGATTTCTTGTGGATGCATCTTTTGGACTAACCCGAGTATATTTGGATAAAAATATTCTGAATATTATAGCATGTGCGCCTCGTTAGGTTTTCGCCCTTCAGGGGATGGCCTTGCGCGTTGATCGCCCAATTAATTAGGGTTGAGTTGGATGACACAATGGACCTTTAATCCGAACGAATAGACAATCCTAAGCGGATGCGCTACCGATGGATGATAGTTGTGGGTAAAGTTTTAAAATGCTTGCTGCTCACGCAAGGGTCTACCAGCAATACGTCTCTCTGTTGACGCTTAAAAACACGAATGGTAGAATGACTTTCGTTGCCCCCATCGTCTAGTGGCCCAGGACGCGGCCCTCTCAAGGCCGAAACCGGGGTTCGAAACCCCGTGGGGGCACTTGAGCCTTTCGAAACAACCTTCGTCATGCTATAGTGGCGGTGGTTGTTTTTCGTCTACAATTTACCAGTGACTTTGTCGAGGCTGTAATCTGTACACCCATAGTTAATCGGCCATCACTGATCGATAGTGCCTGATATCTTGGGTTTGATTACTCCCGAGACGGTAAGTTTGTGAGGTTATGATGAAAAGGAAAGATCATAGGTGCAGCATACTTGTCTTTCTGATAACGCTAACACTCTTGTTAGTTCTTACCTCGTGCAATTTGCCCATCATTAGTTTAGGCGGGACTGACGAGGCGATAGACGAGGGAAGGGGAAGTGGTGGGATCGCAGGGCGGGTTTGGCATGACCTTTGCGCATCCCCGCCAGAGGGTATCGAAGTGGAGACGGGTCCGGAAGGATGTGTTCGTAGTTCCGATGGGATGAAGTGGGTTGCGAACGGGAAATTGGAAGTTGCCGAGATTGGTCTTCACGGTGTAGAGGTCAAGCTGGGCACAGGGCCTTGCCCATCTTCAGCGAGCTCCACAACAATCACAGCCGCCGATGGGCTCTTTCTATTCAGTGGATTAGAGGCAGGGGATTACTGCGTTTCGATCAACCCCGCGAGTGAAGTAAACGCCAGTGTCTTGGCGCCCGGCGTTTGGACATACCCTGTATCAACGTCAGAAGCTGGTTTGATTGGAAAAACGGTAACTCTGGGCATTGATGAAGTGAGATCCGATATCTATTTTGCCTGGGACTATCTCCTTCTCCCGCCATTTGAGTTGATCCTCACCAACACCCCGGTTGTTGAAGAAACAGCCAGCGCGACGGTGACGATCGAGCCATCTGCGACGCCAGCAGCGACGAACACAGCAACGCCTACAGCCTCTCCAACCTTGGGCACATCCGATCCGAGGGCGTCTTTGGGCGATCCGACATGGCAGGATGATTTTGAGGATGCGAGCGATTGGGCGTTATATGAGGATGACCACACCCGTTTCGAAATCGCTGAGAATGAGCTGGCCATGACGGCATTCAATGCTGATTACTACAACGGGTGGCTATTGAGTTGGCGAAAAGATGTTAATTTCTACATCGAAGCTACGGGAACCGTAGAAACCTGTTCGGGCAGAGATTCCTATGGGTTGATGTTCCGCGCCCCCGCGTCTGATAAAGGGTATATTGGTTATCTATTTGGCATATCTTGCGATGGTCGTTACTCGCTGCGCTCCTGGGATGGGGAGGTGATGAATAAAATTCTCGATTGGACGCCAAGCACCCATCTCGCAACCGGATCGGATCAAACCCACCGGATTGGTGTTTGGGCGCAAGGAAATGAGTTGAAGCTTTATGCCCAGGGCGAGCTGCTTGCGACTCTCACGGATAATACCTATAGTGAAGGTCTATTCGGCTTGTTCATAAGCGCAGCCCAGACTCCCAATTTCACAAGCAATGTCGAAGAATTTCTTTACTGGGATCTCCCATAAACTTTTCATGGAACGATCGATGGGAGAGCTTAGCGTATGCGCTTTGGAAATCGACAACCTGTTTCTTGATACTTCGACAGGAGGAGAGCATTTGCTTTGCAGACCGTATCGCAGTTAAAGCTTGATCAAACCCAGAAGATGTTCTTGATAGGTGTCTTGCTCGCTATGGCGTTCTTTCTAATTACCGCTGGAGTCGTCGAAATAGCGATCGCCATCGATCAAGACTGCCGAGACACGGTGGCGTCGGTGCGATTAGCGCCGGACCCTTTTGCCGTGTGCATGCCGGAATGGAAGTATAATGGCTTAAGAGCGGCGTCAAGAGGTGTGGTGTGGGCCTTCAGCCCGGAGTCATCACCTATCTTTAGCTGGCTTGTAATGAGCTTAATTTATGCTGTCTTGGGCGGGATTAGCGCGCAGGTCTTCGGGCGCAGGGGGATCATCGCCTTTCTGGCAATGTTTCTCGCTTTAGTTGCACTGTTCGCGGGATTCGGGTTTATGAAGACGTTCATCGCCTGAAGAAAGGCGCGCCAATAACAGCATAGCTGCATCTATAGCAAGCGAGGGCTTCCTGGCAAAACGAAGCCCTCTTTTTGTTTTCTTCATGCTTGATACAGCATTTCAAGTTAATCGGAATCCAGCAGAAGATGCCCGAAAGGAAATCAAGATCGGGAAGGGATATTCCGCGGCAACTACGGGATTCTCGATAAAGATGAATGCGTGTCAGCGATGAGGTACCCAAGAACCGTCCATGCGGACGGCTCTTGGTTTCGCTGCGGCATCCTTATCCACAAGGGAGGAGGGATGCCGCAGCACGTTCATCATAAAGTTCGATCATTGGCACCACCACCTCCTTTCAAAAATAGCGAAGGAAGGTGTTCGGATCAGTTAAGGGAGTATTGCATACGGATGTTTGAAAGTCAATTACAGGATAAGCATGGCATCTCCGAAGGAATAGAAGCGATAACCTTCGATTGTCGCCATTTTGTAAAGCGGCAGGATTTGTTCCCGGCTGGCAAATGCAGAGACCATCATCAGCAGGGTAGAGCGAGGCAGGTGGAAGTTGGTGAGCATCGCGTCGACGATGCGAAAGTCAAACCCGGGCAAGATGTAGAGGGAAGTCGGCCCCTCGAATGGGGAAATATCCTGTTGAGTTGTTGTGCGCGCTGCGGTTTCCAGTGCCCGAACGGTTGTCGTCCCAGCGGCGACTACTCTTCCACCTGCTTCCTTCGCGGCTTTGATCGCTTGAACGACGTCCAGCGGGACCTGGCACCATTCACTATGAATTGGGTGCTCGTTTGGATCATCCTCGCGAACTGGGACAAAGGTATCCAAACCGACATGGAGGGTGATCTTGGCGATGCGAACACCTTTTTCTTCAATGGCTGTGAAGGTTTTTGGCGTGAAGTGCAATCCTGCCGTCGGTGCCGCGGCAGATCCAGGGTGTCTTGCGAAGGTGGTTTGGTATTCGCTATGATCTTCTAATGGCGTGTAGATATAGGGGGGTAAGGGCATTTCTCCCAATCGATCCAGAAGGGGTGAAATCGCTTCAGAGAAGACAATAACCCGCCGTGGCCCCCCGAGATCTTCTCGAATTTCCGCTTGTGGACCATTAAGAATCTGAAGTTTCCTTCCGGGTTTAAGACCACTGCCTCCTACCATTACATCCCATGTCATTTTCCCCAGCCGGTGCAGCAGCAGTACCTCGGCGCGCCCGCCCCCGGGGATTTTCTGTGCTTTCAGTCGAGCGGGGATGACCCGTGTCTCGTTGAGCACCAGGATATCATTCGAGTTGAGATAGTCGGGAAGCTGGTGGAAAAGCCGATGTTCGACGTGATCGTTGTCTCGATTAAACACGAGTAAGCGAGAGCTATCCCGTGGTTTCGCGGGCCTCTGGGCGATGCTTTCTTCAGGTAGGTAGTAATCGAAATCCTTAGTTCGCACGGTTTACCGATTCAGGAAACGGAGCAAGATATTAAGGGCTAAGGTCAACAGCAGGCTCAGGAGGATTGATGTTGCCAGAGGGATAAAGCAGGAGAATCCACCCCTTTCGATGTGAATATCCCCTGGAAGACGGCCGAGAGGTAGATCGAAATGCCCCGCCAGCCATAAACCAATGCCGACGATGATAATTGCCACCCCGGCGAGGATAACCCAACGGGCGATGGAAGAGAGGTCCATTATCCTTCCGCGAAGCTCACAATTCGGGAAGACGTTTCTGCGGCGAGCCTTGATACGGTAATCCAAGATGCTCGTATGCTTTTGGCGTGGCGACGCGCCCCTGCGGTGTACGGTCGATAAATCCGAGTTGTAACAGGTAGGGCTCGACGACATCCATTATTGTATCCGGCTCTTCGCTGATCGATGCGGATATCGTTTGAAGACCTACTGGACCGCCGCTGAACTTCCGAATAATTGTGTCCAGGACTCGGCGGTCCGAATCATCCAGACCGAGGTCGTCGATCTCCATTAGGGCTAAAGCCTTTCTTGCGACTTCCTGAGTAATTCGACCATCGGCTCGAACTTCGGCGAAATCGCGGACCCTGCGCAGTAATCGCAGAGCGACCCGTGGGGTCCCTCGCGCGCGGCAGGCTACCTCTCTGATCCCAGGTTCGTCCATGCTCACGTGGAATACTTCAGAAGCTCTGCGTACGATCCCCACCATTGATTCATCGTCGTAGAAAGCCAACCGGTGAATCGCTCCAAAGCGGGATCGAAGGGGGGCGGTCAGAAGGGCAAGGCGGGTTGTGGCTCCGACGGTTGTAAAATGGGGAAGCTTCAGTCGAATTGAACGCGCACTTGGCCCCTTTCCAATTGTCAGGTCGAGTGCGAAATCTTCCATGGCCGGGTATAGGATTTCTTCGACAGCGCGCCCGAGGCGGTGGATCTCATCGATGAAGAGGATGTCCCCCGCTTGCAGGTTGGTGAGGATTGCCGCGAGGTCTCCGGCTCGTTCAATCGCCGGACCAGATGTGATCTTTAAGTTGACTCCCATCTCTGTGCTGAGAATATGAGCCAGCGTTGTCTTCCCCAGACCTGGAGGTCCGTAGAAGAGGACATGATCAAGCGCCTCGTTACGACCCTTGGCCGCCTCGATCAGGATTGTAAGGTTCTGCTTAACCCGGTCTTGCCCGATCATTTCGTGCAAGTAACGCGGTCGGATAGGGATTTCGTTTTGATCATCCCCTTGATTGTCAGGAGAGATTAGTCGATCTTCTTTTTCACTCACGGTATCGATTATACAGGATGCCTTGTTTGCGCGAAATCAACTCACCAGAGATGGATATGCTAGTTATCTTCTCGGGTGATGAGCTTCAATGAGAAATGATCCGCGAAGAAGGGGCTAAGGGTGATCCCTAGTGGAAGGTAAACTTCTGGTGGGATGCCAATATCTGTAAGGTAAAGGTCGTACATCGAAGGATCAAGACCTCGTTTGGGCAACGCAAGTGTGACCGTAGTGTCCGCACGTATCGATATGCCCGGGCTTTCGCCTGTTGTTGCGTCTATACCCGATGGAATATCGAGTGCGACTACATTCTTTGCCCATTGGTTACTTGCTTCGATCAACAGTGCGGTGTTGCCGCGTGGCGCGCCTTGCAAGCTGTAACCGATCAAGGCGTCGATGACAACGGCCGCTTCGGAGATCGCCCTTTCTGAATCTTCTAATCCTACTGCGGCAATCCCGGTTGACGAAAGGATCGCGTACTGCGCTCCTGCCGCTCCCTTCAACGCCTGTGCAGGTCTCGTCAGAAGGAGCTGAATCTTGAGGCCTCGGTTATGGAGGTGTCGAGCGCAGCAAAGGCCGCCACCGCCATTTCCGCCTGATCCGGCGAGGATGGTGATTATTCCTGCTGCCTCGCCGGAGACGTCAATAACGTGAGAAGCAAGGTTCCTTCCCGCGTTTTCCATCATTTGGAGAACGCTTAGCTGGAAATCCTCGACAGCAATTCGGTCGACTTCTCGCATTTCATCTTCTGTAACAGATGGAATTCCCTGCCCGTCCTCACCGAAGAAATTTGCTCGCATCTCACATTGCTCCATACTCGGCATCTTATCGATAATGGCATTCACAATTAATCTCCCGCGAAGAAAGCGTATGATGGCAATAATCCAGAGATCAGCGTGATTGCTGGTATCGGTAGTCGTGAATCTAGGAACCTATTAAAAAGACGATATCAGGACCTGGTAAAAGGACTTGAGGTCGTCACTTAATGATATGCAGCGATTAGAAAGGATCGGGCGCCCTCTGCGGGAAGCACGATGGGGTAATTAGTATTTCACAATAGGAGAGAGTTTTTTGGCCTGGGTAACCCAGGATTTCACTTGTTTAGAAGAAGGCAGCCTGCGAACGAGGGCTTTCTTCTCATTAGTCTCAACAAGCGCTTTAAAGAGGTTCTCTGGCACGCGCTGACGGAGTTCTTTTACCGTGTCCACACCGGCTTCTTCAAGGAGGTCGCTATATTCCTCTCCGATCCCTTTTACACGCATTAGGTCAGCGAGATTAACCCACTCAAGAACCAGCTTCTCCGAGATTCCGGTCTCCTCAGCCAGATCCCTTCGCCCTCGTTTATCGGTGCCAATCTGGAGGAGCCGACCTGTCGAACGAACCCCTACCGAGTGCAGTTTCTTAGCGTACTTTGGTCCAATGCCTTCGATGTCAACAATCTTCGTCATGCCATACTCCTCCTGGTTTTCTATACAATTCCCAGAAGCATTCTAAAAGGGTATCGGAAGTTGGTCAATGTTTCTCTGGGTCTAGTTTAATCAGTACGTTGCCAACAATAGACGGGAGAAGTAGAACTTAGGGACTGGTTGACGCCGTATAGGTCCTTATCTATACTGACAAGTGTGCTCGTTTTCTTTGAAGTTCCCTAGTATAGGTTCTAAGAAAAAGTATTAAGAGCGAGAGCGGTGTGTCGTTAGCCATCGCTAACCATTAGACAAGGGCCTTCTGGCTCTAAAGTAGATCGGACGGAGGTAATCCGTGGCCATTGGGATTGGGCTGCGACATGTAAAGGAAGCATTGGAGCGCAAGGCCAGTGCTGTTCAGCAGGAATTCATCCAGCTAAGTGAGCAGTTGGAAGATCTCGGGCATAAAATACCGGATGCGGAGGAAGAGGAAAAGAAAACGATCCGTGAGCAGCAGGAAATTATACGTGTTGAGCAGCAGCATATTGCCGCCAATGTGAATCGCTGGCGGAAACGGGCGCGCGAAGTGACCCAACAATCTGGAACAGCCAGCTTAAAGTCTTACCTGAATGAATTACTTGAGTTTAACGAAGAGATGGTAACCCCGGCTGTCCAAAACGCGTTAACCCTGATGGAGACTCCGCCTGATGAGCGAGGCTTCTCTGAAGAACAACCCATTCTTCCTCAGCAGACTCCTGTTGGTCGTTTGCTTGAGCGTGCAAAATCTGAGTACGACTTACGCGTGAGCGATCCAGGGATACGAATGAAGGAGGCAATCGCCTTCGCCAACCGTGCTGGTGTGGCTCAAGATGAGGACATCATTGCTGAGATTGCAGCGGCGATGGATGATCCAGATCCGCTTGCGCGCGAATTGGCCATATTCACAACGATCCAGCTCTACCGGTTCCGTGCGTTGCGTCTAGCGGACTTAGAGCAAGCACATACCGCCGTCCAACAACTGACACAGATACCACATCCGGCGATAGTCCCAGTACTTATAGAAATCCTTGAGCAGCCCCGAGCGGGTTACATCCAGGAGGATGGCGAGTCGAAGCCAACCGACAATGGCCGTTCACGCATGGTAGCTTTGTTGAAACTGGTGGAGTGGCATACTGCAGAAGCACAGCTTTCGCTACAGAAATTGAAGTACGACCGGGATTCCCATATCGTGAAAGCCGCGCAGCGAGCGTTAGAATTATTCCCCCAACAATGGAATGGAGAGTTCCCAGGCAAGAAGAATACACCTGAAACTGGTGGGTGACCGCATCTTCAACTAACTTTCTCTTGACACATGTAGGTTATTCGATATAATTCCACTCGTAATCGTCATGATAGCTGATTAGTTGGTCGGCGTAGGAAGCGCTTGAGGTTAAAAGAAGCCTCATGCGCTTGTTTTCGTTCGTACTCACAGTAGCACGTATGTTCGAATAAGATCGCCGGTACATTTCAACCATCGCCACTCGCGAGGGAGGAGAATTGGTGGATTCTAAGGGATTTCGAGCGCTCCGAATCAGTCTAGCATCACCGGAAACCATCCGTAATTGGTCACATGGTGAGGTATTAAAACCAGAAACGATTAACTACCGCAGACTCCGTCCGGAGAAAGATGGTCTCTTCTGTGAGGCGATTTTTGGGCCGACGAAGGATTGGCAGTGCTATTGCGGGAAGTACAAGAACATCCGCTTCAAAGGAATTACTTGTGAGAAGTGCGGAGTTGAGGTTACTCGCTCTTCTGTGCGCCGAGAACGGATGGGACATATTACTCTTGCTGCTCCGGTAGCGCACGTCTGGTATACACGCCGGGTTCCCTCTTACCTCGGATTACTCCTGGATATCTCCCGACGCAATCTTGACCGCGTGTTGTACTTCGCTCAGTATGTCGTCACATATGTCGACGAAGATGCGAGGAGCAAGGCGTTAAAGCGTATCGAGGAAGAGCTTGGTCTCCGGGCGAAAGAAGAGAAGGAAGCGCTTAAACAGCGCCGGGCTGACATTAGAGCGGAAAAGAAAGAGAGACTCGCAGAGCTCAGCAATAGGAAGAAAGAGATACAGGCTGCCTATGATGAAGAAGTTGCGGAGCAAATTGACCCAGTGATGCGCGAAGGACAGCGTTTGGAGAGTAGTCTGTCCGACAAACAGGGGAAAACAATCCGCAGTCCGATCCACTTTCAGACTCTTGATGTGGCCATTGCAGAGAAAGGGGATGAGATTAACAAGGACCATCTTAGAAAGGTCCAGAAGGCGGTGAGATCTCAGCTTGATAAGGTTGAATCGGCTTTGAAGGACCAGCGCGATCAACAACTCGCAGATCTCAAGATAGATGCGGAAACGGTAAAGGCAGATGCAGATCTGGCACTATCCCAAATCGAAGAGTCCATCATCGACGAAGGGGTCGAAACTTTTAAGCAGCTAGAAGAAGATCGTGAAGAGTTGGACAGCATCCACCAGATGCTTTTCTTGGGCGAGACGCGTTACCGAGAACTTAAGTCGAAGTGGGGACAGGTCTTCCGAGCGGATATGGGCGCGGAATCTTTCTATGAGATCCTCCAACACATCGATTTGGCTCAACTTTCTGAAGACTTGTGGACTGAAGTGCGCACCACGCGAAGCAAGCAACGAAAGAAGAAAGCGACCAAGCGTCTCAAGGTTGTCGAAGCCTTTCGGCGATCTGGAAATCAGCCTGAATGGATGATAATGACAATATTGCCAGTCATTCCTCCGGATCTCCGACCTATGGTCCAGCTGGATGGTGGCCGGTTTGCAACCTCGGACCTCAACGATCTCTACCGAAGGGTAATCAACCGAAACAATCGTCTGAAGCGCCTAGTTGAGTTAGGTGCTCCAGATGTAATCGTCCGCAACGAGAAGAGGATGCTTCAAGAAGCGGTTGACTCTCTGATCGATAATTCACAACGCGGGAAAGCGCTGTCACGTCGAGGGAGGCGGGAATTGAAATCTTTGAGCGATATGCTCAAAGGAAAGAAAGGCCGCTTCCGTCGCAATTTGCTCGGTAAGCGCGTAGATTATTCAGGCCGCTCAGTCATTGTGATCGGGCCGGATCTCAAACTAGACCAGTGTGGCTTACCAAAAACAATGGCTCTCGAGCTGTATCGGCCCTTCGTGATCTCTAAGCTGGTGGCATATGACTTCGCCGCGAACGTGAAGGGTGCCAAGCGGATCATCGAGCGGGAGCGCCCCGAGGTATGGGGTGTCTTAGAAGAAGTGATTAAGGATCGACCAGTTCTGCTCAACCGGGCACCAACGCTCCATCGCCTAGGCATTCAAGCTTTCGAGCCGGTTCTCGTCGAGGGGAAAGCAATCCATTTGCACCCTCTTGTCTGTGCTGCATTCAACGCGGACTTCGATGGTGACCAGATGTCGGTGCACTTACCTTTGTCCCAACGGGCGGTTACTGAAGCGCGAGAGTTAATGCTTTCCGCAGTCAATCTTCTTAAGCCTGCAGATGGCGAACCCGTTGTCGGTCCCACAAAGGATATGGTCCTCGGTGTTTATTACCTGACAATGATTGAAGATGGCAAAGAGCATGTAGGCGCTGGAAGAGCTTTCTCTGACATCGATGAGGTGGAGATGGCGTATGCCCTCGACCAGGTCAGCATCCATGCCCCAATTAAACTCTCCACAGCGACATGGTACGACGAGAACGGCGAGCGCTTAGAAACGCAAGATGAGCGCATCATCGACACTACGGTTGGACGCGTAATCTTCAATCGGGTCATCCCTGAAGAACTTCAGTTCGTCAACCGGGTTCTCGACAAAGGGGCTATCCAAGATCTTGTAGGAGAAATCTACAGGTTCTTACATGAAGAAGGCACTCCTGATGTTGTTGACGCAATCAAAGACATTGGGTTTTACTATGCGACCAGGTCTGGGACGACAATCGCTATTTCGGATATCACGGTTCCATCATCAAAGAAAAGTATCATTTCGAAAACTCTCGAAAAAACAGAAGCGGTTCGCAAGGATTATCGCCGTGGTCTCCTGACCGAACAGGAACAGACCGAGAGGATTATCGATCTCTGGCAAAAAACCACATCGGCTGTCGCCGAAGCGGTTGAGGAATCCATGGATCCGGCAGGAAATCTAAGCATGATGGCGATTTCTGGGGCCACGAAAGGCGGGTTCGGCGCGATTACGCAGCTTGCCGGGATGCGCGGATTGATGGCGGACCCGTCTGGCCGGATCATCCCGTTACCGATCCGTTCCAGTTTCCGAGATGGATTAACTACACTGGAATATTTCATCTCGACTCACGGCGCCCGAAAAGGGCTAACGGATACTGCTCTAAGGACTGCGGATGCCGGATATCTTACCCGGCGTTTGGTGGATGTTGCTCAAGATATGATCATCAACGCCGAGGATTGTAATACGGAGAAAGGAATCTGGATCCGGCGGTCGGATGATGTGGCCGGTCAGGAGTTCGCCCCACGCCTTTATGGCCGATTTGCAGGGAGAAAAATAGTAGACCCCGATACCGGCGAAGTGCTTATCAAAGCCGGTGAATTGATAAGTCTGGAGTCTATTAAAATAATCGCGGCATCAGGTGTTCAAGAAGCCTTCGTTCGTTCACCTTTGACCTGCGAGCTGCAATTTGGGATGTGCCAGCTTTGTTACGGTATGGACCTTGGCAGAGGTTATGTGGTCAAACTTGGTTCAGCCGTAGGCATCGTAGCAGCACAGTCGATTGGCGAGCCGGGCACGCAGCTGACGTTGCGAACGTTCCACACCGGCGGGGTTGCTGCGGGAGGAGACATCACGACGGGTCTACCGCGTGTTGAGGAGCTGTTTGAGGCACGGAAGAAACCGAAAGGCGAAGCTGTGATCGCTGCGATCGCAGGAACGATCCAAGTTATCAGCCCTGAGGTTCCGGATGGTCCCCGTGTGGTTAAGGTCGTAAACAGTGAATTAATCAAGGATGAATACAACGTCCCAGGCAATTGGTCATTGCGGGTAGAAGATGCAGACGAGATCGAGGCAGGAGCGCTTATCGCAAAACGTGGTGAATCGGAGATCACAGCCAGTCACACGGGGCGGGTGCGAATCAAGGACCGTAAAGTCATCGTCTCTTACGATCTCTTGGAGGAGGAAGAGTACGACATCCCGGCAAGCGCACGCCTGCTTGTAAAAGAGGGAGATAAAGTCGAAGCAGGTTTCCAGATCACAGAAGGATCCTTAAATCCTCACCGCATCTTGAGTATTCTTGGACGGGAGGCATGCGAGCTTTATCTGCTGACCGAAGTTCAGAAGGTCTACCGCTCTCAGGGACAAAATATCAATGACAAGCACTTCGAGGTCATCACTCGCAAGATGCTTTCCAAGGTGCAGATAACACAACCAGGCAGCACGGATCTACTTCCGGGTGATCTCATCGATCGCTATTACCTGCAGAGGATGAATGAGCAAGAGCTGAAAGATGGTGGACAACCGGCGAATGCCATGCAAGTACTGCTGGGAGTAACAAAGGCTTCGCTGAGCACTGAATCTTTTCTCTCGGCTTCGTCCTTCCAGCACACGATCAAAGTGTTGGCAGGTGCAGCAATCGAGGGTAAAACCGACTACCTGCGCGGTCTAAAAGAAAACGTGATCATCGGCAAGCTGATCCCGGCGGGCACCGGCTTCCCTGGCAAAGAGGTCGCTCTACATGATGAGAGAATAGATGGGGAATTAGAAGTCTCTCCTGAATTACCGCCTGAGGATGAAGTCGTTGAAGCAGAGGCAGTCGCAGCCGATTAATTGGAACGGTTGCCTTTAAACTAATCGTTGACAGGTTGATAACACACTCGTTATAATGCTACGTCTGCCCCAGCGCATAGACGTTGGGGCGGGTGTATGAATCCCCAACTTCCCCGCCGACTGGCAGTTGTCGTAACAATTACTGCGGGTGCGGTGGTGAAGCGAAGCTGGAGGAAGTAAATGAAGTACGCAATCGTAAGTTCCGGCGGTAAGCAATACATCGCCCGCGAAGGGGAGCCCATAGAAGTCGATCGGTTACAGCTGGATATAGGCAAACCTGTTGAGTTTAAGGAAGTGCTCCTTGCAGTAGATGGCTCTACTATTAAAGTCGGCACGCCGTTGATCAAAGGGGCTTCGGTTAAAGGCAAAGTGCTCGACCAGGTAAAAGCCAAGAAGATCATCGTCTTCAAATATATCCCGAAGGAACGATATCGTCGAAAGAAGGGTCACCGGCAGCAATATACTCGCGTGTCCATCGATAAAATTACGCTTCCTTCGGCTGAAAAGAAAGCGACGAGCAAAAAAGAAACTGACAAAGCGGTAAAGCCCCCCGCGAAGAAGACCACGAAGAAGGCAGCTTCGACGTCGAAGAAAAGCACAGAAAAGGTTTCCAAAAAGGAAACCGGAGCCAGCAAGGAAAAGAAGGCAACCAACGCAAAGTCAACGTCGACGAAGACTGGTTCCAAAACTTCTTCTACTGGTAAAAAATCTACGGCAAAAAAATAGTGTAGGGATAAGAGAATGGCACATAAAAAAGGCGGCGGCTCAGTCCGCAACGGACGTGACAGTCACTCCAAGCGGCTGGGTGTGAAAAAATTTGGCGGTGAGCGTGTGCGATCTGGAAATATTCTGGTGCGCCAACGCGGAACCCGCATTCACCCTGGGCTGAACGTAAAACGCGGCAAAGATGACACACTTTATGCGATCGCAGAAGGGTTTGTCCGCTTCGATTTCGTTCGCAAAGGACGCAAACGCGTTAACGTAGTTCCAGAATAAATACTCAATATCACGGGGCAGAAACAGAGCGGTGCTGCTACGCCGGACGTGTATTACCAGGTGATAAAGTATTAGCTCCTATTTGGCGAGGTTGTAATCTGATGAAAGAAAATATCCATCCGAAGTATTTCCCCAACACGACGGTCGTTTGTGCATGCGGCAACACATGGCAGACTGGCTCGACAGTTGAATCGATTCACACGGATGTCTGCTCAAATTGTCATCCTTTTTACACTGGTGAGCAGCGCATTGTTGACACAGAAGGGCAGGTCGATCGCTTCTATAAGAAGCTCGAAGCGCGACAGCAACATATCGAGGATAAAGAAACACGGGAAGCTGCAAAAACATCACCAGATCTTCTAATCGCAGAGCTAGAACTCAGCGCTCGTGCGGAGTCGGCACTTACAAAGGCGGGCATCCTCGATGTCGGCAAAGCGATTGAGATGATGGCAAAAGGCGATCTGGCGTTACTGGATATCGATGGCTTTGGGCGAAAGAGTCTTGCAGATCTGAAACGAGCCTTAAAAAGACGCGGGTTTGAATTGCCAGAGGCTACCCTAGAACCCCAGGTTTAGAACTTCCAACTTGCTCAAATATTAGGCTGGTGTAAACTCAGGGCAGGTGTGAAAACACCTGCCCATTTTATTTGTAAAAGGAGTTAATTCATCCTATGCGCCATCAAACAGGAAGCGTGGAAGTTGTCACCGGATCAATGTTCTGCGGGAAGACTGACGAGATAATTAGAAGGTTGAGGCGCGCGGTAATCGCCCGGCAGAAAGTCCAAGTTTTTAAACCGAGCATTGATACGCGTTACGCCACCGAGAAACTCGCATCTCACGCTGGAACAGAATTTGAAGCCACACCCGTTAAAGATCCAGGTCAAATCCGCAACCTTATAGAAGATGACACAACCGTAGTCGCGATCGATGAAGCTCAGTTTTTCCACGAGAGTATATGCGATGTCGTCCAAGAATTAGCAGCCAACGGGCTGCGCGTGATCGTCGGTGGTCTGGATACCGACTTTCGAGCGGAACCTTTCGGTTGCATGCCGAAGTTGATGGCACAGGCGGAATGGGTGGATAAGCTGCACGCAATTTGTATGGTCTGTGGCGAAGCGGCATCACGTACACAACGTTTAATTAACGAAGAACCCGCACATTACAATGACCCAGTTGTTGTAGTAGGTGCCAGTGAGATGTATGAGGCTCGCTGCCGCGAGCATCACGTGGTTCTAAGGGATTGAATATGCTGCCGTATGAGGAGTTCTTAGAGGAAATTCTGATCCCCGGAGATGAGCTTCAAGCGAGAATTGCAGAGCTTGGGGAGGAGATCAGCCGGGATTATGAGGGCAAGAGCGTCCTGTTAGTTTGCATCTTGCGCGGTGGGGTAATGTTCCTCACAGATCTGATGCGAACGCTCACGATCCCACACGCCATCGACTTTATGGCAGTATCCTCTTACGGAACTGGCGCGCGGCAATCAAGTGGACAGGTCCGAATCACGCTTGACCTTCAGAGCTCAATCGAGGGCAAAGAAGTTCTATTGGTCGAAGACATCATCGACAGTGGACATACAATCGCATCCGTGATCGAATTGCTCAAGACCCGTCAACCAACGTCTCTACGAGTATGTACTCTTTTGGATAAACATGAGCGCAGAGAGGCGAATGTCCCGATCCATTACACTGGATTTAAAATCCCCAACAAGTTCGTCTTTGGCTACGGGCTCGATCTTGACGAATATTACCGGAACCTTCCTTTCATCGGTGTTGTGAAACCAGACAAATACATCCCCCCGGATTAGGCTTCCCATTTTCGGATGACCCTACAAAAAACCCTTACCCCCGCGCTCCTTGAGCTCTTGCCTCCACCAGGTGAGGGTCCACAAGTATGGCTGGTGGGGGGGGCAGTACGGGATCATTTCCTACAACGTCAATCCTTTGATCTTGATTTTGTTGTTGCTGGTGATGCTCTTCGCCTTGCCCGGCGGATTGCCGATGCATTGGGCGGGAAGTACTACAATCTGGATGCGGAACGGGGAGCGGGACGAGTGTTGGTGCCTGGGTCTAATGGAGAAGAATGGGTCTTTGATTTCACAAGAATGCGAGGCACCAGTCTTCAAGAGGATCTCGGGGATCGAGATTTTACGATCAACGCGCTGGCATTTGACCCACATAATCTCGATATCCTTATTGATCCGACAGACGGGCTGAAGGATTTAAAGAATTCACTTCTGCGAGCATGCAAGTCTGATGCAGTACAGCGTGATCCCGTGCGCGCCTTGCGAGCCGTACGCATCGCCTCTGAGCTTGAATTCCGGATCGAGCCAAATACTATTCAGCAGATCAAGGAAGCAGGTTCGTTGTTGGCTCATGTCTCGGTCGAGAGGCTGCGGGATGAGATCTTCCGTGTGCTTGATAATCAAAAACCAGCACGATCGTTGCGCTTGATGGACCATCTCGGTCTCTTCGATGTGCTCTTTTATGAGCTCTACGATAACAATGATGGGGATTCGCGCAGGGGAGATAGGCGTGACCTCGCCCAGCAGGCATTCACGGTGATCTCTAGACTCAACGAATTATTCCAGGTCTTAGCGCCCATACATGACCCTGAAGTCGCTGCAGACTCGACGCTTGGATTGATCGCGATACGCTTGGGGCGCTTTCGTGAATCGATGTCAGATTATCTTAACCAAGAGCTGAGTTCAGGGCGAAGACAACGGGCCTGGGTTCTACTTGGGAGTCTTTTTTCGTCTCACGTTAATCGTGATCTGCGCGGCGATCACGATGGATCTTCGGAAGGGTTGGGTTGTGGTGGTAGGGCGTTGGCAGCTTCGGCATGGGCTGACCGTTATCATATGAGTCGCAAGGAAAAAAATTGGCTTGATCGGTTGCTTCTTGGGCACCCCCCTCAATTATCAGAGGAAACCGGTGGGGCCAATGATCTCCAAATCTATCGTTACTACCAGCGAACGCAGGATGCAGGTGTGGGGCTTATTTTCAACGACTTAGCCAGTTTTCTGGCCGGTACGGATGGTTCGCCATTGGGGGAACAGTGGGAGCGTCGTGTAAATATTGCCCGTCAGCTGCTTGATGCATATTTCGACAGAAGAGATGAAATCATAGATGTGGAATCCCTGCTGAGTGGGGAAGAGATAATCTCAGAATTTAAACTCAAGCCAGGACCGTTGATTGGAAAACTTCTTCAGCGTTTGATTGAGCTTCAGGTAGCAGGAAAGCTCAAGACACGAGATCAAGCTTTGGATTCAGTGAGAGGAATGCTCACAGTTGAACCCGAGAAAGGCGAAGATATCCTTTAGCATCCTTGGAGTACAGCTACCCGAGAATTACCAATGGGAATGTCTGGTCTGTGTTTTGCCAGTCTGAATGGGCTGAAGACACACACAACTGAGGCAACACAAAAATCCCCCCGGGGTATTAATTGAGGATATCGTGCATAGCAGGTGGACGGGAAGCTATGGGCGACAAGCCCGCGTTCAGGTGTTCAGAACCTAATCCTTATATCGTTTTTCAAGGGTAGATCACGTTGAGTACGGGTTCATAGAAACAGCGACAGCCAGTGCTGTTTGAGCATCCGTCAACCGGCAATTTGGGAGTTGCATTTTTTGCATAGGTGCCTTCATTTTGCCGGCACGCGGGGCACGCATCATGGGCGACGATAAGGCGGATTTGGCTAACTCGAGGATTAGATTGCATATCTTTAAGTGCCTTTGCGGTCGATGACAGGAGGGAGAGATCCGCTCCACACTGGATGCATTCATCTGCTGTATCGGGAGATTGTTTATTACATTGTGTACAGGTTCGCACGTAATACCTCCTCAGTTGGGGTCCACCATAGATTCTATGGAAGAGATCGTGGGTGTCAATATTCACAATGATGATGGGTAATCTTTCTTGAGCAATAATTCTCGGAATTGTGAGTCTTGATGATAGTTAGCGGAAGGATAAATCGAAGGATAGTGGTTTGGATAGAGGGAATCTGATGTCACGCTGGACGAGAACGATATTGCATTTCGACCTCGATGCATTTTTCTGCTCGGTTGAGAGCTTGCTCAACCCAGTTTTGGAAGGGAAGGCGTTCGTTGTCGGTGGTTCAGCGGAGGGCCGTGGGGTCGTCTCGTCGGCGTCTTATGCTGCCCGCGAGTTTGGCATCCGTTCGGCAATGCCGACAGCGCAGGCGCTGCGTAAAGCCCCGGACCTGATCGTGATGTCACCTCAACATGCGATGTACAGTGAGCATTCCCAGGAGATTATGAGTTTTCTCCGCGATTCTGCACCGGTCGTTGAGCAGTTGTCGATTGATGAAGCCTTTCTCGATGTTAGCGATGATCCCCGTACCGGGCCTGAGGTGGCGCGATTCCTACAAAGGGAGATTCTTAAGCGCTTCAAACTTCCAACTTCATGGGGTGTTGCTAGCAATAAATTAGTCGCCAAGATCGCAACGGAGGTCGGAAAACCGAAAGGGTTAATCGTGGTGCCTTCGGGACAAGAGGCTGCGTTCCTGGCGCCTTTGCCGGCGAGAATGTTGTGGGGTGTGGGTCCGAAAACAAAGGATCGCTTGGCTGAAAGGGGCGTTCATACGATTGGGGACATGGCAAGTATGTCCACGCACACATTAATTGGTTCTCTCGGGGATACTGGTCTGGAACTTGCATCAAGAGCGCGTGGGGAGGATGATCGCCCGGTTATGGAGGGGCGAGACCCTAAGTCAATGTCGGCGGAGCGGACTTTTTCCACCGACATATCCGATTGGTCTGTGTTGCGGACAGTCATCCTTAGATTGAGTGAAACTGTTGGTCGAAGACTACACAAGGCGAAACTGGCAGGGTATACGATCAGGATAAAGGTCCGTTGGCCGGATTTCACGACCAAAACGAGGCAGGTTCGTCTTGAGCAGCCAACGGATCGGGAGCGGATTATATTCGATGAATCCCGCAAGCTCTTTCAGGGATTGTGGAAGAAAGGTCAAGCAGTCCGGCTCTTGGGGGTGGGGGTTTCGGATTTACATGAACCCATCCGTCAGCTGGACCTGTTTGATCGGCAATGGGATCGGGATGAGAGATTACAACAAGCCATTGACTCAATCCGGAACCAATATGGCCCTGATTCTTTGAGACGGGCTGGTGGTCTACGAGAGCAAGCCCCGTTGGAGAGAGATGAGCAGCCCGAGGAAGATGTTAGATAGAAGGTGAGCATGCGTCAAATTGGAACGAATCCGAGTAAGGTGACATGGGGGTATCCATTGAGAGCACTCAGGGAGATTCGTATATGACCCTCTACGGGAAAGGTTACTTCATTTGGAAAATCCCTTTCTGTGATGAGGGTGATCCAGAGGCAATTGCTGCCACAGCTTCTGCTGCCGATCTTTCGCATGTTCTGATTAAAGTGGCAGATGGGTCGACGTGGCCTTACAACTTCGATTTTGAGAGGAACGTCGATCTGATCCCTCCGGTGCGTGATGCATTAAAGAATGTGGGTGTTGAAGTTTGGGGTTGGCACTACGTTCGAGGTGATGACCCGGTGAATGAGGCCCGCCTGGCGGTCGACAGAATGGCGGCGCTTCATCTCGATGGATATGTCATTGATGCCGAAGGTGAGTATCGCACGACGAGCAAGAGAGCTGCCGCAAGCCGGTTTATGCAGGAGATCCGCGCGGGGATGCCAAATCTCCCGATCGCACTCAGCTCCTACCGTTACCCACGAATTCATAAAGAATTACCCTTTGCGGAATTCCTTGAATATTGCGATTTCAGTATGCCCCAGGTTTATTTTGAGCAGAGCCACAATCCTGAGCAGCAGCTTGAACGCTGCGTCGAGCAGTACATGGCGCTCAAGCCGGTAAGACCCGTGATTCCGACACTCCCGACATATTCGCAGGGAGATTGGTCTCCAACAGCGGATGAAGTCACGCTCTTTCTGCACAAAGCGCAGGATTTAGGTCTCTCAGCGGTGAACGCCTGGAGCTGGGATTTCGCGAGGCGCCCGAAATATATAGACCTTTGGAATGCAATGGCTGATTTCGATTGGCCGGCAAGCGCGCCCGTTGCAGATATGCCAGAGAGGCTGATCGGCCGAATGAATGAGCACGATCCAATCTTTGTTTCTGGTTTGTACGCGGATCGCGCAGCGCATGTTACCGGTGAACGTACAATCGTTGGGAAAGAACCGGTTCAGCAGTGGTATCAATCACTTTTCACGGACATTCTGCCCAACGCGCACTTTGAGGTTACAGGCAAATCCGGAGAGGGGCGAACGCGGCATTTCATGTGGAGAGCAACGAGCGAGCAAGGGGTTATTATGGATGGGAATGATACACTCGGCTTGATTGATGGCAGGATTCAATATCACTATACATATTTCACGGTAAGTTGAAACTTACGGTTGAGTTGCATACAGCCTATCCGGTCAACCGCATCCACCCTACAGAATATCAATTTCCAATTTGCGTGCAGCGAGGTACTTATGACCTTACGAAAGTCAATCGTTCACGGAAAATGAATGCCTTCTAAACTGACCAGATAGCGAACGATAACCTGGGTTACACCGTCCACACCTTGCACTCCAACACCCCTGTATTCCGCAAGGTACATCCAGCACGAAACCCGATCAGATTCTGCATAAGCATCTGAATTGAATGACGACAGTAAAAGCCCCGGCCTCTCTTTCTTCGCCGGGGCTTTTGACACATGATCGCTGGTGAGAATTATTGTTCGGCTGGCAATATTTTGTAGGAAAGCTTGATAGGTAATATCTCATTGAACATTGCTTGCGCAGGGCAATATTTGTTTTCAGATAATTCAATTGCACGCTGCACTCCGGTTTCATCGATATCATGCCCGCTAATCAAATACTCGATTTTGATTTGCGTGAAAACGCGAGGGTGATCCTGCGCCTGTTGACTGCGGAGCTGGACTTCGAAAGCGGTCACATTTTGCCGTTTCTTCTGCAAAATAGAGATAACGTCCATGGCTGTACAGCCGGCGATGCCGATGGCGATCAATTCCATTGGGCGGAAACCATCGTTGTCACCACCGACTTGCGGGTTTGCACCGAGCGGAACGTAAAACCCCGTATCTGCTTCTCCGATAAAAGACAACCGTTTTCTCCACGTGATCTTAGCATCCATGTTTTTCTCCTTACCTCATTGACGCACAATGGGCGATATTGTACTTTCAAGCGCGCTCAAACATGTTGCCCCGCTCCATGCATAGCGGACTATTCCCTCTCGATCAATTACGATGGAGTAGGGTAGTGAAAAGGAATTTAAGGATCGTAATGTGCTCTCGTCGGGATCAAGCCAGATCGGAAAAGTTAGCTGGAATGTGTCCACGAATTGAACCACAGCTTCCTTTTTTTCGCCGACATTGACTCCCAGGAGGACAAAACCTTCCTCGGCGTGAATACGAAAGAAAGCCTCCAGGTCAGGCATCTCTCGACGGCATGGAGGGCACCATGTTGTCCATGTGTTTAAAAGGATTACGTCCCCCTTGTGATCGGCGAGTGAGACTGTTGATCCGGCGATGTCCGTAAGTCGAATTGCGGGAGCAGGATAATCAACTTTCATTGGCTCCACGCAATCCTGCGGTTTCTCGACCCCCGTAACACTTTGTGTTTGATTGGCCGCAATCATTGCAACGAGAATTGCCAATGCAATAAAGATTAAACCGATTCCGAAGAATAGTACATGTATGTTTCGACGCAAAGAACGGATCCTATTCTTGAAGGTGCCTTAATCGGAAACCAGATTAGCCGATCGAGGAGCCTCTGAGATTTTATGATAAACGGGATAACGGTGTTTCGTTCCTCGCTGAATGGATTTTGTAGCCCTCACCCGGAGGGGAAAGGTCCTATCAGTGAAAAACACCACATGCAATGTAATCGCATTTGGTGCACACGAGATTTAGACAGCCATCGTAATCCAGATTGACCTTACCACAATCGGGGCAAGGTTCTCCGGCTCGAGGTTCTTGCGATTGCGAGTGCTTTTTCGCTCTCGAAGTTTTAATGGCTGGTTGTCTCTTGGGGTTTTTTATATTACGGGACATCTTGTCCCTCAAGCTTGGCGCTGAAAATGGGCGAAAGGCTTGTCAGCGGATCAAATCCTCGAGGCTCAGCACTTTAAACAATCGTTCTCGAATTCCACCAGGAAGCTCGATATCTGCTTCTCGCTGTTGGTAAAGATAGACTGTTTTTTTAAGCGTGTCGACAAAGACCTTGCAATTAGAGCAGTCGGCAAGATGTCTCTCAAGCTCCTCGCAGGTTATTGGATCAATAAAGTCATCCAGATAGTCCGAAACTTGGTTGAGAAATTCCTGGCAGAGGTTATGTTCAGGCATGTGATGTCCGTTCCATTCTCTCTGAATAATAACTCGAAAGGATCTCCCGAAGCTGCAGCCGGCTTCTGAGAAGGCGCGTTTTTATAGCGGGTTCTGAAATCTGGAGAACATCCGCGGCATCACGGGTTGAGAGCCCTTGAAGATCACGCAGAACGAATGCTGCCCGGAGAGTTGGGGAGAGCGAATTTATGGCGATATCCAATGTGCCCTGTGCCTCTGTGCTCATGAGTTCAGCTTCTGGTAGACAGCACCAATCCTTTAGTTCGCGGGGAATCTCCGCGCCATCTTTTAGAAGTAAAGGTTCATCGACGGGTATAGTATCCAACTCATTTCTGCGGAGTCGCATCAGCGCTTCATTTGCGGTAATACGGTAGAGCCAGGTGCTTAGTTTCGAGCCACCCCTGAAGTTCTCGAGACCACGATAGGCCTTTAGAAAGGCTTCCTGAAGGATATCTTCTGCCTCAAGAGGATCGCCCAGCATGCGCAAGGCAAGCTTATATAGCTTTGGAGAGTAAGCGTCGACCATCGCCGCGAAAGCTTCACGGTCACCGGCTTTCAGCGCTTTGATTGAGATTGTTTCTCTCTCTTGCATTGGATGCACAATCCGGTAAAAAGTTGCCTGATAGGTGTTGCAAGAATACAGTATACACGAAGGCTTTGATCCTTTAATCGCCAATGCCGAGGGCAGAGATATTTCCATCGCCCCGATTCATTAAAATTCGAGCCCTCAGGGTTGCTGCAATCAGGGGCGCCCGAGTTGAGGAGCCCTCCTTGCGACTTGAAAACCAATAGTGATGCATGACCGATTGTAGATCGTTCGTTAGACTGTACTAAAAGAGCACTTTCGACTATGGCCCCATCACTTTTCTCAACCCACTTGAATTTCTTCTTCCAACCACAGTTGGACACGTGGTCGCTTCGCACGATCTCCCATGATCTGCAAATTATGAATGCTTCGATGGCTCTGACCTGGATAGAAGCCGGAAGAAGGTATACAACACATCTCGCATTCTCCCGAGCGGATGAGGTCGATAATGGGAAAGCCACGCACTCGTTAGGATCTGCAGCCCACCTGACATTGCGAATACCCATAAATTCTTGCCTGGAGGTGGATGTGTGCTTCTCGCTTCTCCATTCATCTCCAACGATGTTATGGCGACTCGGAATCAAGAATAAAGGAGCCTCCGCTATCCGGCTGATTTCGGCAGTCATGATGGCTGCTGGGCCAGATGAGAGAACGGGTTTGTATGGTCATCTCCGACAGACGCTCGCACATTTCAACGAAGAGAGAAACGGCAGACGGAGTGGTGTTCACTTCGGGTCACCTGATGTTGACTTGGCATTTTATTCCAGCGGCTGGCAGAGCTGGAGTTACGCTGGATTGGTAAGAGCAGATCAATCAATGCCCAGGACTCGTCTGGGTCCGATTAGGCGCCCGATGGTGGACCAGCCGGGCGCGAGTATTTCCAGGGGACAAGGACGGGTCCGTTCAGATATGTTCGGCGTGCTTCTGGATCGCAACAGCCATGCTGGAATCCTAGCGGGTTTCCTTTCTCAAACGGCGGCATTCGGGACGGTAGTGTCCTATATGGGAGGTGAAAAACCTTCGCTCCATTTACGGACTAACTTGGATGGTGTACTCGTGGATCCCGGCGAATCATTCATCTCGGATTTGGCCTGCATCGATTTTATCGATACTAAATCCAGCGATCCCTTGTCCACCTATCTGGAATTAACGGCCATCGAGAACTCGGCTCGGATCGCGAATACATCCCCGCTGGGGTGGTGTTCCTGGTATTACTATTTTCAGGAGGTCCATCAGATCCATGTACAGGATCACCTCAAGTGGGCAAAAGAATACGAGGACGACATCCCGCTGGAGGTTTATCAAATCGATGATGGATATCAATCAAATATCGGAGATTGGCTGACAACGAATGAACGGTTTCCGAGCGGCATGGCTCAGCTTGCTGGCAATATACAAGGAGCAGGTTATGAGGCGGGTTTGTGGATTGCGCCTTTTATTGCCCTAAGGGACGCTCAAATCGTGCAAAGAAACCCGGCTTGGGTTCTTCGCAACCGATATGGCCTACCGGTAAATACGGGTTGGGTTTGGGAATCTTTTGGTCGTGCTCTTGATGTGACACACCCTGGCGTGCAAGAGAATGTTGCGCGTGTGATGGATACTGTAGTTAACCGTTGGGGTTATTCTTACATTAAACTCGATTTCCTGTATGCCGCTGCGCTCACCGGTAAACGATACAATCCACGACTTACAGGTGCGCAAGCGCTTCGGAAAATTTTGATGATGATCCGGGAGGTGGCTGGGGAGGAGAGCACTCTCGTAGGGTGCGGCTGTCCGCTTGGTTCTGGGATAGGCATTTTTGACTCGATGCGCGTTGGTCCAGATGTAGCACCATCCTGGAAGCCAAGATACGCTTTCGTCGACGCACTCATTCAAAACGAGTTGGACCTTCCCTCGGCCCGCAATGCGCTTCATAACACGATAACACGCGCTCCGTTTCATCGCCGCTGGTGGATTAATGATCCAGATTGTTTGCTCCTGCGGAGGACCGAGACACAGTTATCTGAGGCGGAGGTCCAGGCCTTAGTGACAGTAGTTGCCCTCTCGGGTGGAGCAGCGATGGTCTCCGACGATTTGCTCGCTCTGGATGCGGAGCGAAGAAACTGGCTTGCTCGCCTATGTCCACCGTTACCCGGGAGGATGCGAGTCGTCGATTTTCTTAAGGAGGAGAGACCAAAGCTGCTGCTTTTAGATCTCGCAGGCCCGATCGGAAAATGGTGGCTGATAGCGATCTTGAATTGGGAAGAGGAAGAGCAACGTTTCGAGATCCCACTCGAAGTGTTAGGACTAAATCCTTCACTCGATTATCATAGTGTTGAGTATTGGAATGCGCAGTACACGTCTGTTCACGATAGCGTTCTCCGCTCAGGGCCGATCGCTGCCCATGGCGTAGAGTTGATCGCGTTGCGTGAAGCGCGTGACGAGTTACAATGGGTCGGGGATACTTTACACATATCGCAAGGATTGTGTGTGAAATCCTGGGATCATCGTGATCGAACGCTCTCAGTGATGATAGACTGTGGACGGCGAGCTCAAGGTCAAGTTTGGCTTTCTTTACCTGGTCCCCCGAAATCTTTGCGGGTCCAGGGGTGTGAATTGGAATATAAGGCTGTCAGTGCGAAAGTCTATTCGTTTTACCTTGAGATCGATAGATCGGAAATCTTGGAAATTGTACAGTCGTGAGGTCTGGTATGACGATTGATCAAGCGATCATGCTCATGACGATCATTTTTGGATCAGGTTTATTTTTTGCCGTATGGGTTGGTTGGGTGCAAATCCAGGCTGCACGGAAATTGCCTTATTATCTTCTACGCAAAGAGCGGACGCTTATTGGGTGGCGTTGGTTTATTCTAGCCGCGATGTTTGGCCTTGCAGGTATCGTATCGGCATCTCTCGGGCGGAGGGCGGTTTATGTGCTATATCCTCCAACTCCCTCAATCACTCCAACCGCAACGAAAACATCCACGCCGACAATTACGCCAACTTTAAAAAACACGACCACACCGACGATCACTCTCACGTCCACGGTTACCCCGACAGCAACGCAGACGCCCACACCGTCTCTCCCGGAAGAGATCCACGTTCTTCTTTTGCGTGATACACAAGCTCCTGATCCCGATGCGGCCTTCAGCCCTGTGCTGGTGTCTAGGCGGATCGACCGTCAAAATCTTCCCGTCGGAGCGACTGATATTTTTACAAATCCAGTAGGAAAACTGTTTGGGGCATTCACCTATAATTATCTCACGGACGGTTTACGATGGACTGCGATCTGGTATGCCGGATCGGAATTGATCTGTTTGGAAACCCATGCGTGGGATGGGGGAACCGGTGGATATGGATATACAGAGTGTGAACCGGGAGTATGGTTGCCTGGAGAGTACGAGATCCAGATCTTCTTGGGCGAAACATGGATGGTCTCAACGCGGTTCATCATCGAAGGTAATCCTCCTACTCCGACCATAACACCAAGCTCAACTATGGTGCCGTGATACTGCGCAAATTGCCAATATTTTTACTTGTCTGTGAAAAAGGGCGACAGCTATCCAGGCAATTAAGCCTCTGTTGCGTCTGGGGAACATTCCGATGCGCGGAGGGATTCTGGCAACCGGCAACTTTCCTTACATGGGTCTCTCAGCGTTTCCCTGGTGGTCTCCCTGCCTATATCAGTCAGGGATTTCGCCCCCCCCCCCACGAACGGGGGACTTCGCCCCCCTAAATCCCCACTCCGCTTCGCCCCCTGCGGGGATGCTTGGCGAGGGGCGCAGAGCGAATCGGGGGTCTTCGCACGACACGGGCTCGAGATGACCACCATTGCAAGACCTACTCGAAATGACTTGATATGCGGGCGAGGAGCCCAAATATTATTTTGGGTGGATTGGAAGAAGATGGATCTCAACACCCTCGCAAGGCGGAACAGAACTTAAAAAAGAGTGACAGAGCTTATAGCGAGCGAATGAGGTTCGTCAGCGCCGTATAACCTTTTTCTATGGGTGGAATCTCAATATATTCATGAGGTGTATGCGCACCATCACCCCTCGTTAAACCTACGCAAACAGCGGGATACCCCTTACTCAAAGGGGCATTGGCATCCGTTGATCCTACTTCCAGACGACAATCACGAACACCGGCTGATTTTAAGGCCTTACATGCTGCCTCGATGAGCGGATGGTCGTCGGGAAGCGATCCTCCCGGACGCTCCCCGATTAAGGAAACTTTGACTGTTATCTCATCCCGGTGGTAATTATGGCATAGGTCCTTTATCGCTCGATCAAGAGTATCCAGTTGAGTATCACCCTCGGAGCGCAGGTCAAGCTCAAGACTTGCCTGATTGGCTATCGTATTGATGGAAGTTCCTCCTGCGATTACTCCCACATTGAGAGTTGTTCGCCGGTCTACGGGGAGGTTGGTATCGATGATTTCAGAACCTAGCTTGAAGAGGGTGTGAATGGCGGATGGTCGACCTGCATGTGCCCAGGAATGTCCTCCTGCTGTTTCGACAGTGATTCGATAGCGTTTTACCCGAAGTCCTTTGTGATAAATGGTACCGAGTGCCATTCCCTCCAGGACGATATAGGCTTGTGGTTGATCCTGAAAGCGGTTTACAACCTCTTGCATTCCACGAATATTACCCAGCCCCTCTTCGCACACATTTGCAATCAGCCAGATGTCATGTTCAAGTCTCTCCGGAGAGAGATCAAGTGCCAATTCAACGAGTGTTGCTAACGCAATGGAATTATCCCCAATTCCTGGGCCAAAGAGCCGGTTGCCATCGCGGCGTGAGTCTAAAGGTGTGTCTTCTGGGAAAACCGTATCCAGATGGGCGGAGACAATGATGGGACGGTTGCTGGAACCCGGGATCAGACCGTAGAGATTTCCAACAGGGTCCAACTCAATATCCTTGAGGTTGGCATCCTCGAACGCATTTCTAAGGAAAAGTGCACGTTTCGATTCATTGAAAGTAGGTGCAGGGATAGACTGGATCTCGATTGCACGGGTGATGAGTCGCTCTAGATCCATCTCTTATACTTCCCGTAGTCCTGAACGTAACGCAGACAATCTCGCTCGTGTCAAGCCGGGGGTAGCTCCCAGGGCGTACAATGCACCGCTTCCTTCAACAACCACTGACGATGAAACGCTACCCCGGAGCGATGCTTCCACAGGGTCCTGCGTTTCATTCAAGCCGACGAGAAACCCGCCGCAGAAGGCATCCCCTGCACCTGTTACATCCCGGATCTTGCTCGGGTATGCTGGGATGAACCAGCGACGTTTCGAATCACGGTCCCAGAGCGCCTGTCCTCGCTTCCCCCGTTTAATCACGACAAACCTTGGTCCCATTTCGCTAAAAGCCTCCGCGATTTCCCAAGTGTCCTTTATCCCTCTTGAAAAGAACTCGCGCGCCTCAAGTTCGCTGGGAAGAAAGACATCAATGCATTGTAGGATGGCTGGTAAATCACGTTTGAAATCGGGGGTCATATATCGGGTCGAAGGGTCCAGGGTGATTATGTGAATGTTCTTTCTTTGGAAGCATGGAGGGATGGATACATGGGATAGATAATCTGCAGGCGCCAAATGTACGCCTTGGAGGCCATGTAGCGATTGGGGGATGTCAGACGGTCGAATTGTAAGCGGCGAGAGATGATGTCGATCTCCTTGCCCCTCAGTTGAGGATCGGTAATCCAGTAATGCCTTTGGTATGGGTTTATTAATCCGGCGATAATGAAGCGCAGGGTTGACGTCTACACGTTCTTCAGGTGAGACGTATGCGTAGAAAGTGATCGTTGATAGCGGTTGGTGGAGGGCATGTACGTTGCTTGTGTCGACTCCCACTTGTTCGATTTTTTCCAACTTCACACTATCGAAGTTGGAACCGATTCGCCCGAGGATCCCGACTGAATCGGACCATATCCTGGCGCCAACTGCGGAATAGATCGCGTTTCCACCAAGCGCGCCCGAAATTGCCCGATTTGTATGGGTGATACAATAATCTTCCCGAATACCCCCTAGGAAAAGATACTTCGGAGATTCTCGTTTCATCGGTTTGATTATACACTCGTGGACAGGAGCGACTAATGCAAGAATCACTCACGATTCAAATCGAAATGGCTGTGGGTTACATCACCGAGTTTTGGAAAACAGCATCTAATCAGGCTTCGCAACTAGCGCTGGAAGATAGATTGGTGAGGAATGTTGTCCTGTTTGGGTCAGGGGATTCCCATCACGCTGCCCTGGGTCTGGAGATGATATTTAGAATCCTGGTGAATCGACAAGTGCAGGCTGGTTCGTCGATGCATATCTCGCGCTATCTAGTTCCCGACCTTCGGGAGACAAGCCATGAGACTCTTCTTGTCGGTATCTCATCGTCAGGGGAAGTCGCCCGTACAGTAGAGGCGCTGGAAATGGGCAATGAAATCGGGGCTCAAACGCTCGCGATTACAAACAATATTGAATGTGCACTCGCAAGGACAGCAGATCATGTGCTTCGAGTCAACCTCCCCGATTTTCCTTCTGGACCCGGTCTGCTCAGTTACTTGGGTTCAATGCTCATGGGATACGCGCTGGCCGCAAGGTTATGCGATTCCAGTTCAGCGCAGCACTTATCGGAAGTTCTGGAGAAAATGCCGGTGGTGCTTGAGCGTTGGATGCCGGATCAACTCAAATTAGGTAGACGCTTCGCCAACGAAGTTCAAGATGGAACCTGTGTGATTATCGGTGGAGGACCGGCGTATGCCTCTGCATTATTCGGCGCTGCAAAAGTCATCGAGACAGCAGGAGAGAGGGTTTGGGCACAGGAACTAGAAGAGTGGGCGCATCTAGAATATTTTTGTGAACCCGCGAACATGACAACGTGGATACTGAAGGCTGATGGGAGATGTCGTTCACGTGAAGTGGAAGTCATTAATGCTGCACAGACCATCAGTCGCCGTCTTGCCGTCAGCTCGTGGGATGGTGCAGATGATTGGCATCCTCTCCTTCGGGAGAGTTTGTCGCCATTGGCATTGTGGGTTGCACCGACGGCTTATGCGGCAGAGCGATCAATTATTCTCGATGAAGTTCCTTTTAGAGGTTTCGGAGGAGGGCGTGACCCGAGAGAGGGAGGCGGCGCTAGCCGCATTCGAAGCAGCCAGAGGCAAGATCTCAAATCAGTTCTTCGCCAGCTCGGCTAATATACGTCCAATAAACCACAACCTTGCCTACCAGAACGAATTTCCCAGTTGCAGTCAATTCTAAAAATGGTAGAATGGAATTCCGGCAGCGCCACAAAGGGGCTGCCCAATGCTTGACGGAGCCGGGATCGCCAGATGCCAAAAGCAGATGTGCTGTTGATTGAGAGTGGTCGTGCAAGTGCTCCTTCATTCGCCCCTGCCCTTGAACGTAAAGGATACGAAGTACAAGTACACCATAAATTAGAGAAAGCTGTATCCTCCGCGAAGAAAACCCCCCCTGATCTTCTGGTTCTTGATGCTGCTTCAATGAAAACATCAGGAACGCGTATGTGCCGAAAGGCGAGAGCGGAGCTCGATGGGGTCCCCATAATCTTGGTTTCACCCGAAGACACAAAACCCGATCCCGGCAGTGGAGCAGATCTCACTTTAATCCATCCTTTCACGCCGCGGAAGCTGCTTAATCGTGTTGAACGAATGCTCCCTGGGGATGTTCGGTACACACTCGAAGCCGGACCCATTAAGCTAAACACCGCCAAAGGGCGCGTACGCTGTTTAAAAAAGGAGACGCGCCTCACCCCCAAGCTGGCTAAACTATTAGAAGTATTTCTACGGAACCCGGGCCGGCTTATGATGAGAAAGATGCTGATCAGAAAAGTGTGGCAAACAGATTACACGGGGGATACACGCACGCTTGATGTCCATATGAGCTGGCTTCGGAAGGCGATTGAAGCGAATCCATCACGGCCAAAATATTTTAAAACAATTCGGGGGATGGGGTATCGGCTCGATCTACCTCAGGATAAATAAAGAAAGAAACGGTGGTACCGGTAATCGACGCCCGTATGGGCGTTTTTTTGATTAATGATTTTCAAGGATACGGAAAGATGGCTAACTGATGCGCCTACAAAGTTCAAAGGTTTAATCCTTGTGGAAAATTGCTGAACGGATAATCACTGGGATCTAAATGCTATGTCTCTTTTGATTGTTGATGAGGTTGTTAAGCGTTCGAATTATTGTTTAATCTGAACCTTGTGCGAAAAAACTCCATGACGACCCAGGGAGTCAAACGCCCGAATGCAAAGCTCATAAGCGCCATCTGACGAATACTGATAGGGTAACAGGAGAGAGATCTCGTCACTCCGCCAGGATCGAATTGCCTGAGATTGGCTTCGGAATATCCCATTTTCGTGCTGCCAATCTACCTCCCAGAGGACCAAGTCTTTTGGGAAAAGAAGTTCAGTTGAATCTCTTGATCTGATCTTTTCTATTCTTGCTTCAACTTGGACTCCATCGGTCGTGATTTCCACCTCGAGGTCAAGCGTAGGTTCGTCCAGCGAGTCAGCAGTTTTCCATAAGGAAAAAGAACCCACAGCGGGTGTCATTAGCAAGCGGCGATATGCAGTAATGAAGGCTGTGGGGGCGGGGTCGCAAGCAAGCCAGCGTCTCTTCAATCGAGCGGCAACGCTGACGGCAGTACCTGAGCCGGAGAAGAAATCCGCAACGAGGTCCCCCGGGTTGCTTGAAGCGAGAATGATTCGCTCTAATAGCGCTTCCGGTTTCTGGGTGGGATACCCTGTGCGTTCTTTGTGAAGTCGGGCGACGACAGGAAAATACCACCAATCCTCTGGAACTTTACCACGCTCAAGATCCGGTTTTTTTCCAAACCCTGCGCGCGGAGAGCTATTGAAAGTCTTTATCGTAGATGGGTTGTAGGCTACTCGAACATCGTCTGCGTTGAAGGTATATTCTTTTGATTTTGTGTATGCGAGGATCGTGTCGTGCTTACGGTTGAACGCTGACCGTATGGGCGAGGGGCCATGGTATACCCAGACAATCTCGTTAATTAACCGGTCTGGACCGAAGATTTCATCCAGTAAGACCCGCGCATAAGCAGAGGCGTGCCAATCCAAATGCAGGTATAGGGTACCCGACTCGGAGAGTAAATCGTGCATCAGCTGCAAGCGCGGAAACAGCATATCTAGATATGCTGCGCCATCGGACCAGTTGTCGTGAAAACCTTGCGTTGTTCGCCATGATTCGGGGGCGCGAGAATCTTCACCCTGCCCGATGCGGGCGCGATATGCTTTACCGGTTAGAAAAGGCGGGTCGGCGTAGATTAGATCGATCTGACCCTTATCTTCCTCCAATAGAGCCATCATTACGCTGGCATTCTCGCCGTGAATGAGGCGACCTTGAGCCGCAGTATTCGGTTGGATTGGTTGGGGGAATGCCTCCGACCAAAGCTGGAGTTCGGCCGGTTTTAGTTTTGCATCTGAGTTTCTGTCCCACTCGAGCCTGGCGAATGGCTTGCGGTGAGAGGCACGGGTCATAATTGTCTATGCCTACTTTCGTTTGAGTCGTAAGTCTGGAATCGCCACCGGTGTCGGCTGACCAATAATCAGCAGTTATATTGGGAGCGGAGGACGGTTCCGTTTAACTTGCGCTGTCCGCTGATGTCTGTTGGTGCACCCATAAGCCCGAGCTCGATATTGGTTACGTTGATCGTCTCCCGCAGTTCTTTCATCCGTTGATCGCCGCATCCCTTAGCGTGTAAAGCTGCCAATCACATCGCCTCGGGAGCTTCGATCCCTAATAGATTGAGGGCGTTGGCAATGGTTTCCTTCGCAGCAGCTGTGATGCGAAGGCGAGCATTTATCTCCTGCTTTACATCAGCTTGGAGAACGCGCACGGCGTGATAAAAATGATGGAACGCCTTTGCGAGTTCGAAGGCGTATGTAGCTATGAGCAGCGGCTTGTACTGCTCTGCTGCTTTCTGAACCATAGTAGGAAACTGGGAAATGATGTCGATGAGCTCGATCTCTGTTGGATCAAGCTCATAATCAAAAGATGTGCTTTCGGGAAGCCCTTCGACCTTTCGCAGAATACTGTTTGCTCTTACATAAGCGTTTTGGATGTAGGGGGCAGATTGGCCGTCAAAACTTAGGGCGTCATCTAAGTTGAATACAATGTCTTTATTATTATCGACTGAGAGCATGCCGTAGATTAAAGCCCCCAGCCCGATTTGCCGTACGACGGTCTCGCGTTGCTCACCGGTCAGGTTAGGATTTTTCTCTGCGATGATTGCACGTACTCGGCGTTCGGCCTCCGCGAGTACATCCATGAAGAGGATTACATTACCCTTGCGGGCTGACATGGCGCCTTCTGGTAAGGTCACGAAGCCATATGCGAGATGGAAGCATTTCTCGGCTTGAGGGAAGCCCCATAGCTCGAGGATTTTGAAAACCTGTTGGAAATGCAAACTCTGACGAACATCGACTACATAGATCGATCGATCAACGTGATATTTCTCGAATTTATCCTTGGCGAGCGCTAGGTCTTTTGTGCTATAGAGCGTCGTCCCATCGCTGCGCAGGATGACTGCGGTGCGGTATTTCTCTTTTTTCAGGTGGAGCTTCTCGTCAATTTTCACAATGACGGGACCTTCCGGGCGTTCATCTTCAGCAATTCCAAGCTGGATCAGCTCCTCGACGATTTGCTTTGCTGGTTCATCCACTTCGCTCTCGAAGAAGAAGACATCGATGTTGATACCTAATATCTTCAAGATGTCTGCGAGTTCGTCCAGGCTCCACTGCCGGGTTTTGTGCCAGAGCTCACGCACATGTGGGTCGCCCTCGTCCCACTTTTTATACAGTGCCCGTCGCTCTGTATCATATTGCAGCCTTTGTTGTTTCTCGCTCTCGGCTTCATCTTCTTTAGGCGTTACAAGTGTTGTCGCCTCGGTATAGATATTTCCCAGCCACTGTCCACGTTCATGGACCCCCTCAGGTTCTTGGCCTTGGTGGAATTTCTCATACGCCCAAACGCAAGTGATCACGCCCAATCCAATATCACCCGGATAGGAAGCTCGGATTGTGTCGAAACCGGCGAATTCCACCAGCCTGGCGAGTACCTCACCGAGAATGGCATTACGAGCGTGTCCAATGTGAAAAGAGTGGTGGGTGTTCGGTTGAGCATATTCCACCATCACCCGCTCACTTATTTTTGCACCCCGACCGAAATCTTTACCTGTGTCAATAACGCGATCTGTCACTCTTTGCGCGTAAACCGAGGTGTTGATATGGAGATTCAGGTATCCATTGACCGCTTCCGCGCGGTCGAAACCTTCAAGCTCCTGTAGATCATCGAGGAGTAGGTTTGCTATCTCGTGAGCTCGTAGGGGGACCTTGATGTTTCGAACTTCTTTTGCTTCCTCAGCGGCAACTTTAAAACATACGGCGGTTCCATAACCCCAATCACCCTCGAAAGGTGTTGGTAGCCATTCGATGGATTCAGGATCAGGTAAGTTCAGACGCTTTAGACCGTTGTGAACTGTCGCATTCGCCTGGTGAAGTTCTTGTGTAAACATAACGCTCCTAATAGTCCGCTGCGATTATAGCATGTGGGTTGATTAGGCCAAGGAATGAAAAACGACGCACGGATTATGCGTCGTTTAAGGTATGCGAGAATGCACGTGAATTTCGTTATTTGCCCTTTTCCAGCAGGGACAACTTTTTCAATAAGCGGCTCTTGCGACGAGCAGCGTTTCGCTTATGAATGACGCCCTTGGATGCTGCTCGGTCCAGTTCTGAGATAGCTTTATTTACAGCTTCCACCGAAGCCGCTGAATCCTTAGAATCAATCGCTATCCGTGCCTGCTTTACAGTTGAGCGCGCACGTGTAAGCCAAACGCGATTCCGCATTCGGCGTTTTTCATTCTGTCGTACCCGTTTCTTGGCGGAAGCGGTATTTGCCAATTGAACCTCCTGAGGTGCTTCCTATTTTTCAATCACAGGATTTTACCGGACCGATTGGATTCTGTCCAGTTGTGTTGGAATCGTGGTTGCATTGACGAAGGGTGTCGTATCTACCGTAAATGATGAGTGTGATGAAATTATGCGGACGGAGAAGGTGTTGCCGTTCCGATAGCTCCCTCAGGTGTGGCAGTGGGCGAAGGCGTTGGGCTTACTGTAGGCGTCCGCGTGGGACCAATCCCTGTCAGCTCATTGTAATGTTGTTCTGCTAGAGCACGCGTTTCTGTCAGAACGTACTCAAATTCTCGGATGTAGTTCCAGTGCCGGATAGCATCATTTAGGTTATCGGGGTTTAGCTCATAGATGAAACCTCGGAGGGCGAAAGCCTCCGCAAGTTTACGTTCGCGCAAGAATTGATCGGCGGTATCTCCGGCATATGTGATTGCAGGGTCAATATTCTCTTTCTGCGCATCGGAGTATTCTCCTAAGAAGAACAAAGCCTTGGCGGTGGCGATCCACAGATCGTAGGTTTCAGGTGAATATCGCCGAGCCGCGTACAGATCCTCGATAGCTGCCTCGTACATACCGCGTTCTGTAAAGAGAATCCCACGGGCGAGGTAGGCAGGCGCGTTGCGATCGTTAAGTTCTACAGCGATGTTTAGTGCCTGCAGAGCTTCTTCGTGCTGCCCCGCGCCGAGGAGAGCCCGGCCGAGGGCTGCCCAACCGACAGGGTCGTCTGATCGGTAGGCGACATAAGTTTGGAGTGGCCATACGGCTCGCGGGAAGTATGAAGTATCTAACGTGTGGATTCCCAATGCGTTATAAGCTCTACCGACAGCCAGGTATCCCTCAAGAAGAGTGGGATCATCCGCGCTGCCCTCTAGGGCATAAACGAGGGCTTTCGGATATTGATTCAAGATCAGTTCGGCATTGCTGAGGTAGATTAACAATTGTGGAGATCGCGCTCCGATGGACA
>DAOUDJ010000110.1:0-11487 GCA_034430795.1 Anaerolineales bacterium | reverse complement strand
TACATGATGCCCGTTGAGCGTGAATTCGTTTCCCCCGAATTCTGTCGTCTCGGCACGCTAATCGCCTGTGCAGAGATGATTCGCGGCGGTGTCACTTGCTTCGCTGATATGTACTATTTTGAAGACACCGTTGCCCAGGTGACGAAAGATGCGGGAATGCGCGCCATCTGCGGCCAGTCTATACTTAAATTCCCCACTCCGGATGCAGAATCCTTTGAAGACTCACTCGCGGCTTCACGCAGTTTCATCGAAAAATGGAAGGATGACCCGTTAATCATTCCAGCAGTAGCGCCCCACGCGCCCTACACCTGCACGGAGGAGATACTCGAGGCGTGTAGGGATCTCGCCATGGAATTTGATGTCCCGCTGCATATCCATATCTCCGAAACCAAAGGTGAGGTCGAGGATTGGCGCGAGACCTATGACATGCCAGTTGTCCCCTGGCTGAAGAAGCTAGATTTATTTGATGCGAAAGTCATCGCTGCACACTGTGTCCATATCGACGATGGCGAAATCCATACCCTGGAGCATGCAGGAGTAGGTATTGCACATAACCCCTCGAGCAATCTCAAGCTGGCCTCCGGGTTCGCCCCCATCATCGAGATGCTCGACACTGGGCTGCAGATCGGCATCGGCACGGATGGCACCGCATCGAACAATGACCTTGATATGTTTGAAGAGATGCGCCTGGCATCATTTATCGCTAAAACCGTCACAAGCGATCCCACCGCCCTGCCTGCAAGAAATGTTTTAGAAATGGCTACACGCATGGGCGCTAAGGCGCTTCACATCGGTCACTTGACCGGCTCTCTAGAGCCCGGAAAACGCGCCGACTTGATCGCTATCGATCAAGACCGGACACATAATATCCCCCACTTTGAGCGCGAACCCCAGGCGGTTTATTCACGCCTGATCTACGCAACCAAGTCTTCGGATGTCCAGGATGTCATGGTGAACGGGCGATGGCTCATGCGTGACAGCGAACTGTTAACCATCCAAGAAAGTGAATTATTTTCCCAGGCCGCTCAATACGCTGCCGATATCGACGCCTTCCTCACCGACCGCGAAGGATCCGTGCTATCGAAACTAATCGCTATCGGCGGCGCAGAACAAGAGGAGAGTTACGAGATACAAATCAAGGTCAAACTGGACGACCCTCAATCGGTAATTGCCTTGTTGGAGAAAGATGTCTTTGAAATAATAAGGCAGGCACACTACCTTGAATATGATAAATATTTCCGATTCACCATGCCTGAGGAAGCACGCTTGCGTTACCGGGAAGACGAGTTCGTGAATGAAGAGGGAGAGGTTTTTAACGTTCGATCTCGTCTCACACTTACAGGCCCAGCCGCAGAACGCGAATATCACAACTCGGTTCTGCTCTCCCGTTCCCGATTTATCGCACCAGCCAAGTATTCACCCCGTTTCTACCGTGAATATTTTAAACCTTCCAGCGAGATCAGCATCTATAAGGACCGCCTTCGCTGGCTGATTCGCTACGAAGACCTCGAATTCTTCATCAACATCGATCGCATTCTTGAGCCGAAAGTAGATGGGTGTTTCCTTGAGATAAAAAGCCGCACATGGTCCCGCCGGGACGCTGAAACGAAGGCGGAATTAATTAATACAATTCTGAAACACCTTGAAATCCAAGATGCGGAACCTGTACTTCAGGAGTACCCGGACTTGATCGGTGACGACAATTAGCGAGTGGATGCCCACAATTGCTGCGATTATATTCCCTTGATTTGCAGGTAAATTATGGGATTTATTCGCCTTCGTCTTTACCGAAGCGTTGCTGCCATTCGTATAAACGGTTGAGTGCTTCAAGAGGTGAAAGGCTGTTTAAATCCAGCGCGCGAATTTCTTCCAGGAGGGGATCCGCTTCGGAGAAGAGATGGAGCTGTTTCGATGCTACCTGCGGGTCATCGGAAGAATGATCTGACGTGGCTTCGAACTGAGCCAGGATTTCCTGCGCCCGGTTGATGACCGGACGTGGCATTCCTGCCAGCTCGGCGACATGAATCCCGTAGGATTTATCTGCTCCGCCGGGCGTGATCTTATGCAGGAAGACAACCTTCCCGCCTTCCTCAGAAACTGCGACATTATAGTTCCGTACTCCAGGGAGAAACTCCGATAAACGAGTAAGCTCATGGTAATGAGTGGCGAAGAGCGTTCGCGCTCGCAGCTTCGGGTGATTGTGAAGATACTCCACGACAGCCCAGGCAATCGCAACCCCATCATAGGTGCTCGTGCCTCTTCCTACCTCGTCCAGGATCACCAGGCTGCGATTGGATGCGTTATGCAGGATATTCGCCATCTCAACCATCTCTACCATGAAAGTAGATTGGCCGGCATGAATTTCATCCTGCGCTCCAATCCTTGTGAAAATCCTGTCGACAATACCCAGACGAGCATGCTTTGCAGGTACGAAACTCCCCATCTGGGCCATTAACACGATCAACGCAACCTGCCTTAAATACGTCGATTTACCACTCATATTCGGCCCGGTTATCACCCGGATGCGCTCCCCGTCTTCGAATTGGATATCGTTTGGAATGAAGCGCATGCCCGGGATGAGTTCTTCAACAACCGGATGCCGTCCATCCTGAATATCGAGAGCATCACCAACCGCTAACTCCGGGCGGATAAAACCGCGGTGAGCCGCCACCTCCGCCAGAGCGCTCACTACATCCAAACGGCCTATTGCACGGGCAGTCCCCAATAAACGTGCCGCCTGTTCCGCAATTTTTACGCAGACCTCATGGAATATCTCTCTTTCAACTTCCCTAATCTGTTCCTCTGCTGTCAATACTTGTGATTCGTATTCCTTCATCTCGGGTGTTATATAGCGTTCGGCGTTGACAAGCGTCTGTTTGCGAATGTAGTCCTCAGGGACTCGCTCGATATTCGCTTTTGTAACTTCTATGTAGTAGCCGAAAATCTTGTTGTAACCAACCTTAAGATTTTTGATCCCTGATCGCTCCCGCTCGACCTGCTCTAGCTTTGCGATCCAATCGCGTGCACCGCGTGAGGAATCGACCAAATCATCCAGCCTTTCCGAGAAGCCGGACCGTATTACGCCAGTCTTTCCCAGAGTTGCAGGAGGGTCATCGCTAATACTGCGTTGCAGAAGATCAAAGACGTCTTCGCACTCATCGATGCCTGCTGCAATTCCCTTGATGGCTGTCGACTTTGATGGCTGCAATAAACTATTAAGCGGGGGGATATTTTCAAGAAGCGCCTGCATGGCCACCAAGTCGCCTGGTTTGGCGACTGCAGCAATAATCCGATTTGTAAGTCGCTCAAGATCTCCGTAAGTCTTTAAGGCAGATCGGATCTCGGCTCGCCAGACGCCGTCGTTATGGAATGCTTCGACCTGATCCAATCTCCCTTCGATCCTCTCCAAGTCCAATAGAGGATTTCCCAGCCATTGACGAAGGAGTCGTCGCCCCATCGGCGTTTGTGTTTGATCTAGAATCCCGAGTAGTGAACCACGCACATCACCCGTTCGAATCGTTTCTGTTAACTCGAGGTTGCGGCGCGTCGCGGCATCGAGGGTCATGAAATCATCGAGGGAATAAATCGATAGACCCGTTAGAAGAGAAAGTGCTCCTTCTTGTGAGCTGCGTAGATAATCAACGATTGCCCCTGCCGCACGAGCAGCAGCAGGCTTCCCCTCTAGACCAAATCCAGCGAGTGTTATCGTTCCAAAATGCTCTTGCAGCGCCTCCACAGTGCGGTCAAGTTCAAACCGCCAATCCGGGAGTTTAGTCGTGTTTCCATCCCAAATGGCTTCAAGCGACAGCGTTTCGGGAATCAACACTTCCGCTGGGGACAAGCGGTAGAGCTCCTGCTGCAATGCGGCGAGGCTGTCCTCTGATTCAAACTGGCCTACGTAGAACTCGCCAGTACTGATATCAGCTATAGCAATTCCCAGTTCGTTGCCGTCGAGAATGACGGATACAAGATAGTTATTCCTATCGCCCGGGAGCAATTCAGCCTCGACAACCGTTCCCGGCGTAATCACCCGCACGACCTCGCGCGGGAACAAACCCTTCACCGGACCGTCACCAATCTGGTCACAGATCGCAACGTGATAGCCCCGCTCTATTAATCGGGCGATGTACCCCTCGGCTGCATGGTGCGGAATTCCCGCCATTGGGATGCGCGCGCCTTTGGCGATGTTCCTCGAGGTAAGAACGATATCCAGTTCACGCGCCGTTATTTCAGCATCTTCGTCGAAGGTCTCATAGAAATCGCCTAGCCGGAAGAAGAGCAGCGCGTCAGGATAATTGTGCTTGATCTCTAAGTATTGCTTTCGAATGGGTGTAACGTTAGAAGTCATTACCGTGCATTCTAAAGCTACGGCACAGAAACATCAAGCAGGTTCCATGAAACAGAACACGTATACACGAGTTGGAACCCGATAGAAGGGCGCTGTAACCTCCCGCAAGGTTGCCTAACACGCAGCAATGGTCGAGCAGGTCGTGATCATAGAGATGATGTGTATACTGAGAGATACACACCACAGGATTTTGGGCCCGCCAGGTACAAAGTGTCCCGATTAGTTCTTGAAATATGACACAATGAGTTCTACTTGGACAGTGAAGTAATTCTGGACGATTACAGGATTCCGCGCATGTTTCTCATCAAAAGGGGACATTATGTTATACTCGCACCATGCTTGGAATCATCGCCGTTGACTTCGGTGGGACGAATATCCGCGCGGCATATTTCCCCTCCCCACAACCTCCCCCAACTTCACAGAAAAAGACTGCTACTCTCGCTTCTGAGGGACCTGATTCGGTTATCGCTCGATTAATCCAGGCGATTGAATCACAGATCCCTAAGGACGCCGTTGATCTCCGGATTGGCATTGCCGCACCGGGCCCGCTCGACCCTCGTAGCGGAGTTATTATCAGCTCCCCAAACCTCGCTGGGTGGACCAACATACCCTTACGCGACCAGTTAAGCGAGCACTTTGGCATGCCGGTCTTCTTAGGCAACGATGCAAATGTAGCCGCCCTGGGCGAGTGGCGCTTTGGTGCCGGTCAAGGCACAGATAACATGATTTATCTAACCATCAGCACGGGTATCGGAGGAGGCGTGATCGCCGACGGCCGATTGCTGCTTGGCGCGCGCGGCTTGGCAGGTGAACTCGGCCATCTAACTATAGAGTCAAACGGTCCTGCATGCGGCTGTGGGATAAAGGGACATATCGAAGCCGTCGCTGCTGGGCCGGCCATCGCCCGCAACGCCACTGCTCAACTAGAAGCCGGCCAAATGTCCACCCTGAAGGAAACGCTCAGCGCTCAAGGGAAAATTACAAGCTTCGATATTGGCAAAGCAGCCCAAGCTGGCGACGAGCTTGCCCTCTCGGTTATTGAAGAAGCAGGGTTTCTAATTGGGCACCACCTGGCCGACCTCGCCCATGCATTCAACCCCGAGGTTTTCATTCTCGGCGGTGGGGTTTCTCTCCTAGGTGACCTTTTATTCGAACCGATTAGACGCTCTCTACGCGAGCACATTATGGACCCAGCATATCTCGATGGGGTACGCGTTCTACCAGCTTCGCTCGGTGATGATGCCGGGTTGGTTGGAGCGATGGTTCTTGCAAGTCAATCATGAAAATATACATATCCAGATCTGTGCTGCTCATCCTTGTGCTCGTTACGTCCGGCATTGGGAGCGCGTGTCAACCGCCAACCGATACGGGATCAACACTTAAGTATGGACTGACATTAGCTCCATCGGGGATAGACCCTCACTTAAACGCATCCGCGGAGCTCGGCATTCCTCTTAGTTCTGTCTATGACACGCTTGTTTTCCTCGACCCGGCAAGCGGCGAGTTCGTCCCCGGGCTAGCGGAGCGCTGGGAGATCTCCAGCGATGGTCTGAGGTATACATTTTACCTGCGAAAAAATGTCCGCTTCCATGATGGCACACCTTTCAACGCCCAGGCTGTCCAAGACAACATCGGCTACACCCTCGACCCAGACAATCATTCGCAGAAAGCCGCAACCATGCTCGGGCCGCTCAACCGAACGGAAATTCTGGGCGAATACACAATTCTGTTTGTGCTCGATGAACCGTTTGCGCCATTGTTGGATTCCCTCGCCCAGGTCTATCTGGGCATGGCCTCACCGACAGCTTTGGATCAATGGGGAACCTCTGAATATCAATTCCACCAGGTCGGCACAGGACCGTATCGCTTCGTCGAATACATCCCCAACGATCACATAACGCTGGAACGTAATCCAGATTACGCATGGGCTCCGACAATCTATAAAAACTCAAAGGCTTCGGTAGAAAGAATCGTCTTCCTTTTCTATGAAGATGCTGCCTCCCGCGCCCTCGCTCTGGAAAGACGCGAAGTGGACGTCATGGGTGAGATTCCACCGCATGAAGCCGACCGCCTCGCTTCTAGCGCAGATTTTTCATTATCACCCATCGCCATACCCGGCCAGCCCCTCCAGTATTTCTTCAACACCTCCATGGCGCCAACGGCTGATATTCGTGTTCGGCGAGCATTGCTTCTTGCGGTCGACAAAGAATCGATTGTCCTCACCGTCTTTGGCAGTCATTCGCCTATTGCCAACAACCCTCTCTCTCAGGCTGGATTCGAAATGATATCGGAGCTTCAACCGTCCTCGCACAACCCCGAGGAAGCTCGTAAACTTCTTGCGGAGGCAGGGTGGATTTTGGAGGGTCAAGAAACATACCGTAAGCGTGATGGCGAACCTCTTGTCATCAAGCTTGTCGCCCCACCATGGGGATCGAATTCTGAGGTCGCGCAATTGGTGAAAGTCGGCTGGGAGAATGTTGGTGTTGATGTTGAATTAACCATCGCTCCCGGCTTTGGAGCGCTCAAAGAGATCCAGTCCAGTGGTGATTACCACGCCATTGGCATTAACTTCTTCGGGACAGATCCGGATTTATTGCGTTCCTTCTATTCAAGCGATGGGTTCTATAATTGGACCGGGTTCTCAGATTCTGAAATCGACCTGTTGCTGAATGAAGCCGCGCACACTACACTAGCTCCCGATCGCCGAGCTGCCCTGTATAATCAGATCGTCCAAGCAATTACCGACAACGCACTTGTGCTCCCGATAAGGGACTATGTCAACCTCGTCATCGCTCACAAGCGAGTTGAGGGGTTGAAATTCTCGGCGCAGGGATGGTTTCCAAATCTCATCGACGTACAGCTATCCTCGCCGTAATCCGACGCCTCGTTGAAGGTGTCTGGACGGCCTGGGCTGCTGTAACCCTTGCCTTTTTCGCTCTCCGGTTTGCTTCCGGCGATCCAGTCGCGAGCCTGTTATCACAGGGGTTGGCCTCGCCTGAGCAAGCAGAAGAGCTTCGCATCTCGTTGGGCTTAAACGCACCGCTCTGGGTTCAGTACCTGAAATTCCTAGCAAACCTCCTCCAAGGCAACCTAGGCTCATCGCTATACACCCATCGCCCCGTCTCACAAATCATCCTCGAGCAATTTCCTTCAACCGCAGCTCTAGCCTTTAGTGGGCTCATTGCTGCGATCTTTTTCGGTTCTTTCCTCGGAATCGCCGCTGCGTGGTTTGGGAAACGCACATCGGGAATAATCGCCGCGACGATTGCGGCTTTGGCTACATCCATCCCAGTAGCGTTTGCAGGCATTCTTTCCCTACTCATTCTTGGACACTTCCTGCAAGGTCTCGGTCCTCCCAACGAGTTGCTCATCAGACTTATCCTGCCAGCTCTGGTGTTGGGTTTCGCCTCTTCCGGTCCAATCGCTCGCGTGATACATAGCGGCTTGTCAGAGAGTCTTCGATCTCCCTTCATCCTGGCGGCACGTGCACGCGGAATACGCCGCGGGTTTCGGTTGCTATGGCATGCATTAAGACCAAGCCTTCCGCCCGTCATCTCCCTCATTGCTCTCGAAGCTGCTTTCCTATTTACAGGAACAGTCGTGACCGAGACGGTTTTCTCCCGCCCCGGCCTGGGTAGGCTGCTTGTGAAATCTATCCTGGATGGAGATTTTCCCATCGCGCTGGGTCTTGTTGCGCTCGCGGCGATTTTCTACACCATCAGTCATGTATTCGCTGACCTTCTCACACTCATGATTGATCCTCGATTGCGGAGGGTTGAATGAGATTCCGCTGGGTCAAGACTCTCTGCATACTCTGGCTCGCAGTGATAGTTCTAATGGCGTTCATCGCGCCCATTATCACTTCCGCTGACCCATACAAACCGATCAGCAGCTTGTTACTATCTCCAACAAACCATCCCCCATTAGGCACGGATGCCTTGGGTCGGGATTTCTTCGCTCGTGTCATGTATGGAGCTCGGCTGAGTCTATCCATTCCCCTGCTCGCAACACTTCTCACCGTACTTGTCGGCACAATCCTCAGCCTCGCCGCTATTGCAATTGGTGGATTGTCAGATCGCATCATCCTTGCCCTCACAAACGCCGCTCTGGCAATTCCAGGGCTTCTCCTAGCCATGCTATTAGTCGCCGGCTTCGGTCCGGGTCTCTTCACTATCGTGATCGCCGTCGGCTTAGGGGGAATCCCAGGCTTCATCCGGCTTAGCAGGAGCATCTTTCAAGGGATAAAGGAGATGGGATATATCGATGCTGCCTATGCACTCGGCGCAAGCCGGACACGCGTTGCCCTCGCTCACCTCCTCCCTAATGCAGCTCCGCAGCTGTTCTCTCTCGCGACGACTCATTTCGCCTGGGCATTCATGGGCGCGACAACGCTGACGTTCTTGGGATTGTCCGGTGACCCTTCCTTTCCAGAATGGGGAGCGATGCTGAACAGCGGTCGCATGCATCTTATACAGGCGCCTTGGTTAACAACCATCCCCGGAATTCTGATCAGCCTGACGATTCTTTCCGTCCATTACCTCGGCGAAAATTACGCCAAAAAATAACCTGCCGTTGACGAAAACCATCAATCCCTGATAAGCTTTTCACATGATAGAAATGAGCGCGTTTTCGATGTTGATCGCATTAATTGTTCTCGCAGTGGTTTTTGACTTTCTAAACGGTGTTCACGACAGCTCGAACATAGTTGCAACCGTCATATTCTCGCGCGCCCTTAATCCTCGCGTAGCGCTCATCCTTGCCGCGATATCTCATTTCATAGCACCATTCCTTTTCGGAGTCGCTGTGGCAACAACCATCGGAGATGAACTCCTTAATATGAGCGCGGTAAATATGAACGCGATCATGGCCGGCGTAACTGCCGCAATTATCTGGAACCTGCTAACGTGGTATTTTGGTATACCCTCCTCCTCCTCACACGCTCTCCTGGGCGGGCTTCTTGGCGCTGCTCTAATTCACAGTCGTTCCCTTGATATCGTTAAGGTTTCGGGTATTACGAAAATTGCGATTGCGTTATTCCTTTCCCCCATTGCGGGGTTAATCATCGGTTTCATCGTCATGAAATTCACCTTATTTCTTGTTCGCGGTGCAACGCCAAAGGTTAGCAATTTATTTCGCCGTTTCCAAGTTGTTACTCTCATTGGCCTCTCGTTGAGCCACGGCACAAACGACGCTCAAAAGACCATGGGGCTCATCGCCATGGGATTACTGCTCAGTGGACAAATATCTTCCTTCGAAATACCAATATGGGTTGTAACGGTAAGCGCGGCCGCGATCGGCTTGGGGACATCATTCGGGGGATGGCGCCTGATTCGCACGCTTGGTGGGAAAATCTTTCGCATTCGCCCTATCCACGGATTTACCTCGCAGATTGGGGGGGCAATCGTGATTCTCAGCGCCGCGCTTCTCGGCGGTCCCGTCAGTACAACGCAGGTGATGAGTTCTTCGATCCTCGGTGTCGGCGCGGCCGAGCGAATAAACAAGGTTCGTTGGACTGTTCTCAGCGATATGGCACTGACCTGGTTGATCACAATCCCGGCAAATGCAGCTATAGCCGCACTCGTTTACCTCGGGCTTAACCTATTCTTCTCAACTTGATTCCTATAGCCCTCTGAATTATTTCCGCCACCCAAGGCATCATTACCGTTGATTCCAACGGGTCAGTCGCTCGCCTGCAAACCGGTGCGCAGCCATCGTTCAATGACTGCCGCTATTCGCTCACCCACGCCAGGCACGGCACTAAACCACTGAATTTTCGGATCATCCGCCTTGAACCAGTTCGCCTGTCTGCGTACAAACTGCCGGCTAAGTCTGCGAATCTCCACAATGGCATTGTCTAAATCCATCTCACCAGAAAGATGTGCAGCCAGCTGAGCATATCCAATTGCCGAAAGCGATGGTAGATCAGGCGAGATTCCAATATCGATCAACGCCTGAACTTCTTCAATCCAACCATCTTCAATCATCAAGTCTATTCTCTGATCGATCCGTTGATAGAGCTTCGCGCGCGGCAATGAAAGACCAATGCGCAGTATCTCAAACGACGGCGGCTTCTTCACCCTTTGCGAACTGGCGGGCATACCGGTCAAATGGAATATCTCAAGCGCCCGGATGACCCGCCGAACATTGCGTGGGTCAATTCGTGAGGCAGAAGCCGGATCCACATCTTGCAGCTGACGATGCAACGCACCATACCCTTTGCTGGCCGCAATCGTCTCCAGCGTCTCGCGGAAATCCGTTGATTCGGCGCTCGGCGGCGGCGTCCAACCTTCAAGGATCGCCCTGAGGTACTGCCCTGTACCGCCTACGAGGAAGGCAACCTTCCCTCTGCTGTGAATATCGTGGATAACATCCAAAGCTGCTTTGCAAAACTTCGCTAGATTCCATGTGTCGTCTGGGTCAGCTACATCTATAAGGTGATGGGGAACCTGCTCTCTCTCTTTGAACGTCGGTTTCGCCGTGCCAATATCCATGCCCCGATATATGAGTCGCGAATCTACCGATACAATCTCACCTTCGAATTGCTTAGCGAGATAAATCGAGATACGAGTCTTTCCAACAGCGGTTGGACCGAGAATGGCGATGACGGACTGGCTTTTTCTCATAAGCTATTCAATTCGATATCGAATGCGCCAGGATAATGATCAAGGCGCTGGATAGTCCGGTTTGTACTTGCTTCGATTGCGATGACATCAATTCTCCATGGAGCGTCGAGTATTTCATGTTCTTGCAAGAAAGCCCACGCCGCACGTTGGAGTCGTTGACGCTTCACTTTAGATACACTTTCCTCCGGTGTACCAAATGTATTAGATGTCCGCGTCTTTACCTCGACGAATACGACGATGTCGCCGTCTCGCATTACCAAATCAATTTCACCTTCGAAAGCCCGGTAGTTCCTGTCGACGAAGAAATATCCCATCGTTTCCAGGTAGCGCCGTGCCTCGGCTTCCCCCCATTCACCGAGCCGTTTGTGATGTGTCAACGCAATCAACCTCCTCGAATCCCTTGTTTTCACCCGGCGCGTTCATCCTAGTCTGACCTTTTAAATCCGTCAAGCGAGCCATGGAATAATCCTCGCATCTCAGCCTTTTTAGAACTGTGTTCGTCGGACATTTTCCTAT